>JAFZAE010000159.1 GCA_017548385.1 Prevotella sp.
CGTGATAGGATAGATGGCGGCTACTTCGCTGAACATATAACTGATATGTGCAGCAGCCTCATTACCATCACAAGTGATAAATTTCTTTTCTTTTGCCATTTTACGTAAATGTTAATTGATATTTGTTGTGAAATATGTATGATTTTTATGGAGTCCTGACTTGTCAATTTGTCCGCTCATCCACTTGTCAACTTCCTAGTATAGAAAACCAAGGAGCCAGAGGGGGAGGGCATTGTCTTTGCCCACTTCTGTATTGTAACGGGCCAGGTAGGTTGGCTCTTCATCACGGTGGCGGTAGGGTTGGGTGGCGTCGCAGACGCGGAATCGTAGATGGCTGTCCACCACATAGTGGCGCTCATGGCTTCTTTGGTTCACCTTATGGTCTTTCCATAGTGAATTGACAAAGAATGCTTCCATCACATCTTGTTGTTCAACCTTACTTGGATAGATAGCATACATCAAGTTGGGATTATGGAGCATCACCTTTGTGGGCTTCTTGGGGAAACGTTCGCCTGGAGGATAAATCATATTAATCAGTCGGGCGTCTGCAAGGTATTTGATGTAGTTCATCACAGTGGCGCGGCTGGTTTCAATGTCTGTGGCCAACTGGCTGATGTTGGGCGCCTTGGGACCATCTACGGCTAATTCGTAGAAGAGTTTTTTTATTTTACTGAGGTATTTCAACTCAATTTGTTTGATAAGCAGAATGTCTACCTCGGTCATCATATTCATCGTCTTCAGCAGGTTCTCAGAGTAGTTCCGCTGTTCCTGATAGAAAGGATAGAAACCATGGTGTAGGTAACTCTGGAAATAGTCGGCAGGACGCACGTGGGGAAGAATTCGCTTGATGAGCCGCTCGTGGTCGGAGAGGATTTCATCAAGTGTATAAGGTTCGAAATGGTTGCCTGTCTGGAGGTTGATAAACTCACGGAAAGAAAAACCTCGTAGATTGTAACTCTTTACAATGCCGTTGAGTTCAGGGTTCTCTTCTTTCAGTCTCATCACACTTGAACCAGTGAAGACGATTTTCAGCTCTGGATAGTTGTCGTAACATTTCCTTAGGTCTTTGCTCCAGTCCTGATGTTTGAAAACTTGGTCGATGAGCAACACTTTGCCTCCTTGGGCAACAAACTCACCGGCGAAATCAACGATGCCTCGCCCTTGGAAATAGAAGTTGTTGAGATTCAAATAGAGACATTTCCTGTCGCTGACATTAAAGTGTTCTTTGGCATATTGAAGCAGAAAGGTGGTCTTTCCCACACCGCGTGTACCTTTGATGCCGATGAGGCGGTCGTTCCAATCTATCTCGTCCATGAGCATACGCCGTACAGGAGCATTGACATGCTCCACGAGATAGGAATGAGTACGGAAAAAAGCCTCCATAAAATGAAAAATAGTTTGTTCTGCTGTCTTTAAAGATACGCTGATGTCATTCTATCTCGACATCTACAACCGAATGCTATTGAAAATCCATGCAAAGGTACGCTTTTTTTTCAAATTTGCAAAGTCAAGTTTGCAAAATATATGTTTTTTTTGTATTTTTGCATCAATTCTTGCATGCAAGGTCTTATTTTATCCCAATAATCCCATGTGAGGTGATTGTCACAATATGAAATGGCATTTTTTTAATCCTGAGCACGATATGGCATTGGCTGCTGGCACAAGGGGCTTTACACCACCGGCGGCGGGGAGAGGGATGCGTTATTGGCTGGGATTCCTACCTGCTTTTTGGGCCGAAGACGACGATGTGGTCATCGTAGATGACGTTGACGTGGCTCGGACTTGCGCTGCTCCATTTCTGCAGTGGCTACCCAAAGTATCTTTCGTAACACTCAATCATATGCGTTTTCTTTCTAAAGAAAAACCTCTTGGTGATATGGATGTATGGGGATGGGATGCTGCTGTCAGGTGGCAACTTGTTAAAGCCGGTGTGATGAAAGAATGTGATATGCCCGATAATGCGATGGTGGAAAGAATCCGTAAATTTTCCCATCGCGAGGCATCGATTCCTGTCCTCTGTTTATTGGTTGAAAATAACGATTTCACCATTGGAGAACGCTATTGTCTGCACACGGTAGATGAGGTGTTTGCTTATCTTGAGAAAAAGCATAGAGTTGTAGTAAAAGCCCCTTGGAGTTGTAGTGGAAGGGGGATGAGATATCTTTGTGGTGACCTGTCTGAACCGGATGCTGGCTTTGTGGCCAACATCATCCGCCAGCAGGGTGCTATCATTGTCGAGCCATGGTATGATAAAGTTCAGGACTTCGCACTCGAATTCACTGCAGATGGTCAGGGAGGGATAATATATGAAGGCCTTTCGATTTTCGATACATCGAATGGTGCCTATACCGGCAATCTTCTCCTGCCTGAAGAACAGAAACTCCAACTATTGGCATCATATATCGAGCCGGAAAAACTATCTGCTGTGAAAAACCAACTTCTCACAATCCTTGCCCGTGAGATTGCCCACGTCTATGCAGGTCCATTAGGTGTAGATATGATGGTGGTGCGTTCCGAACGTTGCAATCTCCTCCATCCCTGTGTGGAAATCAATCTCCGTCGCACTATGGGGTATGTGGCATTAAGTGTGGCTCACCGCACAAACCACCAATTCCGTTCTATGCGTATCGTACCAGGTTCCCAATATCATCTGCTGCTCGAATAATGGGTTATATAATCACTTTTACCTCTATATTTCATATAGCCACTAAAAAATCTAAAATACCCTTATGAAAAAACTAACTACTATCTTGATGTTATTAACGCTGCAGTTGACATTGTCGGCACAGAACAGTTACCACTCGCAGGTATGGTCGCCCGACAATGGCAACGGCACTTACAAAAATCCAGTTATCAATGCCGATTATAGCGACCCAGATGTCTGTGTGGTGGGCGATGACTATTATCTCACGGCAAGCAGTTTTCAATGCATCCCAGGGTTGCCAATCCTTCACTCGCGCGACTTGGTGAATTGGGAAATCATCAATTATGCCCTGCCGTTGGGACTCTACGAGGGCGACAACCAGTTGATAGAACACTTCAACACGCCACAGCACGGTAATGGCGTATGGGCACCGAGTATCCGCTATCATGATGGCACGTTCTACATCTACTGGGGCGACCCCGACCATGGCGTCTATATGGTGAAGACCGACAATCCCGCGGGGCGTTGGAGTAAGCCTCTTTGCGTTATCCGGGGAAAAGGACTCATCGATACCTGCCCGCTGTGGGATGACGATGGACG
Source organism: Prevotella sp. (assembly GCA_017548385.1). Taxonomy (GTDB): domain Bacteria; phylum Bacteroidota; class Bacteroidia; order Bacteroidales; family Bacteroidaceae; genus Prevotella. Next base: position 3,245 of record JAFZAE010000159.1, read on the forward strand.
ATGCTATTTGGTCAACGGATGGGCCAACAGCCGCTCACGCTTTGCGTCAGTACTCACGGTGCGTGAGATGAACGCCGAGGGTACATCTCCCATCTCAAATCCTGTCATCGTTTTTGATGGAAACGGTACAGAAAACCGTACCTGTGAAGGACCGAAATTCTATAAACGCGACGGATGGTACTGGATTCTGTGTCCAGCGGGAGGCGTGCCCACGGGATTTCAACTCGCTATGCGTGCCAAGTCACCATACGGACCTTATGAGCATAAAATCGTATTGGAACAAGGGAAGACTGCGGTTAATGGTCCACACCAAGGAGGATGGGTTCATACAAAATATGGTGAGGACTGGTTCCTACACTTTCAAGACAAAGATTGCTATGGACGTGTGGTGCATCTGCAACCTGTAGATTGGTCGTCGGGATGGCCAATCATGGGAAAGAAAGGAGTGCCTGTAATCACATATAAGAAGCCGAAATCAGCGGAGAATACCATTGTCAACCCTGTTGAGAGTGATGAGTTCGACATGCCCGTTATGGGTAGACAATGGCAGTGGCAGGCCAACTACCAGGAGACTTTTGGCATGCCGACGGCATTTGGCACCTTCCGTATCTTTAATTTCAAACATGATGCAGAAGCACCCAATCTATGGGATGTACCTAATATGCTATTACAGAAAACACCTGCCGACCAATTCACTGCCACTGCGAAGCTGAGATTCACCTCCAAAGCTGACAACCAAATGGGGGGCATCATCATGATGGGGCTTGACTATTCTGCACTAATAGTGAAAAGGGTAGGAGGGGAATTCCTTCTTTTGCGCTCTACTTGTAAAGATGCAGATAAGGGAAAACATGAGACGATGGAGCAGATTGCCATACTCAAACCAACAGCGAAGGATAAAATCGACTATAAACCAGGCCTCCACATTGACATATACATGCAAATGGTGGTGAAAGACGGTATATGCCAGTTCTTTTATAGTACTGACGGGGAAAAATATCAACCTGCAGGTGAATCCTTCAAAATGCGCGAGGGAAAGTGGATTGGTGCTAAGATGGGATTCGTTAGCGTTGAGCCTGACGGCAATACTGACCGCGGATGGATAGAGGCAGATTGGTTCCGTGTTACACCATAATGATTTGTGTTTTGAAATTTGAACTTTATTGTTAAAAAAATGGGGGTATGCCAGCTGGCATACCCCCAAAGAATTTATGATGGTATAATTAATTTCTCCATGCCCAGATTGCATAGAGCACAACTCCAATTGCTACTACGCAGAGAAATCTGAATAACCACTTGGATATCAGTTTGCGGCGACGAATGGATGAAAGACCATGACGTTTGAAACGATCGGAGTCGTCCATGTGCTTTTTATGCTTCTTACCACTACTACTACTGCTACTATGATGGTGGTGGTGGTGGTGATGCTCACCACTGCTGGAGTGGCTGCTATGCTTTGTTTCCTCGGAGTTGCTCATATTTATTCTAATAAAATGCAGATTTGGCCGCAAAATTAATACTTTTTCATCGCATTGAGCGAACTTAAAGTATAATTTTTGTTAAAATGCGCTCTATTAAGAGAATGCTGCAGTCAAACCGGCCATTACAATGCTTACCATCGACATCAGTTTAATCAAAATGTTGAGGCTGGGACCAGAGGTGTCCTTGAAGGGATCACCCACTGTGTCGCCCACGATGGTGGCCTTATGGGCAAACGAGCCTTTACCACCAAATTTGCCCTCCTCTACATTCTTCTTTGCATTGTCCCAGGCACCACCGGCATTGGCCATGAATACGGCAAGTGTGAAACCGCAAGTCAATCCTCCTACAAGCAGTCCGAGCACACCACCAACACCGAGAACTATACCAACGATGATAGGGATAGCAATGGCCAACAATGATGGGAAAATCATCTCATGTTGGGCGGCACGGGTGGAAATCTCCACACATGAACCATAATCAGGAGTGGCCTTTCCTTCAAGGATTCCCTTAATCTCACGGAACTGACGGCGCACCTCTTCCACCATCTTCTGGGCGGCGCGACCCACAGCCTCCATGGTGAGACCACAGAATAAGAAGGCTGCCATACCACCGATGAAGGCACCTACAAGAACCTTCGGGTTCATCAATGTCACCTGGAAATGATTCATGAAGTCGGGAATGGTTGCATTCATGGCATCCACAGCCATACCATGCAGGTTTTCAATCTGGTCGCCAGCACGGTGCATGGCAATCTTCACCTCTTCTATATAAGATGCAAGCAAGGCAAGTGCCGTAAGGGCTGCAGAGCCAATGGCAAAACCTTTTCCTGTGGCAGCTGTGGTGTTGCCGAGGGCGTCGAGGGCATCGGTGCGATGACGTACTTCCTCGCCCAATTCGCTCATCTCTGCATTGCCGCCGGCATTGTCGGCGATGGGGCCGTAGGCGTCAGTGGCAAGCGTGATACCCAGTGTAGAAAGCATACCCACTGCGGCGATGCCAATACCGTAGAGACCGAAGGAGAGATTCTCAGCGGTCATCGCGGTTTGGAAACCGTTGGCACAGAGATAACTCAGCATAATAGCTACACCGATGGTCACTACGGGGATGCATGTGGAAATCATACCAGTGCCAATACCCTTAATGATGACAGTGGCTGAGCCTGTGAGACCGGCCTCAGAAATCTTCTGAGTAGGCTTATAAGAGTGAGATGTGTAATATTCGGTGGCTTGTCCAATAATCACACCGGCTGCGAGGCCAGTGACGACAGAGAATGATAGTCCAAGCCAATTTTCCAATCCGAGCAAGTATAGGATGGGGAAAGTTGCAGCAGCTATGAGTAGTGCCGAGACATTGGTGCCCAGAGAGAGGGAGCGGAGCAAATTCTTCATCGTAGCACCTTCCTTGGTGCGTACCAAATAGATGCCAAAAATGGAGAGGAATACACCCACGGCGGCTATCAGCATTGGTGCGATAACTGCCCTGAGTTGCATACCCTCAATTTGCGAAGTGGCAAAGGCCGTGGCTCCAAGAGCGGCGGTGGAGAGAATACTGCCGCAATAACTCTCGTAGAGGTCGGCACCCATACCGGCTACGTCGCCTACGTTGTCACCCACATTGTCGGCGATGGTGGCGGGGTTGCGGGGGTCATCTTCAGGAATGTCGGCTTCCACCTTACCCACAATGTCGGCACCGACATCGGCAGCCTTAGTGTAAATACCACCGCCCACACGGGCAAATAAGGCCTGTGTCGAAGCACCCATACCAAAGGTAAGCATCGTGGTAGTGATAGTTACAAGGGCGAGATTGTCGCCATGATAGAAGATGTTCAGCACGATAAACCATATTGCAATGTCGAGCAGTGCGAGACCCACTACGGTGAGACCCATCACAGCACCGCTACGGAAAGCAATGCGAAGGCCGCCGTCAAGACTTTTACGGGCTGCGTTGGCGGTACGGGCTGAGGCATAGGTAGCCGTCTTCATACCGAAGAAACCTGCCAGACCGCTGAAGAAACCGCCGGTGAGGAAGGCAAAGGGAACCCAGGGGTTCTGCATCTTCAACACATAGGCCATAAAGGCAAAAATGGCTGCCAATACAATAAATACTATGGTCACCACACGGTATTGCTGTTTCAGATAGGCCATGGCGCCTTTGCGCACATATTCGGCAATCTCTTTCATACGTGGTGTACCCTCATCTTCACGAATCATGCTTGTGAAGAAATACCAAGCCATTCCCAATGCACATACAGAGGCAATAGGAACAAGCCAAAAGACTAATGGGATATTATTCATGCTGTTTAGTGATTAAAATATGGATTTTGCATAATTTTCCACAAAATTACGACAATTCAACCAAATAAAGCCCTATCAAGTGATAATTTTTGTTAACAAGTGTGATTTTCACTATAATAGTGTATTTTTATACAAATAGAGCAAAAAAAAGAAGGAATAATGATACTATTATTTAGGAAATTCAGAAGTTACAGAAAAACAGATAATAAAATGGGAGTTCTTGATTTCGGAAAAACCTCCAACAATACAGAGGCACAGAGAAAAGAATTCGCTGCGCCTCTGTTTCAAAAGATGATGCAATTAACTTGTCAACTCGTCAACTTGTTTACTCGTCAACTTTTAAGCTTCAGAATCTGAAGTCCAACTCCACATCCACGAAGTTGTAGTTGTGATTGTCAGGGTTGGCGATGGAGCGGTCGTTGACACGGGCATATTCAGCTGTTATCTCCAAGTTCTTAGAAATGAAATAGTTGGCGCCAACCTCATACATGCTCTTGGAGGTGTCCCAGTTCTTTGATGGGCGATAGCACTGGTAGCGGGCCTTGGCGTGTAGTTTTGACTTCACAACAGGCACAATACCGAAGACATACCAACCGTCAGCCTTGTCACCTTTGGAGAGGTCAACGACATCACTGCCAATACCTTCAGCTGCCACACCCTGACTGTGGAGGTACTCAGTACGGAATGTGAATTCGTTCTTGTCGTATTCTGCCGAGAGACAATAACGGTTGCGCGAGGCACTGCCATAATCCACTAGTGTCGTGCCGCCTCCAGGAACATCCTGTCTAATTTTCATGCTGCCGCGGCTACCAGTCCATCCGAATGCACCGATACGAACACCGGCGATGGGCATCACCCAGACACCACCTATGATGTCCTTGCGCTCGTCACGGTCTTTCATGTTAATACCCTCGCCATTGTACACACCTATCTGATAGTGGAACAGGCGGCGGCCATTGGCATTGGGGAAGAGATCACCTTGTAACTGGATACCGATGTCACGACCACCCGAGGACTTCTCACCGACGCGGTCGCCGAAGCCAGATAGCCGGTTGATGACGTCGGCGTAGGAATACCAGCCCTGTGTAATGGGGTGGGTGGGGTTCTCAAAGGTGAAAGCACGCTTGAACTGTCCTACGCGTACACGGAATTCCTTGTGTTTTACCCATTCTGTATAGAGGTCAACAAGTTGGACGGTAGGTTCACCGGGACCTTTCGCATTGGTGCCTTGTATTTGGGCACGCCAGTCGAAATCGCCAATTTTGCCGTCGAAGATTAAACGCAGCAGACGCAAGTTGAATTCGTTGTGCTCACTGCCTTCCTTGTCCTCTGCTTGATATTGCAGCATACCATATCCGCTGATCTTAAAGTTATCGTACCAGTTTTTGGTTTCTTGGGCATTGGCACTGACAACGAAAAATGCCAACATGCACATCAAAAATAATTTCTTTTTCATAGGGTTAAATTGTTTGGGTTAGTATTGATTAAATTATATGTTTTTTCTTCTAACAACACTACATTTTCCACATGAGGTGTGTGGGGGAACATATCCACGGGTTGTACGGCAACTACCTGATAGTCACTGTCGAGCAGTGCAAGGTCGCGGGCCTGTGTGGCAGGGTTGCAACTGACATAGACGATACGGTGGGGATGAGTGTGCAGGATGGTTGCCACAACGTCGGGATGCATGCCGGCACGTGGCGGGTCGGTGATGATGACATCTGGTCGGCCATGCTGTGCAACAAATTCATCGGTAAGGATGTCTTTCATGTCACCGGCAAAGAATGTGGTGTTGTGGATGCCGTTAAGATGGGAGTTCACCTTGGCATCCTCGATGGCCTCAGGGACATATTCGATACCGATGACTTGGCGTGCATTACGTGCGATGAAATTGGCTATCGTTCCTGTTCCAGTGTAGAGGTCATAAACCAACTCCTCGCCGGTCAGCCCGGCAAACTCACGTGCCACCTTATAAAGTATATAGGCCTGGTCTGTGTTTGTCTGATAGAAACTCTTTGGCCCTACTTTGAAGCGCAGACCTTCCATGGTTTCAAAAATGTGATCATTCCCACGGAAGACAACCACTTCTAAGTCGCCAAATGTGTCATTACATTTTGGATTGTCAACATACAATAGCGAGGTGATTTGGGGAAAACGATCGGCGATGTGGGTAAGAAGGCCTTCGGCAAGCGACTTGTCTTCAGACGACTCAAAATGAAACTGCACCAATACCATCCACTCACCGGTGTTGGAATTGCGAATCATCACATCACGCAGTAGACCTTTCTGTTGACGTAGGTCGAAAAATGACATCCCCGTGGTGTAGGCATAGTCACGGATAGCATTGCGGATATCGTTATGGAGTGGGTCCATCAATTTGCAGTCATCGATAGGAAAAACCTTGTCGAAGGCACTGGTGATATGGAGGCCGATGGCATTCATCTGGTCATAGGTGACACCGCTGGCAATCTCACTGGGTGTGAGCCATCGCTTGTTGGAACAAGCAAACTCCATCTTATTGCGGTAGGCCTCAGTTCGAGCAGAACCAAGAATGGGGCGAAACTCAGGCAATGTCACCTTACCAATTCGTGTGAGCTGGTCATATACTTGACGGTGCTTCATGCGCAGTTGCTCCTGGTAGGGCAGAATTTGCCATTTACAACCACCACAGATGCCAAAATGTGGACATAATGGTTCACTGCGTACATCGCTCTTACTGATGAAGCGGATAACTTCAGCTTCACAGTAACTATGCTTCTTTTTCCGTACTTGTAAATCCACCACGTCGCCAGGGACAACAAAAGGCACAAAAACAACCATGTCGTTCACTCGCGCAAGGCATTTGCCTTCAGCGGCACAGTCGGTGATGGTCACATTTTCTAGTATAGGGAGTGGCTTCTTTTTTCTTGCCATAAACAGAGCCTTATAAGTTGTTTTCGTTTTCTATGCTGAGATGCAGCTTATTTTCTGCAAAAATAATGCAAATCGAATGCAGAGTAAAATGAATCTGTTCATTTTCTATGCTGAGATGCAGCTTATTTTCTGCAAAGATAATGCAAATCGAATGCAGAGTAAAATGAATCTGTTCATTTTCTATGCTGAGGTGTAGCTTATTTTCTGCAAAGATAATTAAAAAAATGTGAAATACAATAATTCTTGTTGTTTTTTTCAAATGATAGGAAAAATAAGGAATTATGCATAATCCAACTGTTTAGAATGCTTTTGCTGATTTTCACTGTGGCTTATTTAGATTGTTATTATGACATCTGATTCACTGGATTTTTCAATTTTCAATTATCAATCTTCATTTTTCAATAATTTTTGTCCCTTCAATTCCCACATTCTTTTTTACAAATATATACTCCCTAAAATTTTTTTATTTAAAAGTTTGTGGGATTGCTGAATTTGATGTATTTTTGCATCTTACAAAGTAACATCTATATTTAATTGTAACCATAAACCAAATTATGAGCGAACAGAAAAGAGTTTATACCTTTGGCAACGGTAAGGCTGAAGGTAATGCTAAAATGCGTGAGCAACTCGGCGGAAAAGGTGCCAACCTGGCCGAGATGAACCTCATCGGAGTGCCCGTACCACCGGGATTCACAATTACCACCGACTGCTGTAACGAGTATTATGAGGTGGGTCAGGAGAAAATTAAGGCTCTGCTCGACGAAGACGTCACAGCCGCTGTCAAGCACATCGAGACCTTGATGAACTCCAAGTTCGGCGATGCCCAGAACCCCCTTCTCGTGAGTGTGCGTTCAGGTGCTCGTGCTTCTATGCCCGGTATGATGGATACCATCCTCAACCTCGGTCTGAACGACGAGGTGGCCGAGGGTATGGTACGTAAAACCAACAACCCCCACTTCGTGTACGACTCCTATCGCCGCTTCGTGCAGATGTACGGTGATGTGGTACTCGAGATGAAACCCGTGAACAAAGAGGATATCGACCCCTTTGAGGAAATTATTGAGAAGGTGAAGGCCGAGCGTGGCGTGAAACTTGACAAGGACCTCTCCGTGGAGGAACTCAAAAAATTGGTGGTGCTCTTTAAGACCGCTATCAAGGAGCGCACAGGCAAGGACTTCCCCGATGATCCTATTGAGCAGCTCTGGGGCGCTATCTGCGCTGTCTTCCGCAGCTGGATGAATGAGCGTGCCATCCTCTATCGTAAGATGGAAGGCATCCCCGACGAGTGGGGTACTGCAGTATCTGTGATGGCTATGGTATTCGGAAACATGGGTGATACCTCTGCAACTGGTGTTTGCTTCAGCCGTGACGCTGCAAATGGTGAGAACGTATTCAATGGTGAGTACCTTGTGAATGCACAGGGTGAGGATGTGGTGGCCGGTATCCGTACACCACAGCAGATTACCAAACTCGGCTCACAGCGTTGGGCTGAGCGTGCTGGCATCAGCGAGGAGGAGCGTGTTGCCAAATATCCATCAATGGAAGAGGATATGCCTGAGATTTATGAGCAACTGAATGGTATCCAGGAGAAACTGGAGAATCACTATCACGATATGCAGGATATGGAGTTCACCGTACAGGAGGGCAAACTGTGGTTCCTCCAGACACGTAACGGTAAACGCACTGGTGCTGCCATGGTGAAGATTGCCATCGATTTGCTCCATGAGGGTATGATTGACGAGAAAACCGCTATCATGCGCTGCGAACCCCAGAAACTCGATGAACTGTTGCACCCCGTATTTGATAAGGTGGCCCTTGCAAAGGCTAAGGTTATCGCACAGGGTCTGCCAGCATCTCCAGGTGCTGCATGCGGACAGATCGTCTTCCATGCTGACGATGCACAGGAATGGCATGAGGATGGTCATAAGGTAGTACTCGTGCGTATTGAGACTTCTCCAGAAGACCTCGCTGGTATGGCAAGTGCCGAGGGTATCCTCACCGCACGTGGTGGTATGACCTCACACGCTGCTGTGGTGGCACGTGGTATGGGTAAGTGCTGTGTCTCTGGCGTTGGCGCTCTCAACGTTGACTACAAAAACAAGACTGTGGAAATCGACGGTGTAGTATACAAAGAGGGTGACTACCTCTCACTTAACGGTACCACTGGTCAGGTGTATGCAGGTGAGGTTCCCACCAAGGCCGCAGAACTCTCTGGCGACTTCAAGGAACTGATGGATCTTTGCGACAAATATACTAAGTTGCAGGTACGCACCAACGCAGATACTCCACACGATGCACAAGTGGCACGCCAGTTTGGTGCAAAGGGTATTGGTCTGACACGTACAGAGCATATGTTCTTCGATGACCAGAAGATTATTGCCATGCGTGAGATGATTCTTGCCAAGGATGCTGCAGGACGTGAGAAGGCTCTTGCCAAATTGTTGCCCTACCAGAAGGCTGATTTCAAGGGCATCCTTGAAGCTATGGACGGACTTCCAGTGAATATTCGTCTGCTTGACCCACCACTCCATGAGTTTGTACCACACGATATCGCTGGTCAGGAGATTATGGCTAAGGAAATGGGTGTGAGCCTTGAGGATATCAAGCGCCGCGTAGACTCCCTGGCAGAGAACAACCCGATGCTGGGTCACCGTGGTTGCCGTCTCGGTATCACTTTCCCAGAAATTACAGCTATGCAAACACGCGCCATCTTGAGCGCTGCTTGTGAACTGAAGCAAGAGGGCAAGGATCCGAAACCTGAGATTATGGTGCCACTGATTGGTATTCTCTATGAGTTGCAGCAGCAGAAGAGCATCATCCAGCGTGTAGCAAAAGAGGTGTTTGATGAATATGGCGTTGAGGTAGAGTTTGAGATTGGTACGATGATTGAAATTCCTCGTGCTGCCCTCACTGCCGATCGTATCGCCACCGAGGCTGAGTATTTCTCATTTGGTACCAACGACCTCACACAGATGACCTTCGGCTATAGCCGTGACGATATCGCTAGCTTCCTCCCTGTATATCTTGACAAGAAGATTCTGAAGGTTGACCCATTCCAGGTACTCGATCAGAACGGTGTTGGCAAGCTCGTGAAGTATGCTGTGGAGAAAGGACGTGGAGTACGTCCAAACCTCCGTACAGGTATCTGTGGTGAGCATGGTGGTGAGCCAAGTTCTGTGAAGTTCTGTGCCAAGATTGGTCTGAACTATGCTAGTTGCTCGCCATTCCGCGTGCCTATCGCACGTCTGGCAGCCGCACAAGCAGCAGTAGAAGAATAAAATTATTCACCATAGGCAGACTGTCAGTCATAGGACTGATACTTCAGACTGGCAGTCTGCTTTTTTCAAAATCATAAGAATTAAAAGAAAATGGACGCATTCGCGAAGTTAGGAATTGTTTGTGGAGTATTCACTGTCTTAATAGGAGCATTCCTGTTTCTCTTTAAAATTGGCGTTGTACATCATTTCTGGCTGATGGCCGTCGTACTCTTTATTATTGGATGCCCTCTGATGTGGATTGGTGGGATGAATACAATTGAGTTTATTTCAAGGCCTTTTGTTGAAAAAGGATTAAAGGGATTTTTCAGCTGGATTATCACACTAATTCTTGCAGTAGTAGTCTATGGCGTTATAGGAGCATTACTTTATTTTCTGTTTTTAAATTTGCAACTGTTTTGATAACAGGGCATTTGCTCCTGAAAAGACTTTGATGAAATTATAGTTTGGGAGGCTATTTCTTAGGCTCCTATACCTTAATATATTATATAGAGAACGAGTTGACGAGTTGACATGATACAAGTTGACGAGTTAATAGTTGGCTATAAGATATATTTATTGAATATACAGATACAGATATGAAATTCGACATTTTCAAACCTCTGGTTATACACGAGCAGGGTAAACAAACCATTCAGGAAGATTCTATTTTCCCAGCCAAGGGAGAGGGGACAATCCACGATAGACTGTTTATAGTTTGTGATGGACATGGTGGCGATGGGGGAGGCAACATGGCAAGTGCTGCAGTTGCTACATCCCTTTCGGATTACTTTTTCCAGAACACATGCCCTGATGAGCCGATGGAAGAAGATGGCTTGAAAATGGCTTTTGTCGAGACATACAACACGCTCAATAAGGAATGTGAAAGTGACGCTTCCGTGGCTATGGCTATGCTATATTTTCATCGCCATGGTTGTCTCGCAGCACATATCGGCAATAGCAGAATTTATCATATAAGGCCCAAACACCGCTCTTTGATGTACCGCTCCCTTGATAATGTCAAGAGAATGGTTCCGAAGGATAATGTCATGGCCGAGCCAGTCAAAGCATTTATCACTGATGTTAGTTTTGGCGATTATTTTGTTCTGATGACTAATGGGGCGGCATCTAAATTCCCTGACCAGAAAGTCGTGGATATTATCTGTGCCAATGGTAGCGACGAGGAAAAATTGACAAAACTGAAAGAGGGAATCGGTATATGTGATGAAAACCATTCTCTTTATCTTATTCATGTCAGTGGAGTGATGAACGAGGCTTTCGATGACAATCTCATTGACAACGAACAACGCCTGATGGCTGCCTACCTTGCTAGTAAGAAAGATAAATCGCCACAACAGGATGATAATCAACCTTATAAGCGTCAGCCTGTTGCGGACGATGAATCAACAGCATCTGTCGCACAAAGTAGTATTCTCGACAAACCAGAGGAGAATCCAAAAAAGAAAAAGGAACTCCCGATTGTGTGGATTACTGCCATTGCATTGATTCTTGGTGCAGCCGCACTGCTCTTTTGGGGCCAAGGAAAAACAAAACACAATTCACCAGAACAAACGGAGGTGAAGCCCAAGGAAAACACTCCTAAAGAAAAAGATACCCTCAATGTGATGAAGGGTGCAAAAGACAAACCATTGGAACTGACTTCTGAGGAAAAGGCTAAGTTGGAGGAGGAAAAGAAGAAAGCCGAAGAGAAGAAAAAAGCCGAAGAAGAGAAGAAAAAAGCTGAGGAGGAAAAGAAAAAACAAGAGGAAAGTAATAATGATGCTTCCACAAAAGAACCCTCTGGCGACATCAACAATACCCCTGTCGCACCAGAATCGGCGACACCGACTCCTCAGCCGGCAAAACCTGTTGTAGAATCGGAACCAACAAATCCTACGCCAGCATCCAACAACCCTGGCGGGATGAGACCTGTGATTCCTGAGGAATAATTTAGGGGGTAGGGAATTTCCCCTTAACGATAGGTTTTTCCGCCAACTGAATAGGAATAATCCTTTTGAAATACGTCTCATAATTGCGAACTTTGCAACATCAAAGAGAGATACTCACCTGATGTATAACATAAAAGTTCACAATTATGAGACGGAATATTTTTACACTATTTGCAGCCCTCACCATCACAATCACGGCTAATGCCATGGGATACGATGAGGCAAGAAACGAAGCTTTGTTCCTCACAGACAAAATGGCCTATGAGCTAGGTCTTAATGATATGCAGCGAGAGGCAGTCTATGAGATTAACCTCGACTATTTCCTCAATGTTAATGGATACGCTGATATAGAAGGTGTTTATTGGTCACGACGCAATGCCGACTTAAGGTATGTGCTCGCCGATTATCAGTATCGTCGTTTCATCAACGCCGCCTATTTCTATCGTCCTCTTTACTGGGAAAGAGGCGTATGGCACTTCCACATCTACTCACGCTACACCAACAGGCATCATTTCTACTATGGACGTCCGCTTGCATGGCACAACTATCGCGGTGGACATGCCAGAGGCCACTATGCTGGACGTAATTTCCATCATGCTCCTGCTCCAAGACACGGCTCTAGTCACGGTGGACACAAACCCGGACATAGTGGTGGACACGGTGGACACAATCCCAGCCACGGTGGTAGTCACGGTGGACATGGTTCTGCCCATGGTGGTAGTCACGGAAATCATGGAGGCCATGGTGGTCATGGCTCCCCAAGAAGATAAACCACACAATACTTACTTCATAGATAATCCCTTGATTATTGGAGGGTGAGACGGATGTGAATCCCTCTCACCCTTTTTGTTAGTTTGGAGTTCAGACAATACCATGTTCATCTTTCTGGTAATAGCTCTTCATAACTCACCTTTATAACTCCTATTTTTAACTCCTTTTTATTTCCCATTTTTTCTTCCTTTGAAAAAAAAACACTATCTTCGCAGCAAAATAGAAAAACCATGGCAACAACCATCCAATTGCGTAACCTCACAATCGGCTACAATAAGAAAAAAAACTACAAAGTGGTAGCTACCGATATCAATGCCGCACTTGAAAGTGGATGCATGACATGTCTCATCGGTCCAAATGGCGTGGGGAAATCAACTTTGCTAAGAACTCTTTCTGCATTCCAACCCCAATTAGATGGAGATATCATTCTGAAAGGAAGGAAAATCGACGAATACAACGAAAAACAACTTGCCAAGATGATTGGCGTGGTGCTCACCACAAAAATGGAGGTGCAGAATATGACTGCTGAGGAACTCGTTGGAATGGGAAGAAGCCCTTATACTGGATTCTGGGGGACTTTGTCAGAAGATGACCATCGTATTGTGGCAGAGGCTCTGGAAATGGTGGGGATAACTTCTCTTGCCAAGCGATATATTCAAACACTTAGCGACGGCGAACGACAAAAAGTCATGATAGCCAAGGCACTAGCCCAACAAACACCCGTCATCTTCCTCGATGAGCCAACAGCGTTTCTTGATTATCCTAGTAAGGTGGAGATGCTGCAATTGCTTCATCGCCTGAGCCGTGCTACAGATAAAACGATTTTTCTCTCCACCCATGATCTCGAACTGGCACTACAGATTGCTGATGTTGTGTGGCTTATGCGTTCCGACGATAGTCTGATGATAGGTACACCACAACAGCTGGCACAGTCGGGAGCATTGAGTGAGTTTATCGAACAAAGGGGTATTGTCTTCGACCGTGAAACACTTTCTGTAAAGGTAGTGGGGGAGGGATTACCCATTAGTCTTCCTGACAATCAAGATGCTTAGTTCGTAGAGCAACCAGATGGGTAATGCCACTGCACACATCGTAAAGGCATCGCCACTGGGAGTGATGACAGCCGAGAGAATGAGAATAGTAATGATGGAATGTTTGCGGAATTGACGCATTTGACCAGATTTCAACAAATGCATCTTTGCCAACAGCCAACAGAGCACAGGTAGTTCAAAAACCAGTCCTATCACGAATGTCATCGACAACAGTGTGTCGGCATACGACTGTATTGTGAGCATATTCGCTACTTCAGGACTTACTTGATAGGTGCCTAGGAATTTGACCGTAAGAGGAAAAATGAGAAAATAATTAACCAACGTCCCGTTAATGAACATCAGGTAGGTGGACGATACGATACGTACAGCATAGCGTCGTTCATGTTCATAGAGGGCGGGTGCAATGAAGAGAAACAACTGATACAGCGCGTATGGCGAAGCCAGTATCAAACCAAAGTAGGCCGCCACACGGATATGTACCATGAATTGTTCGGTTAGGCCGGTGTTAATCATCCGCAAAGCAAATTCCTCACCTCCCAGCAAACGGTAGGTGATGAAATCGCTTTTGCTGGGTGCTAGCACGATGGAAAACAATGTTTCCTTGAAACAAAAAGCCACCACCGCCAACAGTATCACTACGCATACAATGCGTATCAGACAACTGCGCAATACGTCGAGGTGATCCCAGAATGTGCCGGTATCCTGATTCTTCTTGCCGGAACTCATTTGTCCTTGGAATCCTCTTCAACTTTTTCTGTCGTCTTCTTGGCGTTGTCAGCATCATCTTCGATGCCATTCATGCCATCTTTAAAACTCTTCATACCCTTCCCAAGACCTTTCATCAACTCGGGAATCTTACGGCCGCCGAAGAGCAGCAAAATAATCAATGCGATAATCAGTATCTCCTGATAGCCTATGTTCAGGGGGATGAGTAGTGCTGTATACATATTATGGATGAGTTTGTGAGTCTTGGAACTTAAAAACTAAATCTAAATCCTCTTTTTTATTTTATGCTTACCGGAAAAAGTCTCGATGTCAATGCGGATTACCTCAGTACGATGCAATGAACGACGGATGGCAGTGCTACCCTCTCGACGGAAGTCAGGGGAATATTTCTCCACCAAAAGCGACAGTGCATGTTTCTTCTCCTCTTCGGAGAGGGCTGTACGGGCAATGCCCGTCAGTAACACACTCTCGTATTCTGTGGTAAATTGCGATGCTAGGACATGAGTATAACCCACCATACACATCGATACATGGGGATGCTGTGCAAGGCACTGCAACTTACGACCCTCTGGAGCACTATGGATATACAGATGCCCGGGACGTTCAAAAACGAAGTTCACAGGGACACCATATGGCATGCCTTCACTGTCGACGAGTGACAATACTGCATACTCACATTCCATAAGCAGTTCGCGTGAACGCTCTTCGTCCATGCAACGGTCTTGACGACGGATATCTTCATTGCAGAATTTCATATCGGCGATAATGAACATCTGGTAATCTTATGCAAAGATTGTTACAACCGAGATATATCTTATTGCAAAGATAATATTTTATTTTGGATTGTGTGCCTATTTCGATGTTTTTTCCATATTATTTTGTTTTTTGTCAAAAAATGATGTAAATTTGCAGTATTGTCACCTCTTACCTCTAACTTCTAAGCAATGACCCTTTCTCCTGTTGCCATATTCCATTCGCCTTTTCCAACCAAGTTCGGTGTCCCACGACAAAGTGGGGTGGTGCCAAGGCTCAAAGGAATGATTGTCTTTGAACCAGAATACCAAAACCGCGATTACATCCGTGGCATTGGCGATTTCGAATACCTATGGCTTATCTGGGGATTCTCTGCCAACGACCATCAGGCTGTTGGGCCAACCGTGCGGCCTCCGCTCTTAGGGGGTAATAAGTCGGTGGGTGTTTTTGCCACACGTTCCCCATACCGTCCTAATCCCCTTGGACTATCCTCGGTCAAGTTGTTGGAAATAGAGGAGACTAAGGACAGGGGGGCTGTGCTGATTGTGGAGGGTGCTGATTTGATGGATGGTACGCCAGTCTATGACATCAAACCCTATCTGGCATATGCCGATAGTCATGAGGGCGCTAAGAGCGGTTTTACGGATACATATCAGTGGCAGCAACTTGAAGTGGCATACCCTGAGCATTTACAGACACGCTTCTCACAAGATGAACTCGACATACTCACTCAGGTGCTTAGCCAGGACCCTAGACCACATTTCCATCACGACCCAGAACGTGTCTATGGCATGCCATACGCTGGATATGATGTAAAATTCAAAGTATGTGATGGTGTGCTGAAAGTGGTTGATATATTAAAAATATAAAGGCAATACTCTCACCTATTCATTAACTTATAACTACTAATGTCTAACAAGATATAAAAATCGACTATCACTATAGAATTACCCATTTCCTATCTTCAATTTTCCGATTTTTTATATTTTTTTGACTAATTGTAATAATATATTCGTTTTTTTTGTATATTTGCAAACAAATAGGGCGAATCCCTTTCGATAATCATTGAAATAACCATAATTAATCACTAAAAACCAATTTTACTATGACAGACTCTGTTCCACAATTAGAACCGACCGATGCGGTGAAACAAGCATTCAATCGTATTCAAGATATAAATGGACGATCGAGACGTTCGGAATTCTGGTGGGCCATGTTGGCATTTGTATTAATCTACTATTTCTTGGATTCTTTTATAAAAGCCATCGATGTTCCTGTAGTGCTACCTTTTGTTACGATTCCTTTGTTACTTGCTATCGCTCCCATTATGATTCGACGTATGCATGATACAGGGAGAGAACCATTGCTCGTTTATATTTTCTTAGGAGCAGTTGTGGTAGATCAGATATTATTGATTATTGCAAATCTCTCCAAGAGTTTTAGTACAATTAAAACGATGATGGACATAAGCAAGTTCTTGACAATTGCTATTTTGATTCTTCTTATCGTCTTAATCTGGTTCTGGTGTGAGGATAGTCAGAAGGGAGGAAACCGCTTTGGTAAGTCACCAAAATATCCCAATGCCCCTGACATTGAGCCCATGAAGCAGGCTCCCTATAACCCTTATTATGGTCAGCCTCCCTATGGTCAGTCTCAGTATGGCCAACAGCAGTATGGTCCTCAACAACAATACGGTTCCCAACAATATGGTCAGCAACAATATGGGCCTCAGCAACAATACGGCCAGCAACAGTATGGTCCTCAGCAACAATATGGTTCTCAACAATATGGACAGCAACAATATGATCCTCAACAGCAGTACGATCAGTATGGTCCTCAGCAACAGTCTCCAAACGACCAAGAGACACATTTTGACCAAAACAATGGTCAGTAATTGATTTTTCTTTATCAATCTATATCTAAACTATTAATTTTTTTATTATGAATGCACTTCCACAATTAGATTTTATGCAAGCGGTACAATTATCGCTCAATCGCATCAAAGAAATGGATGGTCGCTCGCGCCGTTCAGAATTTTGGTGGACAATGCTTGCCGTTGGTATTTGTAGTGTGATTGCCAGTGTGATTCCTTATGTAGGATACATTATTCAATTGGGACTATGGGTAGTCGCCATTCCCTTGATGGCAAGAAGATTACACGACACCGGGCGTGGACATGGACTCGCTTTTGCCTATGTCGGTCTTTATGCTCTCTATTTGATTTTGGCTTTCATTATATATCTTAAGGCAAAATCTGTATCATCCTCTGATTCATTAGACGACTTGTTAGATGCTTACAATTCTTCAAATTCCTTAGCAACCATTGCGGCTATTGCGATAATTGTTGCCGGAATCATTGGTATCATTTTGATTGTTTTCTGCTGCCAGGACAGCCAGCCGTTCACCAATAAATATGGTCCATCTCCAAAGTATCCTGACGGTCCACAGAATCAACAGATGTATGGCCAGCCTCCATACGGTCAGCAGCAGTATGGTCCCCAGCAGCCCCCGTACAATCAGCAGCAGTATGGTCCCCAACAGCCTCCATACAATCAACAGCAGTATGGTCCGCAGCAGCCTCCATACAATCAACAGCAGTATGGTCCGCAGCAGCCTCCATACAATCAGCCACCACAATAAAACTGGTAATCTTACCAAATAGAAAAACCGCAGACAACGCACATGGCGCAGTCTGCGGTTTTTATCATCAAATAAATCGTCAAATTGTCAACTTAAATCACTTTGTAATTTTCCAAGTCTTCGGCTTTGATGTTTTTGACGAAGTCGTAGTGTCCACGGCATTCTGCCTCAGCATAGCGCACATACACGTTGGCACTCTTTGCAAAAAGTTCCGGTGCACGAGTGGCATCGTCGAGGATAAGTAGCGACATAATGATGTCGGCAGTCATCTCATAGAGGCGGCGTGCCACAAAGTCGGTCTTCTCCTGATTGTTCTCAGCCTTCACCTCTGAAAGAACTTCCTCGTAAAGGGCTACCAATGCCTCGACACGCTCTTTGAGTGGTTGCAAGTCGGCAGAAACCTTGTTCTCCAGCATCTCTTTGATAATCTGGAGGTAAGTGCCATTGGTGATATAGCGACTGGCAGCTACTACCTGTAACTGTGTCGTTCCCTCATAGATGGAGAAAATACGTGCATCGCGGTACAGACGCTGACATTTATATTCCATGATGAATCCTGAACCACCATGGATGGAAATGGCATCGTAGGCACTTTGGTTTGCGTATTCTGAGTTCATTCCCTTGGCGAGCGGTGTAAAGGCATCGGCCAGACGGGTATATTTCTTCAGATCTTGGCGATCTTCAGGCTTCAGACGTCCCTCGCGCTGCAGATCCTCAAGGGCTTTGTAGATATCCACGTAGCGGGCTGTCTGATAGAGCAGCGAGCGACCGGCATCCAACTTAGCCTTCATCCTCGACAGCATGTCATAGACAGCAGGGAAGTTGATGATTTTCTGGCCAAATTGTGCACGTTCCTGGGCATATTTCAGTCCTTCGTTATAGGCTTCCTGCTCCACACCCACACTCTGTGCGGCGATTCCTAAACGGGCGCCGTTCATCAAAGCCATCACATATTTTATCAGTCCCATACGTGTGCTGCCACACAACTCTGCTTTTGCATTTTTGTATGTCAACTCGCAAGTAGGCGAACCATGGATACCCAACTTGTGCTCGATATGGCGCACATCTACACCGCCATTGCGCTTGTCGTAGATAAACATCGACAGACCACGGCCGTCGCGTGTACCTTCCTCTGAGCGGGCCAGCACTAGATGGATGTCTGAATCACCATTAGTGATGAATCGTTTCACACCGTTCAGACGCCAGCAGTCTTCCTTCTCGTCATAAGTGGCCTTGAGCATCACGCGCTGTAAGTCACTACCGGCATCAGGTTCGGTGAGATCCATCGACATAGTCTCTCCAGCGCATACGCGTGGGATGTATTTCTGTCGTTGCTCCTCACTTCCAAATTCATACAAAGTGTCAATGCATGACTGAAGACTCCAGATGTTCTGGAAACCAGCGTCGGCGGCGGAAATCACCTCACTCAGCATCGAGAAAACTACGTTGGGGAGGTTGAGTCCACCATAGCGGCGGGGCATCGAAACTCCGTGGAGACCGGCCTTACGGGTGGCATCGATGTTCTCGAAAGTCTTCGAGGCATAGATCATGCGGCCATTCTCAAGATGTGGCCCTTCCAAGTCTACCGACTCAGAGTTGGGCTCCAGGATGTTGGCGGCCACGTCACCTGTGATATCAAGGATGCGTTTGTAGTTTTCGATGGCATCCTCGAAGTCCACGGGAGCATCGGCATAATTCTCTTTGTCTTCGTAGCCCTTCTCTTTCAGTTCTACGATGCGCTCCATCAGCGGATGGTTCAGGTGGAACGCTATTTCAGGATGGTCGCTATAATAGTTTGCCATGATGATTATTCTTTTTTGTAAGTAAGATATATTGCGTAGATGATGCACAATGCTTGAATGATAATGGTGATAGCCACAGCAATTCCAAAATCTCTGAATCCGGCAATCACACCGCAAAGCAGCAATACAGCAATCAGCAAATATCTTATATCTTTCATTATATTATTTACTATTCTGCTTATAATATTTGATCAGCTTTGGTACCACTTCCTCCACCGTGCCGTTAATCACGTAGTCAGCGATGCTGTTGATGGGGGCATTAGGGTCGTTGTTCACGCTGATGATGATACCAGAGTCTTGCA
>JAFZAE010000160.1 GCA_017548385.1 Prevotella sp.
CCCCCATGTTCATCTCTCGCAGGCGTGGGTCCGCGATGGCATTTGCAAAGCCACAGTATTCCGCCAATATACGCGCACGTTTTAAAGGGGATGTATAGACAGCGTCGAACGGCATCTCATGAAGTCGTTGCCGCACCACCTCCGCCTCTTGTTCGAAGGTGTCGGCCACGGGGACATCCGACCATCCATAGCAGGTGCCGGGTGGCACTGCCACACGTGTGTGTCGTATAAGGGTGATTTCCATTGATAAATGGGAGTTATAATCGGGAGTTATGAGAGGGAGTTATAAATGGGAGTTAAAGGGCCAATACTTTTGGGAGTTTGGGAGTTTGGGAGTTTAGGAGTTTGGGAGTTTGGACAACACCTTCGAGAATAGTAGGAGTATTCTCTCACCTCTAACCCCTCACCTCTTACCACTAAAAAATCTCTCACCTCTTACCTCTCACCCCTTACCTCTATAATTGCGATACAGCGATATACTGCGAGATGCAGATGGCGAGATAGAGGCTGAGTTCGATAATCAGGAATAGGGCGCCGCAGCAATCACCGGTATATCCATGTAGTTTGCGCCAGATTTTCAGGTACATGAAATACATGACAAGACACGGCACAAAAATCACGATGCTGATGTCGGTGATGTTGATGCCGGAGAAAAAGGCAAAAGCGGCCATTGGAAGCAAACCCTGGAATGCTAACAACACACCGGCACGAATGCTGGGACGGCGATACACCACTTTGTTTTTTGCCTCAGCTTCTGAGCGGGCATAGGGCATCATCTGCACAATCTGACCGGCAAGCATCTTCGAGAAGGGGTCGGCGGCAATGATGGCAAATGCCGCTGTGGCGGGAGGTAGATGATAGAGGCTGGTGAAGAGCAGAGCCAGATAGACAATGAGTGTCAGTACAGCATAGGTGCCGACATTGGAGTCTTTCATGATACTCATGATGCGCTCGCGACTGTCGCCACCGCCTCCAAAGCCATCCATGAAGTCACCGAGACCGTCTTCATGAATCGCACCGGTAAGTAACATCCTTGCTACGATGGCGGCTATCAGTGCCAGGGCATAAGGCATGACCATCGAACCGAAATAGACGATGGCAGCCATCACACCGCCAGTGAGCCATCCTACCAAGGGCCAGAATTCCACCACGGCACTGAAAGCCTCGCGTGGCGGTTGAATCCATTTCCAGAAGGGAATACGAGTGAAGAAAATAAAGGCGGCACCGATATTCTGATACCAGCGCGGTCCATTGTCAGAAGTACTTGGTGATGTTGGCATGGTCAAAATTATTCATTTCGTTAATCATTCTTACTGCACTTTCTATGATAGGATAGGCACAGAGGGCACCAGTTCCTTCACCAAGACGTAGTCCAAGGTGGAGTAGTGGCTCTGCGTTCATCAGAGCGAGCATCCGTTGATGGCCGCTCTCGTCGCCGCAATGCCCGAAGATGGCGTAGTCGAGTATGGCAGGGTAGAGGCGTGAGGCTGCCAGCATACAGGCGGTCATGATAAAACCATCGACCATCACGAGCATCTGACGTTCAGCGGCACGCAGCATGGCACCGATGGCACCTACCATCTCAAATCCGCCGAAATAGCGGATGGCATAGCGTGTATTTTCTTGCTCATCTTTGTAGGAAATAGTCTTGTTTGTTTTTAGATATCGTTCTACGGCTTCTTGCAAGACTTGGCATTTGTGGCGGATTCCTTCGTCGTTGAGTCCGGCACCTGCACCGATGCATTCATTCAAAGGGATATTCCCGAAGAGGCTCATCCAGATGCTCGATGGCGACGTGTTGCCAATGCCCATTTCACCGATGCAGACGATGTTGCAGCCTTCATGAGCACAGCTGTCCACCAACGAGGCTCCTGTCTCAATGGCCTGCCAATATTGTTGTTCGGTCATGGCGGGACCTTGGAGGAAATTGGCTGTCCCTCGGGCTATTTTGCGATTTTCGATGCTTTCCACCGCACTTAGGTCATGGTCCACACCCATATCCACGATATGCAACTCAAAACCATGTTGGCGACAGAACATATTCACGCCGCCGCCGCCGTGGGTGAAGTTTACCATCTGTTGCCATGTCACCTCACGGGGCGACACGCTCACTCCCTCATGTTCGATGCCATGGTCACCTCCTAAGAGCAAATGGCAGGGATGTGAAAGGGTGGGGGAGAGTGTCTGCTGTACCAGACAAATCTGTCGGGCAAGCGTCTCCAAGCGCCCCAAGGAACCTTTGGGCTTATTCAGATTGTCAATCTTCTGCTCAATGGCTTCCGATAAACGTAAATCTACAGGCTGTATGTTGAATTGTTGCATATTGCTGAGTTAGGGGTGAGGGGTGAATTTAATTAGGAATTAGTAATTGCAATTAACTTGTCAACTAAATCCAAGGGGTTAGGGGTGAGAGGTAAGAGGTGAGAGATTACTTCTGCTACTCTCGGGGATTGTGGAGCGGACGCGATACATCACGTCCCTACAAACAACTCGTCAACTATAAAAGTAATAACTTGTCAACTCGTCAACTTGTTACTTGTCAACTCATGTTTAATTGTTACCGGAATCCCACTCACCATGAGTATCACCGTGTCGGCTTTTTCTGCCACATATTGGTTCATCCAACCTTGGAGGTCGGTGAAACGACGTTGCAGGGCATTGTCACTCACCCCGCCGCTGCCAATTTCGTTGGTCACGAAAATGAAAGTGGCATCCTGTGCTGTGAGGCGGTCAAACTCTGCTTTCACCTCCTCGAGAACGGCATTCACGTCGGGAAGTTCATCCTCGTGGGTGGCATCGAAGAAGAAGTTCGTGCACCAGAGAGTGATGCAGTCCACCAATGCCACGTGCCCAGTCAGGTCATGACGGCTCAACCATTTCTCCTCCTCGATGTTGGTCCAGCAAGGTCCACGTCGTTCCTGATGCCGCTGAATGCGGACACGGAACTCATCATCCCATACACGCGCAGTTGCCACATAGACAGGATGGTCGCTCATCTTCAGGGCCAGTTGTTCAGCGT
This sequence comes from Prevotella sp., assembly GCA_017548385.1. Lineage (GTDB taxonomy): Bacteria > Bacteroidota > Bacteroidia > Bacteroidales > Bacteroidaceae > Prevotella. Next base: position 3,020 of record JAFZAE010000160.1, read on the forward strand.
ATGAACTTTTGCCCGATCGTTGCCCGCCAGTGATTAGTATGATGTTAGACATAATTTAGTTTTTCATCCTATCTTGTAGGTTATTGGTGGCAATGTAGGGACGCGATGTATCGCGTCCGAAAGTCAGTGAGGTCAGCCACAATCCCCCATCCTCCTTTCGATTGCAAAAGTAAGAAAATATTTTTATAAATTGAATGATGAAGATTGAAAATTACGTAACGAAGTGCCTAAGACACATGAATAACAATTCATAGAATGCATGATGAATTCTTGGTCTTTCGGTTTTCGCCGTTAGGCAACTCCCTAAGGTAATGTCCCTTTAACTCCCCTTTAACTCCTTTTCTATCCCTTTCCATTCCTTATTTGCAAAAGATGAGTATTAGCAGTCTTTTACATGCAAGAATTTCGACCCAACAACGTTTATTATAATGTACATGTAGGGACATACCCCGTGTATGTCCGCCATTTCAGTGGAGTCATCTATTCATTTCATCCCCCAAGCACTGGCTTATGAAAGTATCAGTATCTGTCATCGTCAAAACGTTCTTCATCGTATTATCGGCTATGTCCGTTTCCTCGTGCGCCACGATGTTCTCCGGTTTCAAAGCCGACATCTTCGTTGATGGCGACTTGGACGAACCTGTGACCATCAACAGCAGTGCCGGAGAGTATAAGGATGTCACACTTCCCACTGTCGTTGAGGTGAAGCGCCGCCAACTCAACGGCCAACACATCCACATCAGTTCAGAGCACTATACTTTCGATGATATTGTGCTGGAAAAATCATTCAATGAATGGGCTATACTCAGTGCCTTGTCTTATGGGACACCTTTATGCATCGACTTGCTGACCAATGCTGTCAGCAAACCCAAATACAACCAGTTCTACATCATTCCCTTGGAAAATATGCCGGCTGTGGATTCGCTCCATAATACTGTTCAGAAGTCGGTCATTCCATCTTCAGCTTTGGATTTTGCTACAAAAAACCGCCTCAGGGCACAATATTTATCTGCGAAATATCCACGGCATGAAATCAATGGAACGCTGGACTTCGGTTCCAATCAGGCTGACCGTTTGACAAGTCGTTTCGTTGATGATATATTGCAACGATACCATTTGGAAAGGGATTGCATGTGTGGAGACATTTTCGGAGATTCGTATCTCATGGCAAAGTTGGAATACCATTACCGTCTCAACAGGAAATGGGATATCGGTGCCATGATAGCATGGGGTGGCTCTTCCGAGGGCTACACCGATGAATATTATATGATGGATGAGCAACATAAAAACGACTTCTCTGGCATCATCACCACTGGCGACCAGAACTGTCGTAGCTTCTCGTTTGCGCCATCAGTAAGATATACATGGTATGAGAAGGGTGCCTGTCGTTACTATTCCCGTGTCGCATTGGGCGCGATGCGCAATCATCTGGATTTTACCTTGAAGAAATGGAAAAACAACGATGGTAATTACTATGAAACATATAGCTCCTACATTTCCAAAGAACATATCGAGGAAACGAAATGGCGCATGGCCTACCAAATCTCTCCTATCGGCGTGAGTGTCGGTGCCGGCCCTGTGAGATTTGTCGCTGAATTAGGCTACGGATGCCTCGGAGTTTGCAATGTCGGTATCGGTTTTTGCTTTTAACTTCTAAGGTTATGAGGTGATTTTTAATTAGAAATTAGGAGTTAGGAATTAGGAATTGCTATTAACTTGTCAACTTAATCCTAGGGGTTAGGGGTGAGAGGTAAGAGGTGAGAGATTACTCTTGAATCTAAGATGGAGGTGGCGAGTAAAAGGTGGAGGCCCCGATAAAACTTGAATGAATGTTATTATTTCTATATAATACAAAATAATACTTATATAATCCACGGAAAAACATATCTTTTAATATCTTTGTACCCATAACCATTTATGGCAATACGTATGAAAAAGTATGTTCTTCTCACAATACTCCTGTTAGTCTCTCTATGCACCCATGCCCATTTGGTTATTAGCCAGACCACCTGCAACTACCAGCGTGGGAAAATGGCCGTGGTGGAGGAGGGAACGATTCGTGTGGGTTGGCAGTATGACGATAAGGACAACTGGCCCATTTCGCAGAATGTCTATCAGATACAAGTCTTTGAGAACCTCACCGAGGAAATGATATATGATAGTGGGCTGGTAGAATCAGATGAGAGTCAACTCATTGAACTTCCACACCTCGCACCCAACCAATATGGCTACTACTGGCGGGTGAGAATCGGCTATCAGGGCAAGGAAAATGAACAGTGGAACCATTGGTCGGAATGGAGTAGGGAACAGTGCATCCGTGTGGTGCCAGAAGATATCAAGATAATCCCCGACAACTACCAAGCGGGGCAGAATATCTCACTTACGCCTCAATGGATTGGAGCCATCACCAAAAAGGATGCTCACATCCCCGAGGGCAGTTGGAGCAATGAGGTGTTCGGGAAAGACTCCGTCAAAGCCAAATGGGCCGACGTGGATACATTTTCAGCAAGGAGCATCATCCTGCGTAAAACGTTCCGTACCGACCGCAAGGTGGCTTCTGCTATCATCCATGTTTGCGGATTGGGGCATTACGAGATGGCGGTCAATGGTAATTTTACATGTGATGACCCCACACGGTCATTTTCCACACTCGTAGGCTATACCACCTGTTACAGGATGTTCACGCCCCTGTGGAGCGATTATGACCACACCGTCTATTACGATACCTACGATGTGACCGATGAACTGCAACTCGGCGATAATTCCGTCAGTGTACTCCTTGGTAATGGCTTTTTCAACGTGCAGCGAGGTTCCCGTTACGCTAAGTTGATAGGCAGTTATGGACCACCTCAATTGTTGTTGCGTATGGATATCATCTATGACGATGGCACCACGGAATATATCGTCAGCGACGGCAGTTGGCGCTGGACACCAAGTCCCATTACCTTCAACAGCATCTATGGCGGCGAGTCCTATGACGCACGACTGGAACAAGATGGTCTCGAAAAGGCGGAGTTTGATGTCAGCAGTTGGAAGAACGCCGTTGTCACTGAGGGTCCCAAGGGCAGACTGCGCCCGGAATGTGCCCTGCCAGTGTGCATCTTCGATTATAATACGCCAAAAACAACAAAGGCCATTCCCACCGACTCTCTCGAGGCTGCCTCAAAAGCCACCAAACGTAACATCAGCAAAGGGGCTTTTGTCTGTGACATGAGACAAAATCTTGCGGGTTTTCCACAACTGACCGTCAAGGGTAAGCGGGGACAAAAAGTGACGCTGATAGTCTCGGAACGGCTCACACCACAAGGTGCATGCGACCAGTCGCAGACAGGACGGCCACACTATTATGAGTATACCCTCCGTGGCAATGGAGAGGAAATCTGGCATCCGCGATTCTCCTACTATGGTTTCAGATACATACAGGTGGAGGGTGCGGTGATGAAAGGTGACAAGAACCCCGATGAATTGCCAGTCATCACCAGTTTGAAGAGTTTGTTCATTTCCAATGCCACGTCAAACACCTCCACATTCTGGTGTGATAACGAAATTCTGACTAAGACACACGACCTTATCGAGAAGGCTGAGTTGTCGAATATGCAGGGTGTGCTTACTGACTGCCCTCAGCGCGAGAAATTAGGATGGTTGGAGCAAGACCACCTCTGCGGACCCTCGCTGCTTTTCAATTTTGACATGACAAGGCTCGTGCCCAAAATCATCCGCGACATTGTTGATGCACAGAAACCCAATGGCATGGTGCCTACCACCGCACCGCAGTATGTCTCCTTCGGCAACCTCTTCGACGACTCGCCAGAATGGGGCTCCACACTCGTTATCCTTCCTTTCATGTATTACGATGCCTACGGCGACAGCACCCTCATCATCGACAATTACGAACCGATGCGGCGCTATGTCGATTACCTTACATCAAGGGCAGAAGACGGCATCATCGATTTTGGACTCGGCGACTGGTATGACTATGGTCCACGTCGACCAGGATTCTCGCAGAATACACCGGTCGCTTTAGTGGCCACCGCCCACTATATCTACGACCTGCAACTAATCACTGAGGCGGCAAGGATGACGGGACGGCATGACGACGAACAGAAATACCAAGAGTTGTACAGTGAGGTGGTGCGGGCATTCAACAGCCGTTTTTACCATCCCGACTCTTGCTACTATGGTACGGGGAGTCAGACGAGCAATGCCTTGCCGCTCTTCTTGGGCATCACGGGCAATAACAAGGAGGCTGTCCTTCAGTCGCTCATCCGCGATATCCACGCCCATGGCGACCGTCTCACCACTGGCGACGTGGGCAACCGATACCTTTTCCGTGTGCTGGCAGATAACGGACAGAACGAACTGCTCTTCAAGATGCTTAACCACTATGAGACTCCGGGCTATGGCTTCCAGATTGCACAGGGTGCCACCACGCTCACCGAACAATGGGATCCACGGCAGGGTGCATCGGAAAACCATTTTATGTTGGGGCAGATTGATGAATGGCTCTTCCGTACTATCGCGGGCATCAGACAGAAGCCTGGCACTCACGGCATGAAACACCTCATCATCGACCCGCAGGCAGTAGGCGACATCAAGGCAATCAGAGCCAGCTATCGCACACTCTATGGTCCAATCACTGTGGAATTCAACAAAAAAGACTCTACACTCAATGTGAGTGTACCCAAAGGGTGCGAAGTGGAAAAACCTGATTATCGACCCATGAAAGAGCAGTATTCTGCGCATCTCATCGGCTATTTCGAGAGTTTCCAAAAGGATATGTCTGACTATTATCACCAGAATGAATTATACGAGTGCTATGACCCGCAGCTGCCGCTCTTCTGGATGGGAAAATCAAACCTGCAAGATGGTATCTTTGGAAAGAAATATGACGGTTTCCATTTGCCATCAGGATTCTCTGATAGAGTGGAAATTGGATTCACTATATTCCAGTTTTCAAAAAACTTCTACCGCGGAATCGCTGGTTATACTTCAGGACTTCAACTAGCTGTTGAGTTCTATGAGTTCGACCCATATATGGTGGCAGAGAAAGTGGGTGGACGAATGGAGTTCCAATCCATCGGAGAAAAACTCAAAGTCAACGAACTGATGAATTCCTCCGTCAGAATACCCTTCCTCGTGGGATTGCAAACCTATGGTCGCCAACTGTCGATACAGACGGGTCCAATTCTGCACCTCGACTTCTCGGATTATCATTATCGATTTAATGGGGAGAAAGAGAATGCCGATGCGCCCTTCCACACCAACACCTTCCGTGCCAGTTGGATGGCAATGGTGGGTGTGGGGCCTCTCACCTTCTCCTATACCCAAAGCCTCGTGCCTCTCTTCCGACTTACCGATGGCACACGTGCCTATCCATCCTCTTTCAGCGTCGGCCTCGACCTCTGGTATTGGGACCGCCGACGACACAGACCGAAGTTTTAGAGAAATTAGGAGTTAGAAATTAGGAATTAGAAATTAGGAGTTAGGAATTAGGAATTAGTAGTTGGGAGTTAGAAATTAGGAATTAGGAGTTGGAAATTAGGAGTTCATTTTTCGCAAATGAATATTCATTCATAATATCCTGGATATATGGCTATGGATCTTAACGTCAAATGTTTGGGCAACGACGGCCTGCAAGGCCAGCTGCTCTTAGCCCAGGATAACACCCTGGGTAATAGTTGGAAGATGTAAATGTTCAATTCAAGTTCAAAAATAATGACTACTATGCCAAAAAAAGTTTGTCTTTTATGCGTCCTTCTGCTTTTGTGCACGGCTATTCAGGGACAAGACCGGTCACAGATGAAATTGTTGAAAAAAGCCTATAAACAACACTCGACATCGTTGCTGTATCAGTTTTTTGACGATTGGTCCAATGCTATTACATCTAATGAGAACGAAGCAAAAAGCAAATGGGTGGCCGAGGCACATAAGGTTTTTGCTGCATTTTATCAACCTCTTCAACTGGATAAAATCGGGTGCAGAA
>JAFZAE010000161.1 GCA_017548385.1 Prevotella sp.
GCTTGCATATATGCACATAATTAGTTATATTTGCAGCAAAATGGAAAATCTTGATGCTTGAAAGGATTTTAAGGTTAAAAGAGATAGAGGAAGATAGCCTCTTTCTTTGGGGAACTCGTCAGACGGGAAAGAGTACGTTGCTCAAAACTCTCTTTCCCCAAGCACGCCTTTATGACCTACTAAAAACAGATGTTCGTATGGCATTTCAGTTGCGACCAGCTTTGTTGAGGGAAGAATGTGAGATGCTGGATGAAGGAGAGTTGGTCATCATTGATGAAGTGCAGAAAGTACCAGCATTACTCGACGAGGTTCATTGGTTGATAGAGAATTGTGGGTTAAGGTTTATCCTCAGTGGTTCCAGTGCACGCAAACTACGCAGAAGTGGAGCCAATTTGTTGGGAGGGAGAGCTTTACGACGTACATTGTTCCCCTTGGTAAGTGCTGAGATTCCTGACTTTGACCTCAACAGAGCATTGAATAATGGGATGCTTCCCAGGCATTATCTTGTGGCAAATGCAGACAAGAGACTTCAATCGTATATTGGTGACTATCTGCAACAGGAAATTGTTGAGGAGGCTGTTGTCCGACAATTGGATGCTTTCACCCGGTTCCTTCAAGTAGCTGCTATAACAAATGCCGAGATAGTAAATTATTCAAATATTGCTCAGGACTGTGGCATTTCATCAAAGACCGTGAAGGAATATTTCACCATACTCGAAGAAACCATGTTGGGCTTTTACTTGCCCGCATATACGAAAATAACAAAGAGAAGGGTGTTGCAGTCGCCAAAATTCTATTATTTCGACGTAGCTATACCCAACCATCTGTTACGCCGAACTCCTATACAGCCAGGAACAGATGTCTATGGACATACACTTGAGCATTTGGTTATTCAAGAATTGAGGGCTTTTCTTTCTTATAATTATGGAGACGATAAACGACTCAGCTATTGGCACACACTTGACAATAAATATGAGGTGGACGCTGTCATTGGTGATGCTGAGGTCGGTATAGAAGTGAAGTCGTCCAACAAGATAACCTCTCACGATACTAAGGGATTGAAAGTTTTTGGTGAGGAATTTCCTCAGTCAAAACGAATCCTCCTGTCAATGGAAGAGCGTCCAAGGATGCTGAATGGTATAGAAATCTGGCCCGTCAGTCAGTTCCTCTCACGACTATGGGCTGGAAAAGTGGTATGAAAATCACAAACTTTATTGATTATTGCTATGATACGACGTTTTCTATTATTCTTATTGCTCGCTTCATGTGGACTAATGGCAAAGGCGCAGCAGTTCTCGCTCACAAACAAAGGATACTTCCGAAATGGGGGCGTGGATGTAATGGCTTTCGACGATATCTATCCCGAGGGTCATCAAGGAGGTGTGAGCCTCATCATGCATGGCAACCGTATCGCCACAAATGGCGATTTGCGTCTGGAACCAACGCCGGGCCAGTGGCAGCCTGTACCCAAACAGTTAGGACGCAAAGTCGAGGGACAGACCATTACGGCCAGTTTGAGTTTCCCAGACTCGGCACGACACATGACAGGCTTCAATCCTGCCATCTATCCCGACTTGAAGATGAATTATAAAGTTAGGGTGGAACCACAAGGGGAGGGCATCCTGATAACTGTCGATTTGGAAGAGCCTTTGCCAAGTCGTGTTGTGGGAAAAGTGGGGTTCAATATCGAACTCTTCCCCGGTCTGCTTTTCGGCAAGCCCTGGTTGATGGATGATCAGGCTGGCATTTTCCCACAGCAACCCAATAGTCCGCTGCTCCTTCGACAGCCCAACCATCTGTTGACCAGCGATTACCGTCCTGAAGGAAAGCCGCTAGCGGATCTCGACCGTTTGATTGGCGAGGGCTACTCACCGATGGCTGCCGATGACATTGTGGCACTTCCCTATTGTCAGGGACATGTCTTCACCGTATGTCCTGATGAAGAGATACTGCGCTTCACCGTGGAGTCGCAGACTGGAACAATGGAACTTTACGATGGGCGGATGAACCACAACAATGGCTGGTTCGTGCTTCGCGAGGAAATCCCTGCCAATGTGGATAAAGGGGCTATTAAGTGGGTCATCAAACCGCATGTGGTGAAAGGATGGACGCGAGAACCCATCATCCAGGTGTCACAGGTGGGCTATCATCCCTCGCAACAGAAACAGGCGGTAATAGAATTGGATGCCAACGACACCTCTACGCATACAGTACAACTGATGAAGATCACACCACAGGGACGGCAGCGTGTGGCTGACCTACAGACCACACAATGGGGAGACTTCCTACGTTATCGTTATCTGCATGCTGATTTCAGCGACGTGAGCGAACCAGGTTTGTATCAGATTTGTTGTGGAAAGGCGGAGTCGACTGTGTTCCGCGTTGGCGACGATGTCTATCAGCGTGGCGTGTGGCAGCCTGTCATAGAATATTTCCTGCCCGTGCAGATGTGTCATATGCGTGTCAACGAAAAATACCGTGTGTGGCATGACGCCTGCCATATGGATGATGCCCTCATGGCACCCAATGGCAACCATATCGACGGTTATGTTCAGCAACCGGGAATTTCGCCTTTCCAACCCTTGGAAAAAGTGCCCGATGTGAACATTGGTGGCTGGCATGATGCAGGTGATTATGATCTGCGTGTGGAGTCGCAGGCAGGTGAGTCATACATCCTCACTCTGGCCTACGAAACGTTCCATCCTGACATTGACGTGACTGCCATCGACCAACAGCAGCACGTCACGGAGATTCATCAGCCCGACGGTCGCAACGATATCCTTCAGCAGATAGAAAATGGAGCTCTGAGTGTGGTGGCTTCTTATAAGGCATTGGGACGTCTCTACCGTGGTATTATCTGTCCCACCGTGCGACAGTATGTGTTGTTGGGTGATGCGGCTGCCATGACCGACGGAAACGCAGGAAACAATGATGACCGCTGGATTTTCACCGAGGATAACCCATATCGGGAGATAAGCACTGCTGCCCAACTGGCTGCCATCTCGCGCTCAATGAAGGGATTCAACGACGTTCTCTCTGTGGAGTGCCTCAACATCGCCAAAGAGATTTATAACCGTGTTGATGATGAACGTCTCAAGGCTTTCAAGATACAAACTGCCGTGGAGCTCTATCTGACCACTCAGCAGGCTGAATACCTTGACTATCTTATCCAACAGACTGATTTCATTACCACCGCCCTGCCAATGGTGGGATGGCATATGGCACGCTTGGACAAGGTACTGCGGGCTTCTTCCAACAAAAAGGCGAGAAACCTTGCATTGGCTGTGGAGAAGGCTATGCCGGCTTACGCCGCGCAGATTGATAAGCAGACCGAGGCAACACCCTACGGCGTGCCCTATAGACCGCAAATATGGGGCGCTGGATGGGATATTCAGAGTTTTGCCTTCAGGCATTATTTCCTGGCAAAGGCATATCCCAAAGTGTTCTCTATGGCACCGGTATGGAATGCACTCAATTTTGTACTGGGATGTCATCCGGGAAACAATACGGCGTCTTTCGCTTCAGGTGTAGGGGCGAATTCCGCCACCGTGGCATATGGTGTCAACCGTGCTGATTGGAGTTATATCCCTGGAGGAGTGGTTTCGGGCAC
>JAFZAE010000162.1 GCA_017548385.1 Prevotella sp.
AGCCAAATATTTGTTCGTTCTCTCCCTGATATCCCCCATTATTCTGTGGAGAGTAGCTATGTTACCTCATGTTCCACTTACACCAACCATAGCCGTATTACTGGTGATGGTAGTTGGGTGTGCCATCATGGGCATTTCCTCTAAAAAGGCAAGGCTTATCATACTCTGTGTGATGATACCCATCATGTATTGGCTGACAGGCCCCGCGGCAATACTCTTGATATTATGCTGCATCAGATGGATTCCTTTGACAGCCACTTTGTATGCCGCCTGCCTGATTGGCAGTTCATATCTTGTCCCCTACCCTATGGAACAAATCGCCAAAGGAATTGATTACAATTGGAGCGGTGTCAAGGAGATGGGTACTTATGAAGAAATGGAGTGCGATATGCTCATACGACAAAAGAAATGGGATAAGATTCTCCATCAGTTTCAGTCACCCACTTCACCAGCAGTAAGGATTGCCACCATCATAGCGGCATATAAATCAGGACAGATAAGTTATCAGGAGCTTATTTCCAAAATCGTCGTGTCGGCGGAGAAGTTTGATCGTGAACCCTCCGTGTTCTGTTTTGACGACTCATTCTTCATCGTATACTTTGGAAGTGTGTCGTCTGCTTTTATTGTCAGCGAGACAGCTTCCATGCTATGTTGGCCCAATATTTCCCAACGTGCAGCCTTTGAGGCAATGGAATATGTTCCCAACCACAATAAAAGTGCCAGAGCACTAAAGCAACTGGCCGAGAACTGTATTATTACCGGACAATTCGCCCTGGCCAATAAGTACCTGTCAATCTTGGAGAACACCACATTCTATCGCCATTGGGCCCAAGAGATGCGTGATGTGGTGGACAACCCAAAGTTGATTGAGAATTATCCTTTCATGAAGAAATCACAGGAAACCTATGCGAGCAGCAAAGACATTTTCTTTATCTAACTATTTTATATGTCTCACTTAAAAATGAAACATCTGATACAAAATATCGCCCTTTTATCCCTATTTGTCATCATACTCATAGGATGCCACTCCAAACCCACTGATGTGACAGAGAAAGACGAGTTGCCTGACATCTATCCCGACTATGTTGATGTCACCATCCCTGTGGGGATTGCTCCGCTGAATTTCTCGATGGCAGACGAACTTGTAGAGACGATTGATGTTGATGTGAAAGGTTCCAAGGGTGGGTCATTACATGCCAATGGAAGCTATGCCGACTTCGACATCGACGAGTGGCATCAACTTCTGGAGGAGAACAAAGGGGGAAAACTGATATTCACCGTTTGTGCAGAAAAAGACGGACGATGGACCCGTTATCGCGACTTCCAGATGACGGTCAGCAGCGAAGCACTCGATGCATGGGGCATCACCTACCGCCGCATTCCACCCAGCTATGAGATTTATAGTAAGATGGGGCTCTACCAGCGCGACCTGTCCAATTATGACGAGAAAGCTTTGTTGGAGAACACCCAGGTTCCTAACCAGTGTATCAATTGCCATACTGCAAATCGTACCAATCCCGACCAGTATGTCTTTCATGTTCGCGGCCAACATGGTGCCACCATGGTACATCGCAATGGAGTAGATGAACTTTTAGAAGGCAAGAACGATTCGCTCGGAGGTGGCATGGTCTATCCCTACTGGCATCCAGGAGGTCGCTATTGTGCCTTCTCCACCAACAGCACGGCGCAGATGTTCCACACGGCTAAAGTGAAGCGTATCGAGGTTTATGATAATTCCTCAGATGTCTTCGTCTATGACACCCAGACACACACCATCCTCAAGGATACATTGACAATGAAACAGTTGTGGGCAGAAAATACCCCTGCCTTCTCGCCTGACGGCCAATGGCTCTACTATACCACTGCTTTGCGTCAGTTCTATCCCACGGATTACGACAAGGAAATGTATAGCCTCTGCCGTGTGAACTTTGACGAGAAAACTGGTCGCATAGGGACGCAGGTAGACACACTCATCAATACTGCTGTTACCGGGAAGAGCGTCACCTGGCCACGTCCTTCTTATGATGGTCGCTTCTTGATGTACACACAAGTTGACTATGGCTATTTCTCCATCTGGCATCCAGAGGCGGACCTCTGGCTGTTAGACCTGAAGACGGGCGAGACACGTGCCTTGGATGAAGTGAACAGTGACTGCGCTGAGAGCCTGCATAGTTGGAGCAGCAACAGCCGATGGTTCCTCTTTACCAGCAGACGTGACGATGGTCTCTATAGTCGTATATACCTTTCGATGATGGGACAAGATGGGAAGGCCACCAAACCCTTCATGTTGCCCCAACGCACCCCCAAACAGTTTTATCATCGTCTGCTCTACTCCTACAACACTCCAGACTTCACGTCGCATCCTGTCAAAAACAATGCCCGCCTGATGGGACGAGATATCCTAAATGACCAACGCACTCCCACCACACTCCGTGACATCAACAAATGAAATGAATCTGATGTGATTGATAGGGCTCATATACAAAAAAATACCCAGGGAATCCTGGGTATTTTTGTATAGATATGCTGTTATGGATTAAAAGAGAGTGAACTTATAGCCCAGTGTCAGTTGGAAAGTGAGGTTCTTGCTGTCGAGATTGATTTTGTCCTCGTCGAAGATCTTGGTGAGACCAAGGTTATAACGAGCGTCAAGCACGAAATTATAGAACTCATACGACAGACCCACGGGGATGGAGAGGTCGAATTTCTTCACTGCGTCCTCAAAGTTACCTTGTTCGGTACCTTTGCCAGCATCTATTTTAGCATTAACATTAAAGCCTGGCTGCAAACCAGCTTTCAGAGCCAATCCTTTCAGCACGTAGAAATTAGCCACGATAGGTACATTGATGTAATCCAATTTGTATGTGACGTCAACCTTATCCTGCTCAGCACCCTGCTGTGAATAGAGAAGTGCACCGGCAATGCTGAACTTGTTGGTCAGATAATACTCAAACTCAGGACCTACAACCAGTCCAACACGTGCCTTTGTATCATCGGTGTTGTTGAAGTCAGCTGCACTGAAACCAATACGAGGCTGAATTGTAAACGAACCTGCTGAGTGCTGTGCAAAAGCACTTGTTGATGCCAGCATAATCACTGCTGCAAGAATAAATTTCTTCATAATCTAAAACATTTTTTAAGTGAATAAAAAAAGTAAACTCCTTTCGGGCTGCAAAATTATAACATATTTATGAAAAAATAACAAAAATAAGATTTTTTTGTTATTTGATTCGCAACTATGCAAAAAAGTACCAACTTTTGGCAACTTTTACATATCCACGCTTATTCTTTTTCCAATTGCGCTCCCGTTTCCCAGAATTCAGATTTCAAGTCAAACCACAACTCATCTCCCTTCTGCATATAGAATCGGTTTGGGGTATTGACGACAAAAGTGTCGAAATCTCTTTCTATTTTTCCAAACTCATCGCCTTCGAGGTCTCCGTCATAGATGATGATGCCATAGGGAGAGATGGTGTCAATGAGTTTGACTTTAATTCGTTTCGATACGTAATCTATATCGGTAATCTTGCCTTTGGGCAAAATATCGTAGTTTTCATCGTCAAACTCATACCATATATTATCCTCCTCTGCTGTAGAGCACCCGTAGGGACACATGAAATAAACCGTTTTACCCTTTATATAGCCCATTTCCTTGAATTCGCGTTTTGTCTCACGAACTTCCTTACGCATATTCTGCTTAAGCCTTGCCCATGACCGTCTCAGTGGACCGATTTTCTTCACTTCATATTTGACGGGACTTGCCTCGATATCATCTTCCACTGAATAATCCAATCCTTGGATCTTTTTCTTATAGTATGCCTTCAGAATATTATCCGACATATCATCAGGGTGGATTACGTTCCTATCGAGCAAATACCGTTGAAGGCGGGAACCTCCCCACAACCCCCAATTGTTCCTAATCCACATTCCTAGACTATGATGACATACGGTGCGAAAATCATCCAACGACAGGGAGTCGGCAATGTAGCGTTTGTCCTCGTCGCTAAGTATCATGTCTAAAGAGTCAACGGCCTCGTCTATATCCTTGGGAATATAGACACCATCAATTCTTTCAGCGAGATACCGATAATCTCGCTGAGATGTAATTTTCTCCTGTGCCACTGACGAAACACACAGAAAAAGTGCCACAATGATGAAACTCGCAGCCTTGTTTGTCATGGTCTATAGTCTAAACAGTATCAGATAAATCAGATAAATCCGTCGTTAATCCCAGACGTAAATCCAGTAGTCAACATTCATTTCCAGCCATACCGAACCAACTTCGCGGAGGATGTAATACTGGACGCTCTCACCGCCAAAGAGGCGGACGTAGAGTTCCAGACCTTTGTCTGTGGCTACCATGCAATGGATTTCCGGGGCATGGGGCATAAAATCGCCCTCATCGTCAACAAACCAGATGGACTCGCCCTCATGATAGGTGGCAGGGTCTACGTTGCCGTGGAATTCCCAGGAGGATGCCACATCACCCTCAGCAATGCATACGAGGGCAGCCAAGGCATCATCACCCTGATGTTCAAACTGCACGACATAGAATGTCCGTTCTGCTGTGGGGAGCGAGGCAATCCACTGGGCATCCTTGATTTTCCGTCCACCATAGTAACGACTGATGATCTGTCTCTCATCGCCATTAGCCTTACGGATAGGTTCGCCATCCTTCCAACGACTATACTGGAGTGGGATATGGTTTTTGAGGAAACTGCTCTTCACTACCCAGGGAAGAGCCTCCGTGTCTTCGTATCCACGGAACATCTTGCTGACCACAGAGGGTGTGTTGAGTTTGAAGGAATAATGATCCTCATCTCTGGTGACATTACCTTCCTCGTCTGTCCTACGGTCACGGTTTTTCGAAGCCAGGCGCACAGCATTCTGGTGAGGTTTGAAAATCATCATGTTGTAGGCGTTGGGATTGAGCCCCTCCTCATGGTCGATGACCACCTCGAAAATATTCTTCGCTTTATTCAAACTACGTACGGGCAACGGCCGCTCCGAGAGGGTGATATCTGTGCTATGAGTAGTCCTTAGCCCCAGGTTGGAGATTTGATCCCAATACAATTCCTTTGGCAAGTCACTCCGCTTGGCCACCTGTGCTTTTACATTCTTTCCATCAGGGAGATACACAATGATTTCACGCTCATCCCACGTTGCCACAGCGAGAGCGAAGCCCAAGTCGCCGGCCTGCTGGCTTGGGTAGGCCACATACTTCTGGGGCAGTTGTCCACTGTCATGGCGTAGGCCTTCGAACCGCATTAGGATACTCTCAGCGCGGTCGGCATACCATGTCTCTGCCCTACCCTGCTGTTCATAGTCGATATCGTCTTGTGCCCATGCCATCCCTGTGACAGCCAGCATCATCATCAAAAAGGTGAAAAAACGGAGTTTCGTGTTCATAATGAGAAGTTATAATTGGGAGTTATGTTTAGGAGTTATACAAAGGAGTTAAGATTAGCCAAATGTTCCAGTTTCGTCTGGTTTTGAGGTGGTTAGGTCGCTTCGCTTGCAGGTTTTGAGGTGAGATATGAATAGAAAACGATAGATTTGAGCAAATTTCACCTCACAACCTCATAACCTAAAACCTTATAACCTAAGAAGTTGAGGACTTCCGAAACTTCAGAAAATAAATATTAGGCACTGAAGCCCTTTGTGCTGATAGTTTCCTTGATGTCACCTATGTTCATCTCAGAGAAGCCATTTTTATGCAGTTGTTCTGCTGCGGCTTTTTCCACTTCGTCTTCCTGTGCATTGTTTTTATAGTTGCATGACTTGCCTTTCAGTTCGGCAATTCCCCATCCAACAAGTGCAGCGGCTACGAAGACCGCAAATCCAATGATAATTGAAAATGTATTCATATTTTGAGTTTTTGAGTTTATAAGTTTTTGAGTTTATAAGTTTTTGGGTTTTTGAGTTTTTGAGTTCTTGATATTAGTTGACGAGTTGTTTGCTACTTCCAACTCCTAATTCCTAACTGTAATTCTCTCCTCTTTCTAAGTTCCCCTCGCCTTTCGGAGAGGGGATAGGGGTGAGGCTTTGTCTTCTTACAAATTCTTTCTGCAAAAGTAGTGTTTTTTTTTGAGCGACACAAATGTTTTGAGAAAATTATCGGTAAACTTGGGGGTAAGCAAAGTGTGGCTGCCGCAACAAAATGGCCTCGCTTACTAAAAAGAATCAACTCCACATATAAAAAACCGCTGCGCTTGAGAAAAAGAACAAAAAGCAAGAAAAAAGGAAATAGCTAAACTTAAAAAGTGCCATGGCACTCTCAAAAAGAAAGAAAAAGTTGTTAAGTTTTATTTACTCCAATTCAACAAGGGGTTAGACCTTCTACAGCATAAAAGCCATTTTTCTTGTGTTTTTTCTTGCGTATATGGATATTTTACACTAAATTCGTAGCGAGAAACAAAAAGACAGGAAATATGGACCGTAGCATGATTCTCATCATAATATTTAGCGTCCTCGAGGTGAGCATCGTGTTCTCTTTGAGGAAAAAGAAATTCGACTTCGGCGAGTTTCTCTCATGCCTCATTCCTGCAGCAGTGCAAGTTGGTTTCCTGCATTTCATATTCTTCGAAAATGAGCCAACTACATTCGACGGACACGTGGTCGAACCCATTAGCCCATGGCTCATTCTCGCCATCACCGGAGGAAGCCTGCTATTGTACATAATTTTTTCTGATAAAGAATATTACCCAAAGACCACAGGAGGATGGATGTGGTTCATATCCATAAGTATAATAATTACTTCTATTATTCCATGGATGAGACAATGGATAGTCAATAAAAGCTATTACGGTGGTGATGATACTCACAGTGGGGGATGGGTTCCTCCAAGTGGTTAGAATAAAGATAGGATGCTTCAAAGGCATCCTTTTTTTATGTTTTATTTATTCCAATTCAACAAGGGTTTAGACCCTTTAATATACAATTATTTGATACAGAGATGGTTAGCGGATAATTAATCTAATAATTTTCACACTATTTTTTAGGGAAAGTTATTTTTGGTCTATTTTTTTGTAACCACTCAGCACTCCATGGTAGATTTGTTCTACAAATCAGAAGATGCATCGTTTTCCATATTTTTTTATCAACTACGGATTTTCTGATTATACTGATTATTAAGGGATGACAGTCCGAAAAGTCTTTGGAGTCCACAGAGATTTAGAGTGGCTTTATAGGCTGTTCTATTCGTGTCGATTGGTGAAATTAGTGTTCGTTATTATCCATCAGATTAATCAGAAAAATCCGTAGTTTAATCATCCGAAAGGTCTTTTAGCCTTTCAGGGTTACATTACACCACCTCCATCCTCTTTCTGGGTTTCCGCAGTCTCGGTGTGAGGCTGACGATGAATTGTTGGCGGATTTCCTCGGCACGATGATACCATTGGTTGGCTATTTCGGGAGCCACGATACGCAGCCATTCGGTGAGGATGGCCGCTTTCATCAATTCGTGTGCCTGTATCTGCCAGAGTCTGACGGTGTTCTCACTCACTGCCACATCGGGCCTGACACAGAGAGAATAGTGATGAGGTGTCTCCAATGCCAGATGTGGCAGGATATAGGGTTGGAGTATTTCACACACCTGATGGTAAGCCATGGTAATGGCAGAGGAGAGGAGCGGCTCGTCCACCTCCATCACAGCCAACCGTTCATAATTTTCCGCTGCCCGTTCATTTTTCACGGCCATGTATTCCGATGTCATAGCCACTTGAGTGAGTATGTCATGGATGTCGATGTCAATTTTACGCAATATGTTCATCTTTTTCTTTTTTGTCTTTGATTTCTCTATCGAGATTGATTTCCTTGTTAAGATTCGACCGAAGGTCACCGAGTTTTGTACGGAAGTAAACGCTTACTCCGAAAATTGATCCAGCATAGGTGAGAGCCTGAGCGACATACCATAGTACGCCCTGTGCGATATCACCGTCATTCTTATAAAACGACAGAAAAGCCAATGTGATTCCAGATGTAATCATCGCTACAGCACTGCCGTATTGTATCCAGTCTTTATAGGGCATGGGATGAGTTTTTTGAGTTTTTGAGTTTTTAAGTTTATGAGTTTATGAGTCCGGGAGTTTGGGAGTTTTTTAGGGGTTAGGGGTGAGAGGTAAGAGGTGAGAGATTACTCCTGCTATTCACGGTTGTTATTGATGCAAATAACTTGTCAACTCGTCAACTTGTTTCTTGTCAACTATAAAACAAAAATCTCCTTGGTGACGAGTTCCGCGATGCGGTCGAGGCCATAGAGCGGGTGTGTGCCGTCGGTGGCAGGGAAGAAATTCCAGAAGTTGGCTTTGTCCCATCCGAGACCATCGTAGAGGTCAATGCATCGCTGGTGGCGCATCTTTGCGACCGCCATGATGCCCTCGACGTAGTCGGGAAGGGATTTATTCTCCGCATTGTGATAGGTGTCACTCCAATATGGGTCGGTGTAGGTGCTTCCCTTGTAGCGGACGGTCGGTGTGAAGATATGTATCTTTGCGTGCGGTGCTGCCGTGAGCAGGTCGGTGATGATGGTGTTGAGTGCGCCGAGGGTAGTCTGCACGTCGGTGCCGTCCACCGTGCCCAGATATGTCGGGATGTCGCTGTCGGAAGCCACCCAGTCGTTGGTGCCCGCCATGAGCACGATGTCTGTGACTTTGCTGAGGTTCACTGCCTTTGCCCGTGCTATCTGCCCCGAGAAGTCCTTACCGGCACCACCTTGACTTGTTGGTTGGGCGATTACCGGCACAGCAGCATCTTGGTAGTCGAAGTTACCGCTGCAGACGGCCTTGACGATGTTGACGATGTCCACAGCCGCCCATGCCTGTGCCAAAGATGGTGTAAGACTGAGAGATGGTTTGCGCTGGGCATAGCGTGTGCCTCCCATAGCCACGTTGATGGCAGTGACGCCAGGCTTCAAGCAGCGCATCCAGTCGCTCCACCTCATCGAATCCCTTTGGCTTGTACCAGCATTCTGTGCATCGACTTGACTGATGGAGTCGCCGAAGATGAGCACAGTCTTATTATTCTGCTGCTTGGAAAGTGGTGTGTCCACTTTCTCGACGAGTGCATCAAAGCTCTCTGAAGGAGAACCAGTCATAGTGATTTGCAGCGTGTCGTAATCGTCATGTCGTGTCCATGCCAGCGTGAAAGGCACCCCCTGGGGTATATCCTTGCTCGCATAGATATTGACGGTGCTGTCAGAAGACTTGCGGTAGAACATTCTCGCCTTGGAAGTGTTGGCAGAATTGGATGTACACCAGACAGTGACGCGATAGACTCCGTCGCCCAGGATAGGAACCAGAATATTACTGTGCCCTTGCAAGAGTGTCGACTGAGCATGATAGACAATCTCAGAGAGCGTTGGAGTAAGTCTTGCCACATCTGTAGTGAGATTGGTGATACCGAGATTGGCGAGAGTCTGTGTCTGTTGTGCAGTTGTCAGTGACTGCTCCGTGAATCTGACCGCTTCATTGATTTCATCCTGCAAGCCATTGGTATGTGTCTCGATGACCTTCCACAGATGGTCGGTATCTTCATTATATGCCTTGAAATTGACCAATAGATATGTTGCCGTATCTGGTGCAGTAACGATAATAGGATTTTCCCTTGTGTCGGCATTTTTCTCGCCAAAACTCCCTGCTATAGGGGTGGCGCCAGCAGTACCCGTGACGAAGCAATATTGTCTTAACGCATTGTTAGAGCCACTCTGACCTGCGATACGGAATTTATCTCCTGGCCGGCAGGCCACTTTAATACATTTATATCCGCTGCTGTCCTTTGGGTTCCCGATAGCGTCAAGGCTAAGGTTATAGTACTTACCAATAGCAGAGAATCCTTCGGTGATTTCCACATAGTTGACTTTGTCGACACCTTCGATGATGTCGGTGATGGCTTTCTGTGACATCGTCCTATTCGTTGCCTGTCCCGTGGTATGTTCCAGTTCCGTCAGTATCTCGGCATTGCCATCCCAGATGGCAGATGTGCCTTGCTCACCTTGCTGACCCTTGATATTGTTGATGGTATCCTTTACGTCGTCGGCGAGTTTGTCCATGGTCACGGAGCCGTCACGCAGCCCTCTGTTTCCAAGGAATGGTGTACGTTTTTCTTTTGTAACAAGCATGTTTTTAAGTTAAAAGGAGTTATAAAGGGGAGTTATGAAAGGGGAGTTATAAAGGGGAGTTATGAAAGGCCATTACCTTCGTTGTTTGTAGGGACGGGTAAAACTCGCCCCTAACTAAACATCACTTCCGTTGGCATCCACCCATGTCACTGTGCGGGTCACGACACCTGTGACGGCATTGGTGGTCTCGGTAATTTTACTTGCCCAAATGGGTTTTCCTTTGGGGATAGTGCCATTGCCGAGTGATGTGTCAAAATAGCAGAAGCCCGGTTCCACATCTGTGGGGCGCTGTGCGGTCGTCCCTTTGGTAGAAGCCTTCTTCACACGGTTGGTGATGACATCGGTGAGTTTCGTGATGAGTTCGCCTGCTTCGTCGCGAACACCTGAGAAGAGGGCGATGGTACCCACCTTGCTGTCTGAGACGCCCCAGTCCAACGGCGTTGTCGTGCCTGGTTTATATGGCAGTTCCATTTCCTTATGGTAGATGAGTCCGATGTAGGATGATGAGTCAACCACCGAGGTCACCTCTTTTGTATAGATGGAGCAATTTTCAAAAACAGCCCTGACTGTCGATGCACCAGTGTTGGCGAGTGCGTGACGGATGAGATTGAAACGGCAATTCTTGAACCACATATGCGTATATTTCATGTTGATGGCATTGGCAGTTACCTCTACGTTGCTGTTGTTGACGATAGTGCTGTGTGTCTGTTTGAATGTACATTCGTGGAAGTGGCACCAGCCCTTATATCCTGCCCCACCATATATCTGGCAACCCAGGAACTCACAACGTGAGAAATGCATGTCGCGGGCATGGGAGTAATTCCCGGCCGATCCGTTGAGTTCATGCATGGTAAGCATGACCGACGAGTAGCGTCCTCCTTGGAAGCGGCTGTCCTCCACCCAAAGTCCCGTGAGTTTTCCCTGACCATACATAACGTGTACGCCCGCTCCCACATAGTCATTCTGCTGTATGTCTGCATTTTTGATTGTCCATGCGAATCCATTGGGCACGTTCTGCACGCAGTCTCTCGACTTCCATCCATCAATAAGGATGTTGGTGTTGGCTGAGTTGGTTCCGCTATGACTTTTGATGTCCTCATACATGCCCTTGAATGAAATGTTCTCGATGGTGATGTCGTGATTGGCATAGTTGGTCTCTGCCCCAAGTTCGATGCCGATGACACGGGAGTCGGACGAAGACATACGCCAGTGCCCTCCCGGTGCACCGTTATCCTTATCACGCAGTGCAGCGATAGTGATATTCCGTATCGTACCGCTACTTCTTGAGATGTTGATGAGCGTTGCCGGTGAGACAGTTGTGCCTGTGGGTTGATTGTTGGTGTTGTATGGGGAAAGGGTGATGGTGGGATCATAGTCCGTCTCGGCGGGGTGACTCTCGATGTATGCCTCATACGTCGACTGACAGACGGCTTTCTTCTCTGCTGCCAGCTCCAGGATGGTTGCATCGGTGCGATGTTGAGCAGAAACACCTCGTTGTGGGTGTCCCGGACCCTCATTCGGGCGTCTCACGAAGAGCACCCCACCCTGTCCGTCGATGAGGAATCCCTCTCGCTGGCTGATGTTGATTTTCGTGTTGCTGTTGTCGATGAAACTACCCATGAAATAGATACGTCTGCTCAGTCGCAACGAACCATTGTTGGCGACAGCGGCGGCATGTACGGCTTCGGTGAAGTCTGTCATCAGCGTGGTGATATCGACGAGTGTCTGCGTCTCGGTATCGAAGATGCTTGAAATTCTCTTTGCCTGGTCGATGTTGTTGACTTGGTCAACGCTCCAGTTCTGCGTGCCTCGTGGGATATTGTCGATACTGGTGACATCGGTATCGCGGTGGATGATAAATGTACGCTCGTCATAGAGTGTGGCGGCATCTACGGAAGTGTCACGGGAAATATCCGAGAATACACAGTCGGTGCGAGCCATTCCTGTCTGAGGGTCGTTCCATTCATCGTTATTGCCCCATGATGAATATGCCGTTCCATCAATGATGAGTACAAACGACTTGGTGGCGGTGTTATAATAGACATCATTGGTGGTGTATTCGATAGATGAAACACCCATCTTATATACGATGCGCTCAGCAGGGGCAAAGACCATGGCATCGGTATTTAGCTGAGGTTGTTGTGATACAGCAACAGACAGAACGTTGACGGCGCCATTGTAGCAGCGGAGCGGCCAGTCGTAGAAGGGGATGCCCCATTTCACCTGGTCTTGAAGTTCCGCACTCTCGCGCACTAGTTGTCCATTGATTTCAAGGTAGTATTCTGGCCGCAGGGGGTCGTGGA
>JAFZAE010000163.1 GCA_017548385.1 Prevotella sp.
TAATGGCATGACAATCGGTGTTGAGGGAGATCCTCAAGGTGAGACAGAACAGGCTAAGAAGTGTTTCTACTTGGCCCTCGTCATCCGTGAATATGGCTATGATAGTTCGTCGAACAGAGGCACATCAATCTTTGATGACCTTCAGGATTTCTATTCAGGCAGTTACAATTTCACAGAAGAACATCTGGCCACCGTGCTCGAATACTTCAAAACCCGCAAACCGGAGTTGTACGAGAAATATATGGATGGTGTGACATTCTATCTTGATGGAATTTAGAATTTAGCGTGCAACATGAGAGGGTATTACAGTTGCCCAACTCATAAAATATCGAATATGGAAAGCATAAAAGAATATTGGAAAAAATGCGTGCAGGATGAACTGGACGTAAGGATGCGGAAACTGAAGGCATTTATCAAAAGCCCAACATCGGCAGATAATTCTTCAAAGCCTGAAATCAACATCGACCTCTTGCAGCCATTCACCTATCCATTGTTGAAGAAAACCGTCAAACATTTCATGAAAGAAGTGACAGCGCGTGACCTTTACAGGGAAGGTGCTGGTGTCGGACGCGATACATACATTTTCAGTTGGAACCCTGAGCGATTTAAGAATCAGTGGTGGCAGCCCTATCTCGACGCTATTGGTTTCACTGGTGTGAGAACCACAGCACCAAGGAACAGCTATGACGTTAATCTCGGACAACTGATTTTGGATTATCAAGGGTGCCGTACCGTACTGTGGGAATGGAACCACGCCACTTACTTTTGTCCCTATGCAAATATTGATGAGGACTTCACTGAATTGCGGTGTCCAGACAACCGTTTTATGAAATTCAATAAACTCACCCTCAGCGCCTTAGTGGAATACCTGAGGTTGATGCCTCAAATAACAGTTCTGCCAGTTCTTCCCAGTTCTGCCGGATTTGTAATCCGGCAGCATTGAGTATAAGGATTTTCAATCCGCTAAAATCTTAGTTCTGCAGGATTTGTAATCACGGCCATCAGCCCAGGGTAACACCCTGGGTATTGGTAATCGGCAGACGTACAACACGCGCAAGGGCAAAAGCAATCATAAATGTTAGCAGTGCGGTTGTCCATTATGACCGCACTGCTTTTTTGTGAGACCGTCTACAGAGCCGACCTCATCGAGGTTACAAATGACCTGTGTCGTTACTTTTTCTTCAGACGAACTCCATCAAGGAAGTTCACCATCTTCTGCAAATTCTCAGCAGAATACATGCCCATGCCATGGCCACCTTCCGGTACGAAAGTCGCCTCGGTCTTCACTCCGGCAGCCTTCAGCAATTCATAGAACTTCCTCCCTTGACAGCAAGGCACCACATTGTCTTTCTCGCCATGGAAAATGATGATTGGCACGTCCTTCTTGTCCACATAGTTGGTTGCGCTCAATCCGAGATACTTGTCTGGCTCGTCGGCCAACTTTGAGCCCAGCAGTGCATCTTCCGGACTGGAAGCGCCGAAACTCATATGCTCACCACAATCCATATCGGTGAGGTCGACAGGGCCTGACCAGTCACAGGCGGCGTTCACGTAACTTTTTTTCTTCTTGTAATTACCCACGGAACCTTCGATATCAACTTTCTCTTTCCCCACCTTGGCTACTTTCACACCATTGGTTGTTCCGCATACAGAAGAGAGATGGCCGCCCGATGAGAAACCAGACGTTGCGATGAAAGAGGTGTCAAACTTATAGGTCTTTGCCTCACCACGTATGAAACGGATGACGGCCTTGATGTCATTAATCTGAGCAGGCCACTTGGCATCCATACTTGAACGGTGGTTGGGGCACACCACGGCATAACCTGCATTAAGTAAAGCGGCCACAATGGTACCCAGGTCGGCTGCGCCCTTGCTGTTGTTGGAAAACCACGCACTGCCGTAGATGTGCACCACTACGGGGTATGATGCCTTCTCTTCCTTGGGCAGATAGATGTCGCAAGTGTGATATGCCTTGTCGTCACCTGCATAATTCACGTCTTTCCATTCCTGGGACGTTTCTAATTTTGTCTGTTGCTGGAATCCACCAAAGCCTCCAAAGCCACCATTAGGCTGGGCCAACATGGCAGAAGCACTCATTAAAGTAACTCCAATTGCCAATGATCTTAAATAGTTCTTCATAAGTTTTACTGTTATAATATTGTAATCATAGTTATTATATTGTTCGGTCACCGAGTCAAGCGGCCAAGCCTCATACTTGCTGCAAAATTAATAAGAATTATTGCAAAAACAGCATTTTTGCCTATCAATATCATTAAGTTTTGTATCTTTTTACTCACTTCATCAGATTTTTGCTATATTTGCAACATATTAACCCGAAGCTGTCCCCAATCAATAACAGCATGAATGGGGCCAATTTAAGGATTATAACTTACAACATCATCACCTGCGATACATCGCTTTAAAAACAATCAAAAAATGAAGAACTTAAAAACTAATATCTGGATTCTTGCTATTTCCATCACATTGTCAATGCTGACAACTATGGGGATGGCACAGGGTTTCAAGAATCCTGTGCTTCCGGGATTCCATGCCGACCCGAGTGTGTGCCGGGCGGGCGACGATTTCTATCTCGTGAACAGCACGTTCCAGTATTTCCCCGGGGTGCCGGTTTTTCACAGCAAGGACTTGGTGAACTGGGAACAGGTGGGCAACTGCCTTTCACGACCTTCGCAGGTGGATTTGAAAGGAACTGACGGAAACAGCGGCATCTATGCGCCGACCATCCGCTACCACGAGGGACGGTTTTACATGGTGACGACGGTGTTTCCATTGCGGCACCATTTCTACGTCTGGACTGACAATCCCGCCGGGGAGTGGTCGGAACCTATTGTAATAGATTTCGCTATTGGCAGTTGCGACCCGACGCTCTTCTTCGACGACGGCAAGTGCTATTTCCTCTGGAAAGAGGGAGACATAAAGATATGCGAGATTGATGTGGCAACGGGAAAGAAACTGGGTGACATCCATCATCTGGGAACAGGACTCGGTGGACGTTATCCTGAAGGACCGCACATCTATAAGAAGGATGGCTACTACTATTTGTTATTGGCAGAGGGTGGTACAGAGCATGGACATCATGTGAATATTCTTCGTAGCAAAAACCTCTTCGGTCCGTACGAGCCGAATCCGGCCAATCCCATCCTTTCACATTTCAATATGAAGATGCAGAACAGTCCGATACAGGGACTGGGCCACGCCGACTTGGTGCAGGCTCCCGACTCCTCGTGGTGGATGATTTGTCTGGGATACCGAACCAGCGGATATCTACAACATGTGATGGGACGTGAGACCATGCTTGCACCTGTGCGTTGGGACGAGGGAGATTGGCCTGTGGTGAACCAGGATGGCACGCTGCAGAAAGACATGAAATGCAAAACGCTGCCCTTGATCCCAATGGTTCAGGAACCCACGAGGGAAGAATTCAATTATGTCGAGCGTCACGCACCCAAGGACAGCCATCACTCTTTGGGATTGCCCATGGGATGGATGAGCCTTTGTAATCCTGACTACACCAAATATTCACTCACGGAGCGCAAAGGATGGCTCAGGCTTCGCCCAAGCACCACCGACCTCAGCGAGACGGCTTCGCCCACGTTCGTTGCCCGAAGACAAACGGAACTGAATTTCTCTGCGACAGCATTGCTCGACCTCTCGCATCTCACGGATGGTATGCAGGCCGGCATCACGGCCTACGCCGCACCGTTGAACCATTATGATGTGGTGGCCGAAAGAAGAGATGGTATAATTGTCATCAAATCAAATGTAAGATTGGGGCAGACCAGCCATAGTGAAAAGGAAGTCACGTTGAATGGCGACCGTGTATATCTGCGTATCACTTCCGACCAGAATTTCTATTATCTGATGGCATCGGCCGATGGCTCCGAATTCACCCAACTGGCCAAGATGGAATACCGTTTCCTCAGCACTGAGACCATCGGCGGCTTCACCGGCGTCATGCTCGGTCTTTTCACACAGTGCAAGCAAGAGACAAATAAAGGGTATGTGGATGTAGATTGGTTTGACTACAAAGTAGGAGAATAGAGTTGTTGAATCGCACTTCAGCGGCCAATATAATGAAGCAGGTGGAAACCAAATAAACAAAGGTGAAAGCCAAGTGTCCGCTGCAGTCGTTTTGAAAAATGACTGCAGCGGATATTTAATATGTTATGGAGTTTCACAAAAAAATGTTATCTTTGCACAGCATTTGATGCATAA
>JAFZAE010000164.1 GCA_017548385.1 Prevotella sp.
ACAGGTTCATGGTGTCGGTAGCAATCATCAGTTCCTCATCGGTTGGGATGACACATACCGTCACTTTGGAATCGTCGGCAGAGATGATAGCCTCTTCACCACGGGTTTTGTTCTTCTCCGGGTCAAACTTCAGTCCCAGGAATTCCAAACCCTCGCAGACATTCTGTCGCATATCCATCTGATTTTCACCCACGCCGGCAGTGAAGACGATAATATCAACTCCACCCATGGCTGCAGCGTAGGCACCGATATACTTCTTGATGCGGTAGAAATACATATCCAAGGCCAAACGAGCACGCTCGTTGCCCTCTTTGGCAGCACTCTCCACATCGCGCATATCACTACTTTCCTCGGTGATTCCCAGCACACCACTCTGCTTGTTGAGCAGATTCGACATACCGTCGGCATCCAAGTCAAGTTTTTTCTCCAGGAAAGTAATGGCACCACCATCGATGTCACCACTTCGTGTACCCATCATCAGTCCCTCAAGCGGTGTCAGCCCCATCGTTGTATCTATACACTGACCATCTTTGACGGCAGCGATAGAACCACCATTTCCGATATGGCAAGTAATGATGCGCTTGCCCTTGGGATTTACATCCAAGAACTCACACACACGCTCCGATACATAGCGGTGACTGGTGCCATGGAAGCCATAGCGGCGAACACCAAACTGTTTGTAGAGACGATAGGGAATAGCATACATATATGCTTTCTTGGGCATTGTCTGATGGAAGGCTGTGTCAAACACGCCCACCTGAGGTAATCCTGGCATCAACTCGCTCACGGCACGCACACCCTTCAGATTGGCAGGGTTATGCAGCGGAGCCAGTTCAATACACTGTTCAAAGGCTTCGAGCACCTCGTCATTGAGCAACACACTCTTGTTGAATTTCTCACCTCCATGCACCATACGGTGACCCACAGCATCGATTTCCTTTAAGTCTTTGATGGCCCCAATCTCCCGGTCGGTGAGCAACGAGAAGATAAACTTCACGCCCTCAGTATGCTCGGGAATATCGTGCATGATGGTCTTTTTCTCACCGTTAGGCAATTTCACTTTCACAAACGCGCCGTCAAGTCCCACACGCTCTGCACCTCCAGACGCGAGCACATCCTTGGTGTCCATGTCATAGAGAGCATATTTGATGGACGACGAGCCACAATTTAATACTAATATTTTCATGTAAGTTTTTGAGTTTTTGAGTTCCTGAGTTTTTGAGTTCCTGAGTTTTTGAGTTTATAAGTTTTTGAGTTTTGGGATGATTTGGGATGATTTGGGATGGAGAAGGAGGAGTAATCTCTCACCTCTTACCTCACACCCCTCACCTCTAATATCATTTCGCATCCATAGCCTGGCAGGCGGTGATGGCCACCATCTTATAGATATCATCAACAGAGCATCCGCGACTCAGGTCATTGACTGGGCGGGCGATACCCTGAAGGATGGGACCGAGAGCCTCAGCATCACCTAAACGCTGTACCAGTTTGTAGGCAATATTACCCACTTCGAGACATGGGAAAACAAGCACGTTTGCCTTTCCGGCAATATCGCTTCCAGGAGCTTTTTTGGCACCCACCGATGGTACAAGTGCGGCATCAGCCTGCAATTCACCGTCCACCTTGAGCGTGGGATCCAGCTCACGAGCCAAACGTGTTGCCTCTATCACTTTATCCACCACCTCATGTGTGGCACTTCCCTTTGTAGAGAAACTGAGCATTGCTACGCGTGGGTCGTCAAAACCTGCCACGCTGCGTGCTGTCTGTGCCGTACACACGGCAATCTGTGAGAGTTGTTCTGCATCGGGCATAGGTGTGACAGCCACGTCGCCTACAACGAGAATTCCGTTCTCGCCAAACTGCGGCTGTTTTGTGACCAACAGCATAGCACCGCTCACACATGTGATGCCTGGTGCGCATTTGATAATCTGCAAAGCCGGGCGCAAAGTTTCGCCTGTGGTGCTCAGAGCGCCAGAGATTTGTCCGTCTGCTCCATTGGTCTTGATAATCATACATCCCAGATAAAGTGGGTTTTTCACCAGTTCGCGTGCTTTCTCGATGGTCATTCCCTTCTTCTTACGCAGTTCGGTGAGCAGTTCTGCATATTCCTCACTCTTGGGGTTGTTTTCGGGGTCGATGAGTGTGGCTTTGTCGATATGCTCCAGTCCCCATTGCTTGGCAAGGGCGTGTATTTCATCGGGATTTCCGATCAAGATGATGTCGGCCACATCTTCGGCAAGCACTCTGTCTGCTGCCCTCAATGTGCGCTCCTCTGTAGCCTCGGGGAGCACGATGCGCTGTTTGTTGCTCTTAGCGCGCTCAATGATTTGCTGTACTAGATCCATAGCTATAAAAATGTTTTAGATAGATTCTCGAAAGATTTGGCAAATATACAAAATTAGCGTGAGAATCGGGCATGATTTATCAAGTTTTTTACTTGAGATGAACGCATGTTAATCGGGCATTTCTTTGGTAAGTATGCTTTCCAAGTCCTCAAAAGAGAGCCTCAGTTTAAACTCCCCTTCAAGTGCCACACTCACACGTCCGGTCTCCTCGGAGACGATGACCGCCAGAGCGTCGCTACTTTGCGTCACACCCAGTCCGGCACGATGGCGCAGTCCCAGTTCCTTGGGAATGTCCATGTCATGCGACACCTCCAAGATACATCCAGCCGCCTTGACACGCTTGCCTGAAATAATCATGGCACCATCGTGAAGTGGTGAGTTCTTGAAGAATATATTCTCTATCAGTCGGTTGCTTATTTTAGCGTCTATAATCTCACCCGTCTCCACAATGTCGTCGAGAGGTATGCTTCGCTCGATGACGATAAGCGCCCCCACCTTGTCTCTCGCCATATTCATGCATGCACGCACGATGGGCATAATGTTTTTCTTGTCTGGTTCCTTACCCTTTTTCCCTGAAAAGAATCTGATAAGAGGTTGTAGTCGCTGATGTGCCCCGATGGTGTAGAGAAATTTTCGGATTTCACTTTGAAAGAGGACGATAAAACCGATGACACCCACGCTAATGAGTTTGTCGAGAATACTTCCCAACAGCCTCATCTCGAAAATCACACTTACCAACAGCCATATCAGGACAAACACCAATATGCCAATAAACACATTCATGGAGCGCGACTCCTTCATCAGACGATAGATGTAGAAAAGAAGCAGCGCAACTAGAAATATGTCAATAAAGTCTTTTATTCCAAACTCAGGAAACATAGGTATTGGGGGTTAGATGTTCGCTTTTCATTTTCTCAACCAATGTACATACCTCGACGGCCTCTCTGACATCGTGTACGCGTAAGATGGAAGCACCCTTTTCCAGGGCGATGGTATGGAGCACGGTGGTGGCATTCAGGGCCTCGGCAGGAGAGCATCCCAACAGGCGATAGGCCATCGACTTTCGTGACACACCCACCAGCAAGGGCAACTGCATGACCTGCAGGCGTTCCATCACCGCAAGGAGGGCATAGTTCTGGTCCAAGGTCTTTCCAAACCCGAATCCAGGGTCGAGGATAATATCCTTTACCCCCAGGGCGCGCAACCGATCCACTTTACAAGCAAAAGCCTTCAGTGTCTGTTCGAGGTCAGGACGGACAGACATCAGCACGTAGGGCACTCCTAATGCTGCCACCATACGGAACATCTCGTCCGTATCATCATTCTGCGGAGGTATTGCCATCGTACCAGTGCCTTCCGACACATCATTGATGATGGCCACGCCAAACTCCTCGACGGCCATCTTGGCCACTGCGGGACGGAAGGTATCTACACTCAAGACTGCCTGTGGCTGGCATTTTCGGATGATTTGCAGCGCACGGCGGAGTCTTTGCATTTCCTCCTCCTCGGTCACCTCATTGGCACCAGGTCGTGTGGAGAAGGCTCCCACATCGATGACTCCCCCACCCTGCTGGATGATTTCATCAGCACGACGGGCAATGGCCTCGTCCTGCATTGTCCGACTGCCGTCATAGAACGAGTCAGGCGTCACATTGAGGATACCCATCACCAAAGGTGATGACAGGTCGAGTAACCGACCATTGACATTGAGCGTATATGAATTCGGTTTTTCCATAATTAACATGCAAAAATAGTGAAAAAAAACGATTTGCCGTGAGAAAAGCAAAACTTTTATTACTTTTGCATAACAAAATGTCTTTATTATGCAAATCGAACAACTATACGAGATTTTCAAGCAGTATCCCATCGTTACCACCGATAGCCGCGAATGCCCTGAGGGCTCTATCTTTATTGCCCTGAAAGGCGATTCTTTCAACGGCAACCATTTTGCCAAGCAAGCACTCGAAAAAGGATGTGCCTATGCTGTCATCGACGAGAAAGAATTTGCCGACGCAGATGACAAGCGGCTGATTCTGGTCGACGACTGTCTGACAACACTCCAGCAATTGGCACGCCATCACCGACGCACCCTGGGCACCAAAATCATCGGTGTAACGGGCACCAATGGCAAGACCACCACCAAAGAACTCATCGCCATCGTTCTCGGCGAGAAATACAACGTGCTGTATACCCAAGGCAACTTTAACAACCATATCGGAGTGCCCAAGACATTGCTAAACCTCAGCCCAGAGCACGATATCGCAGTAGTGGAAATGGGAGCCAACCACCCCGGGGAGATACACACACTGGTCAACATTGCC
Source organism: Prevotella sp. (assembly GCA_017548385.1). Lineage (GTDB taxonomy): Bacteria > Bacteroidota > Bacteroidia > Bacteroidales > Bacteroidaceae > Prevotella. The sequence continues at coordinate 4,667 of JAFZAE010000164.1, forward strand.
GAACCCGACTGTGGTCTTATCACCAACGTGGGGAAGGCTCATATCGAGGGTTTCGGGAGTTTTGAAGGTGTCATCCACACCAAGGGCGAACTATATGATTTCCTGCGCGAAAAGTCCGACAGTGTAGTGTTCATCGACAATAATAACGAACATCTCAAAGGCATCGCCAGCGGGTTAACACTGGTGAAATATGGCATTGGCGATGACGAACAATTATGTGCAAACGGTGAAGTGATTTCGTGCGCCCCGATGCTGCAATTCAGATGGCGACATGGTGCTGGCGAATGGCATGAGGTAAGCACCCATCTCATCGGTACCTACAACCTCACCAACATGTTGGCAGCAGCCTGTGTGGGACTCTACTTCGGGGTGTCACCCGAACAAATCGACCATGCCTTGGCAAACTACTGTCCGACCAACAACCGCTCACAACTCACTATTACCACCCATAACCGCCTCATCGTGGATACATACAACGCCAACCCCACCAGCATGAATGCCGCCCTGTGCAATTTCCGCGACATGGAGGTATCCCCTAAAATGGCCATCCTCGGCGATATGCGTGAACTGGGAGCAATCAGCCATGAGGAGCACTGCAAAGTGGTGAAATTCCTCATTGACAATGGAATCGAGAACGTATGGCTTGTGGGTGAGGAATTCGGTAAAACCGACTGTCCTTTCCGAAAATTCCATGATGTGGAGGAAGTGAAGGCAGCCATTGCCGCCGACTGTCCAAAAGGTTACTACATCCTTATCAAGGGCAGCAACAGCACTCGACTGTTTGAACTACCCAAACTGCTATAGAGAATTTGAGTCCACTTTAAAAAGTGATTTGTCGTAGGGACATACCCCGTGTATGTCCGAAAATCCTAATGATGAATTAATCATTTTCCCAACAGTTTTTTACCCCCTTGTATGCGTATCTTCGTGTTCGATGTGGCTGGACGTCCTGTCAAATCGTATGCGGGAGCTGTGTCACCCACGGTTGAGGAAGTAGTTGGACGCACACCATCGGCATCAGTCGATTTGATGTCTATGTAGTCAATGTCTGGCATCCAGTTGGTGGCATTCGACAATCGGATACAGTTGCGTCCCTTTTCCAACTGTATTTTCACTGTCTTTTTTGCAACCGTCTGCCAGCCACCAGAATTACAAGAGACTGTCTGCACAGTCTGACCATTGACCCCGATGGTGATATTGCGGTTTTCCCCTGAGAGATAGGCAATGGTCAATTCATATTCACCACCATCCTTACTATAGACATCCCGCCATTGCAGGTCATTTTCCTCGCTGTACCCCAGCCATCCAGCCTTAAACCCTGCCGAACAGTAATTGGCAGCCTCATAAATACCTGTTTTTTCCGACTGATTGTTCTTCAGTTCTTGATAATCACTGATATAGGCGGTCTCTGCCTCATAATGTGTGCGTTCCAGTCGGGTGTCGGCATCAGCCACATAGATGCGGGTGCCATGAGCAGGCACCGTCACCTCATACTGGTCAGAGAATTCCCCCAGGTCATTTTTTTCAAACACATCACGCAGTCTGACTGTACCGGCAAGGTCAATATCACGGAACGACAAAACGGCCTTTTTTGCCACGTCATCGGGATTGTAGATGGCGAAAGCGCGTCGTGTGCCACCAAGCGTTTCAATATCCTTAACGAGGATATGGCAACCATTTGACAGGGCAGCTATGTATGCCTGTAGGTAGAGTGTGTCTTGATTGAGGGCGATGAGTTCCTCGTTTTTCAACAGATTGGCGGTTGTTTTTCGGATTGAAGTGAGATCGCAGCCAATCAGCAGTGGCGATGACATGATACACCACATACCGAAATGGGTCTTGTCCTCCTCGGTGGTCATCGAGCGTCCCACCTCCAGCATATCCATATCATTGAAATGTCCATCGTAGCAATAAGCCGAGAGATATAGGTTTTCTGCCAGAATACCCTTTATTGAACTCCATGAGTCATGAATATCGACAGTGGTGCGCCATGAAAATGCGATATCATGAACCCACGTGCCCGGATAATTCCACCGGCAGACATTCATGCGCACATCCGTACGCCCAGTGTTTTGGATGGCCTGGCTGATGGCTGTATATCGCTCCTGTGGATCCAGTGCCAACCGTTGTGAGTTTTGCGGTGCGTCACCACCACAGAAATCTATCTTGATGAAATCGAAACCACACTCATTGAAATAGAAGTCTGCGTCATGCTGGTCATAATTATAAAAGCCCACGTCTACACTCAGCACATCACCATTGTAATAGTTGCCACACGTGTTACATCCGGCATCGCTGTAAATGCCCGCCTTGAGTCCCTTCTCATGGATATAGTCGGCCACGGGTTTCAGTCCGTTGGGAAATCGTGTGGGATGAATGAGCAACTCACCCGTTTCCTTGTTGCGTCCTCCAAAGAAGCCATCATCGATGTTGATGTGATTGAATCCTACATCAAGAAGTCCTTTCGACACCATGGCGTCAGCCTGCCGTTTAATC
>JAFZAE010000165.1 GCA_017548385.1 Prevotella sp.
GAGCATGCCACGCCATTTTCCCCATTCCTCACCAAAGAGGGCGATTTCTCCAGAGCCGTTGAAGTCCTCAATGGTAACAAATCCACAGGGGCTGCCATTTTTGCTGAATTTTGCCTTCACAGATGTCACCACCCCGCCAAATGTCACCACTTCTTTTTTCGCCAATTCATCTTTTTCACTGAGTTGAGAACATGGAGTATTGCATAGGAATTTTAGGATTACGCTATATTCGTCGAGGGGATGTGCCGAAAGATAGATACCCACGAGGTCACGTTCCAGATTGAGTTTCTCGATTTTGCTCCATGGTTGGTAATCTGGGAATGGCGGTGTAGAGATTTCCACGGCATCGGCACCAAAGAGTGACATTTGCGCCTGTTTCTGCTCTGCCTGATAGGTTTGTCCGAAGCGCATCAGGGTATCGAGGAAGACATCCCCTTTTGTTCCCACAGTGAGATATCTTTCCCGTTCAATGCCGAAGCTGTCGAATCCGCCACTGAGTACGAGGCTTTCAAAGGCCTTGCGGTTAACAGCCGAAAGGTTGACACGTTTTGCCACATCGAAAACATCCGCATATGGTCCGTTCTGGTCTCTCTCAGCGATAATCGCCTCTGCAGCAGCGTTGCCCATACCCTTGATAGCCGCCAGTCCGAAGCGTATGGCCCCATCGTGGTTGACGCTGAATTTATGTCGGCTCTCATTGACATCAGGTCCGAGGGTCGGAATGCCCATGGCCTTGCATTCATCCATGAACTTGGTGATTTCCGTGATGTTGTCGAGGTTTCGGCTCATCACGGCCGCCATATATTCAGCAGGGTAATGCGCTTTAAGGTACGCCGTCTGGTAGGCGACCCATGAGTAGCAGGTAGCATGACTTTTGTTGAAGGCATAGGAAGCGAATTTCTTCCAGTCCTCCCAAATTTTGTTGAGTATTTTATGGTCATACCCATTTTTCTCCCCACCTTTGTAGAAAAGATCTTCAAGTTCGTTCATCTTGTCGATCAATTTCTTACCCATAGCCTTGCGGAGCGTGTCGGACTGTCCTCTGGTGAAATTGGCCAACTGTCTTGACAAAAGCATCACCTGCTCCTGATAGACAGTGATACCGTAAGTATCCTTGAGGTATTTCTCCATGCATGGGATATCATAGGATATTTTAGAAGGGTCTTTTTTCCTGGAGATAAAATCGGGGATATAGTCCATAGGTCCCGGTCTATAAAGAGCATTCATGGCGATGAGATCCTCGAACACTGTCGGATGTAGTTCACGGAGGTATTTCTGCATACCAGCCGACTCAAACTGGAATGTGCCTATGGTCCGTCCCTCGCTATAAAGTTGATAGGTGAGCGGGTCGTCGATAGGGATTTTTTCCAGGTCAATCCTTTTTCCCGTTGACTGGTAAATATTCTCCACCGCCTCCTTGAGGATGGAGAGCGTCTTAAGACCGAGGAAGTCCATCTTGATGAGTCCCGTTTCCTCAATGACATGTCCATCGTATTGGGTACAAAGAAGTTTGTGTCCTGGGTCGGCTTTGTCTTCTGCTGTGGAGACTGGCACCCATTCATCGATGGGGTCGCGGCAGATGATGGTTCCACACGCATGGATACCCGTGCTTCTCACCGTTCCCTCCAACATTCGTGCATATTTGATAGTGTTTCGTTCCCGGACATCCTGTGACACCTCTGCCTCGCGCAATTCGCGCACACACTTGATGGCATTGTTGAGGTTCATCTTCATTCCATCAGGCAATCTGTCGGGGATAGCCTTGCAAAGGCGGTTAGCCTCGGGCAAAGGCAGGCGCTCCACACGTGCCACATCCTTGATAGAGTTTTTCGTGGCCATACTGCCATAGGTGATAATATGCGCCACTTTGTCATGTCCATACTTATCCTCCACCCACTCAAGCACACGTCCACGACCATCGTCATCGAAGTCGGTATCGATATCAGGCAGTGAGATACGGTCGGGATTGAGGAAACGTTCAAACAGCAGGTCGTATTTGATAGGGTCGATCTGTGTGATGCCCAAGCAGTAAGCCACCACTGAACCTGCCGCTGAACCACGACCTGGTCCTACAATGACTCCCAGTTCGTTGCGCGCTGCATTGATAAAATCCTGCACGATGAGGAAGTATCCTGGAAATCCCATGGTCTTCATGACATGCAACTCGAAGTTCACACGCTCCTTGACTTCATCGGAAAGGGGTTCCCCATAGATACGTTTTGCTCCATCGTAGGCGAGTTTGGCTAAATAATCGGCCTCGAACTTGATACGATAGAGTTTGTCGTAACCACCTAGTTTTTGAATTTTTGCTTCCCCTTCTTCCCGCGACATAATCTCATTTCCGTTCTCATCGCGAGTGAATTCCTGGAAGAGTTGCTCCTCTGTGAAATTGCGTCGCACATCCTCCTCAGTGCCGAAATCTTCGGGTATGGGGAAGAAAGGCATGATGGGTGCATGGTCGATAGAATATTCCTCCACCTTATCAAGAATCTCGCATGTATTGTCGAGTGCCTCTGGAACATCAGCAAAGATGTCGTTCATCTCCTCCCGTGTTTTAAACCACTCCTGTTTGGAATAAAGCATACGCGAGGGATCGTCAAGGTCTTTTCCCGTGGAGAGGCAGAGCAGATGGTCGTGAGC
>JAFZAE010000166.1 GCA_017548385.1 Prevotella sp.
ATATGTCTCCATGTCCCAATAGTGACTAAAGGGTACATCATACTGGGCTTTCACCCCTATCATGGCAAAAACCGACAGTGCGACAGTCAGAATAATTCGTCTATACACATTGAAATAACGCAGGAATTCATATTTTATTGTGAAAGCCTCCTCCTTAGTTGAGGGGTTATGATGAGGAGTTATAGATGGGAGTTATGAAGGGGAGTTATGAGGAGCCATTACCATTAGGAGTTAGTCGTGATTACGTAATAACGATATAACGTTATACCGAAATACCCAAATTTCTAATTCCTAATTCCTAATTAATCATATCTCTCACCCCTCACCCCTTACCTCTAAAAAACTCCTAACTAGAATAAAACTACGGATTTTGCTGATTAAACCGATTTAAACGAACACGAATTCCACTAAACAACACGAATGTGCAGCTGAAAACGATGTTCACATAAAGACGCAACGCGTCTTCGTTCTTTCATTCATCAAAGGTGGAATACTCCAATTATTCAATTTTCAATATTCAATTTTCAATATTAATGAAAAAATGCGTAACTTTGGCCTCGCCGAACTTACTTTCACTCGGAAAATCACAAATACATTTAACATGTTGAATTTTGTCACGACTCAGCAAACATAATGCAAGCATTTTTTTGCATTCGCTGTTCCAAAATTTGGCTTTTCTCTCGTTTATGCGTAACTTTGCAGCGTTTTTCGAAGAATAGCATTTTTATGAACGACAGATATACGATTCTTGCCCCTGAGGGCAGGGGACATTTCACCGAACGCCTGGGCGAGTTGTATCTTAAACTCGGCCACTACCTCGACGTGGAACAAGCGGCTGGCAGACGGATGCAGTTTGCCAAAATTTTCCTCAGCGATGCCCAGAACCAATATGCCGACCTCACACAGTCGGTGCTCTATACCGAGTATTTGGACACCGTCCCCAACACTGTGATTGAGCAGCCCCCACTTGATGGCTCCAAAATCTCGGTGCTGGTGAAAACCTCCGCCGCCGAATGTCCGTACATCTTCCACAGCATCCGTCTCAAGGAAGAGGAGACACGGGGTGCCAACTCGTATATCCAGACCATGCTCATCTTCAATAAATATTTGGAGGATATCAAAAAGCGCGGACTCACACTCAAGGAGCACTGTGTGCGCACATGGATTTATGTTGCCGACATCGACGTCAACTACCAGGGGATGGTGAATGCCCGCAATGACATCTTCCGCAACCAAGGCCTTACCCCTGACACCCATTTCATTGCCAGTACGGGTATCGGAGGGTTCTCACAGACCCGCAGTGCCTCAGTGGCCATCGACTTCCTCACCTACCCAAATATCAAGGAGAGTGACAAACGCTATCTCCAAGCCCTTGACCACCTGAATCCGACCCATGAGTATGGCGTATCGTTCGAACGTGGCACCTGTCTGACACTCGAGGGGGAAGACACCTGCTTCATCTCGGGTACCGCCAGCATCGACAAGAACGGCAAATGCCTCTACGTAGGCGACATCAGTCGCCAGACCGCCCGTCTGTTGGAGAATATCGGGGCATTGCTGCACGATGGTGGCATGACCATGGCCGACGCACGTTACTTCCTTATCTACCTGCGCGACCCTTCCGACAGTTTCGTCGTTGAGCAGTTCATGCGACAGGCATACCCAGAGATTCCACATATCCTGCTCCAAGGAAAGGTTTGTCGTCCTGAGTGGCTCGTGGAGATGGAGTGTGTGGCTAATCCACGATAGACGATAGTCGCTATAGACACTATTAGATAAAATGTCCACTTTAAAGGAAAAGACGGCGAAAGGTCTGCTTTGGGGCGGACTGAGCAACGGCATTCAACAGTTGCTTAATCTCGTCATAGGTATTTTCCTGGCACGTCTGCTGTCACAGCAGGACTATGGTTTGGTGGGAATGCTGGCCATTTTCACCGCTTTGGGCACCACCTTGCAGGAAGGTGGTTTTATCAGTGCCCTCAACAAGCGCCACAATGCTTCCTATGAAGATTTCAACGCCGTATTCTGGACATCCTTGGGCATCGGTGTCACCATTTATGTCATCCTGTTTTTTTCGGCTCCACTTATTGCACGTTTTTATGATGAGCCGCGACTCATTCCCCTATCCCGCTACATCTTCCTGAGTTTTGTCATTTCCAGTCTGAGCACTGCGCCCAGAGCATACATGTTCCGTAATATGATGGTGCGCGAGACATCGATTATGACTATTGTCAGCCTGGCAGTGTCGGGTGTCGTGGCAGTGACCATGGCCTACATGGGGATGGCCTATTGGGGCATCGCCACACAGACCATCGTCTATATCACGCTGATAGCCACCCAGAGCTTCATTTATGCCCGTTGGCGACCAAGTCTGAAGGTGAACCTACGACCGGTTCGTGAGATGATAGGCTTCAGCAGCCGACTGATTATCACCAATGTGTTCAACATCATCAACCAGAATGTCTTCTCCGTTATTTTAGGAAGACTCTATACCCCTTCCGATGTGGGTAACTATACACAGGCCAACAAATGGAACACGATGGGGTCATCGCTCATCAGCAACATGCTCCACGGCATCGCCCAACCTGTTTTTACACGCGTGGACGACGACCGTGACAGACAGAAGACGGTACTGCGAAAACTGCTGCGGTTCACGGCGCTGGTGTGTTTTCCACTTATGCTGGGACTGGCACTGGTGGCAAAGGAGTTTATCGTCATCCTTATCACGGAGAAATGGCTGGAGAGTGCCACCATCATGCAGATGCTTTGTGTCGCGGGGGCCTTTATCCCCATTTCCATGCTGTTTGGCCATCTTATCATCAGCCGTGGACATTCCTCCGTCTATATGTGGTGTACCATCGGACTTTGCGTGACGCAAACCACGGCGGCACTGCTACTGGCATCCTATGGCATCCATGCCATGGTGGCTGCTTACACAGTAGTGAGCATCGCCTGGACCTGGGTATGGCTGCGAATGGCGCACCGCGAGACTTCCATCACTTTTTTCGAGTTCATTCGCGACATCTCACCCTATTTTCTTCTTGCCACAGCCCTTTGCGTGGCGGCACATTTTCTTACCCTCGGGATTACCAACATTTATTTGCGCTTTGTCGCCAAAGTCCTTATCGTGGCCATCCCCTATGTGGGTATCCTCTGGTTATTAGGCAGCACCATCCTCAAAGAGGGAGTGAGGTATGTATTTAGGGGAAAGAGGTGAG
>JAFZAE010000167.1 GCA_017548385.1 Prevotella sp.
ATGCCACGGCACAGATTGTGGCACGTCGCAACGGAAACATCTACCTCGAACAAATCAAGGGCATTCCAACGGTGATTGCTGTTGACGGAAAAGTTTTGAAAAATGTGAAAGTCAAGGGATTAGCCAAACCAGTTTATAAAAATATCTATCTGATAGATTCGGAGACAGCCGGCAGACTCTTCCTCGACGATGACGCACCATATACTAAAGGAGAGGAGGTCGCGTTCCACAAAATCCAAGAACCAGGTGCTGTACGCACAATCACCATTGGCAGCCAAAAAGTGGCGGAGGAACCAGAAGACAAGGATTTTGAACAGGCCGCAGTTTACACCATCGACATCCCGCAGCAGCGCGACGGATTACTTTGTATCAACTATTACGGCGATGTGGCACGTCTCTACGACGGCGACCGACTCTTAGACGACAATTTCTACAACGGGCGCGAATTTCAGTATGCCCTTTGGCGACTTCCAAAGGATTGCTCCCAATTACAACTTCGCATCCTTCCCCTCCAACCCGATATGCCTGTCTATTTCCCACGCGAGGCAAATATTCAGGAAGCAGGAGAGAAAGTGAATCGCATCTATCTACTCAATCAAAAGTAAAACCATCGTAGTCGTTCCTTCTGCCCGCGAGGCGATAGGGTGAATTTGCTCAGCGTAGGGACGCGATGCATCGCGTCCGCCATCCAACAGTCTACGGAGTCTGGGAGTATGAGGAGGATGGTTTGATGTAGAACATAGGTATAATTCAAAGTATCACTGACGTTATGAAACGAGTTATTATATTATTCATTCTGGCAGGATGTTTCGTTGGGAACCTAACTGCACAAACATCTTGGTATGACCGGTATCGTGAGTGTATCAATGACAGCAGTCTTGAATATTCCAGAATGGTTATTGAACAATGGGAGCAGGCAGAGCCAGAATCGGCCGACGTATATGCTGCATGGTTCAACTATTATTGCAAGATGAGCATGAGCGAGGTCATGCAGATGACACCTGTCCCTCCACAGGATGGTCAAGAAGCTTTGGAATTGGAAGACGGAACAGGCGCGTCAGTTTACATGTATGCAAAGCAAGTGTTTGCCGATTCACTATTAGCGATTGCCAATCAGAAGATAGATAAGGCTATCAGTCTTTATCCTAATAGGTTGGACTTGCCATTTGGCAAAATCACGATGCTCTTTATGCAGGAGGATTATAAAAGTGTGATGCCTGTAATTCACCAAGTAATTGAACGTTCACATGTCAATGGCAATCAATGGACGTGGACACTTGACGCCCCAGTGGAAGATGGCGAGGGATTGTTCAAGTCGAGTATGCAGGATTATTTCAATAGGTTGGTAGATGCCGAACTTGATGACGAAGCGATGCAAGTGACGGAGTGGCTGCTTCAATATTATCCCGATGAAGTCATGTTCCGCAGCAATAAGGCTTCAATCCTTGCCATAACAGGCAATATGGATCAGGCATTGCCACTATTCCTCTCCATTCATGATGACAATCCCGATGATTATATCGTGACTTCAAATATCGCCTATATCTATATGACAAAGGGAGATAAAAAGAATGCCCTGAAATACTATCGCATATTATCCAAATGCGGTGACGAAGATATGGAGGAACTGGCCCGTCAAGCCATCAGTGAATTAACAAAGAAATGACAGATTATGCCACAATGGCATTCTATGAGAAGTATTTCTGCGTATAAATGTCTTCTCCTCATACTCCTTACCTCCGTAGAAAAGTAAAAGAAAGAAACACTTCAAAGACTCAAGTGCTGACTTGCCCCCCTCCCGAAAAACATAAAAAAGTTTAAATCAGCATTTTATTGCAGGAAAATTTTGTCATACACAAAAAAATGTGTAATTTTGCACCCTGTTTGGAATAGGTATCAAAAATTGAAAACAAAAAAATTAAGATAGAAATGTCGAAGATTTGTCAGATTACAGGGAAAAAAGCCATGGTTGGCAATAACGTTTCCCACTCAAAGCACCGCACAAAGCGGACTTTTGACGTCAATTTGTTTAAGAAGAAATTTTATTATGTAGAGGGGGATTGCTGGATTAGTCTCAAGATTAGTGCCGCAGGACTCAGAATTATCAACAGAGTCGGACTTGACGCTGCCCTCAAGCAGGCCGTGGCTAAAGGTTATTGCGACTGGAAGGACATTAAAGTTATAGGAGAATAAGCAGTATGGCATCCAAGAAAGCAAAAGGTAACAGAGTACAGGTTGTGCTCGAGTGTACTGAGATGAAAAATAGTGGACTCCCCGGCACAAGCCGCTACATTACCACTAAGAACCGCAAGAACACTCCAGAGAGAATGGAACTTAAGAAGTATAATCCTATCCTTAAGAAAATGACAGTTCATAAGGAGATTAAATAATATTTGACACATGGCAAAGAAAACGGTTGCTACCCTCCATGAAGGTTCAAAGGACGGTCGCGCATACACAAAAGTTATTAAAATGGTGAAAAGCCCCAAAACAGGAGCATACGTCTTCGACGAGCATATGGTCCTGAATGAGGAGGTGCAAGATTTCTTCAAGAAGTAATTTCTTCTCACAATACAATTAAAAGTGTGCCGTAAAATTTATTTTTTGGCGCACTTTTTTTGCATTATAAGTAATTCATTTTTCACGACAACCATACTCACATGGGAATATTCGGAATATTCGGAAAGAAAAAGAAGGAAACGCTCGACAAAGGACTGGAGCGTTCCAAACAGAGTATCTTTGGTAAGTTATCCAAAGCAATCGCCGGCAAGTCGAAAGTTGATGACGAGGTGCTTGATGACCTCGAAGAGGTGCTCATCACATCGGATGTCGGTGTGGATACCACCATCAAGATCATTCAGCGTATCGAGGAACGTGTGGCAAGGGATAAATATGTCTCTACATCAGAACTGAATCAAATCCTCCGTGAGGAAATCGCAGCCCTGTTGGCTGAGAACAACTCTGAGGATAACGAGAACTGGGACCTTCCCACAGACCACAAGCCATACGTCATCCTTGTGGTGGGTGTCAATGGCGTGGGTAAAACCACCACCATCGGTAAATTGGCATATCAATTCAAGAATGCCGGCAAGAAGGTGTATCTTGGTGCCGCTGATACATTCCGTGCAGCCGCCGTTGACCAATTATGCATCTGGGGTGAAAGAGTTGGTGTGCCCGTTGTCAAACAGCAGATGGGTGCCGACCCGGCATCTGTGGCTTTCGATACACTCAGTTCGGCAAAAGCCAACGATGCCGATGTGGTCATCATCGACACGGCAGGACGCCTTCACAATAAGGTGGGACTGATGAACGAGTTGAAGAAAATCAAGGATGTGATGAAGAAAGTGCTTCCGCAGGCTCCCGATGAGGTGATGCTTGTGCTCGATGGAAGTACCGGCCAGAATGCTTTCGAACAGGCCAAGCAGTTTGCCGCAGTCACACAAATCACCAGCATGGCTATCACAAAACTCGATGGCACTGCCAAGGGTGGTGTGGTCATCGGCATCAGCGACCAATTGAAAGTTCCTGTGAAATATATTGGACTGGGAGAGGGCATGGAAGACCTTCAGCTGTTCAACAAACAACAGTTTGTCGACTCCCTCTTCAGTTAATTATACAACTGCGGAAGTTATAGGAGTTGCTATGGCATTCGTCTAAACTCTCATACTCCTAAACTCCCAAACTCCAAGCAATCTCATGATTGAAAATCAGGTAGATATTATCACCATGGGTTGCTCCAAGAATCTTGTCGACAGCGAGATTCTCATGAAGCAATTCGAGGAAAATGGATATAAATGTGTTCACGACAGCAATAACCCCAAGGGGGAGATTGTGGTCGTGAACACATGTGGTTTTATACAAGATGCCAAAGAGGAAAGCATCAATACCATCCTCGAACTGGCGCAGGCCAAAGAGGAGGGCAGAATCAGGAAACTCTTTGTCATGGGATGCCTCTCGCAGAGATATCGTGAGGAGTTGCAGAAAGAAATACCCGCAGTTGATAAATACTATGGGAAATTCGATTACAAGCAACTCATTACCGACCTAGGAAAACCCATCGTCGACACGTGCAACGGAAGACGCCACGTAACCACACCACGGCATTATGCCTATCTGAAAATCAGCGAGGGATGCGACCGCCATTGTGCCTATTGCGCTATTCCCATCATCACAGGTAAACATGTGAGCCGCCCCATGGAGGACATCCTCGAGGAGGCACAACAACTGGTGGATGGGGGCGTGCGAGAACTGCTTGTCATCGCCCAGGAACTTACTTTCTATGGTCTCGACCTCTATGGGAAGCGAAGAATCGCTGAACTGGTCACTAAACTGGCAGAGATAAAGAAACTGAAATGGATACGTCTGCACTATGCCTATCCCACGGATTTCCCCATGGAACTGCTTGATGTGATGCGTGAACAAAAGAAAGTGTGCAAATACATGGACATTGCCTTGCAGCATATTTCTGACCATATGCTTGATAGGATGCACCGACATATCACCAGCAAGCAAACGTATCAACTGATACGGGATATTCGCGAAAAGGTGCCGGGGATAGCATTGAGGACGACGATGATGGTGGGATTCCCGGGAGAGACAGAGGAGGACTTCCAACAACTGCTGGAGTTCGTCGAATGGGCGAGGTTTGAACGCCTCGGTGCGTTTGCCTATTCCGAGGAGGATGGCACTTACGGAGCCATCCACTATAATGACGATGTGCCTGAGGAGGTGAAGCAGGACCGACTGTCACGACTAATGGCATTGCAACAGAAAATCAGTGCCGATATAGAGGCCGAGGCTATAGAGAAGACCATGGAAGTGGTTATCGACCAAAAACAAGGCGACTATTATGTTGGGCGTACACAGTACAGCTCTCCAGAGGTGGACACCGAAGTGCTCATTCCTGCTGAAGAACGTCGTTTGCGCACAGGATGCTTCTATGAGGCGACTATCACAGGCGCTGAGGAGTTTGACCTTTATGCGGTGGTTAGAAGTTAGTGGTAAGAGGTGAGAGGTAAGAGGTGAGAGATTACTCCTGCCGCTGTCGTGTTATGGGTTGGACGCGATGTATCGCATCCCTACAAGCGGCAGAGTATTGTCCAAACTCCCAAACTCCTACACTTCCAAACTCCCCATAAGCATTTGTCCCTTTAACTACTCTTTAACTACTTTTTAACTCCCTTTTAACTACTGTTCATTTTTCAAATCTTCAGAATTATGACTCACAAAGAATTTATATCCCAAATGTCGAAAGACCTTGGCATTCCTCAGACAGATATGGAGGGCATGGTCAATACGCTCGTGGCCACTATGTCACAAAACTTGGAGGAGGGGAGTGTCGTGCGGATACCAGAGTTTGGAAAATTTGAGGCAAGTAAACAATATGAACGAGTGATTGTAAATCCTGAGACAGGGGTGAAAAAACTCGTGCCACCAAGATTGTCGGTGGTATTTACACCGGCATTTGCAGTTTGTGAACAACCATCAAAGGAGGAACTATAAGATGAATATCGTAGCCATAGATGAACTTGCTAAAGTCATTGCCGCAAATCATCATCTCGCACCACAAGAGGCCGATGCTTTTGTCAATGCTTTTTTCAAAAATATTCGTAACGCCCTTGCCACAGAGAAATTGGTGAAAATCAGGGGACTGGGTACGTTTGCCGTTGCGGTGATGAAATCAACCGAATATCCTGGACGTAGATGCAAAGTGATGACTTTCTCACCAGAGGCAAAACTCTCCAAACAAATCAATAAGCCCTTTGCACAGTTCGAAGTCGTCACCCTCGCCGATGGAGTCACTTTTGATGATGTCACAGAGGAAACAGGCGATGACAGTCTTATCAAAGCTGTAAAAAAGGAGGATATCTCTGTTGATGATTTGCCGATGGTTGACTCATGGGTGATGGTGGAAGTTCCCGACACATCTGATATTGTGGAGGAAACATTGCCCGCCATGTCTTCTGAGCATACTGAAGAATCTGAGGTCGTTGCAGAGAACGAACCTGATAGTTCGGCTTCAGAAGATAATTCGTCTCTGTCCGTGGAAGAAAAAGAAACACTCGCTACTACTGTGACAGGGGATGAACAGAGTTCTACTGACACATCAGACCAGGAACCAACTGCTTCACATCGTGGCTGGTGGAAATGGGCTGTCGCAGCTGCTGTTGCCGCATGTCTTATAGGTTTCTTCTTGTTGAAACCGTCGAAGAATTCGCCTCAGATAGATGATAAGACCACTTCAGAAGTGGCACAGAAAACTTCGGAAGAATCAAAGGAGAATACTCAGTCAACGACAGAGGAAACCTCCAACCAAGCCCCTGAAGATCTGTATGCTGCAGAAAATGAACGCTGCAAATATGGTGCTTATAAAATCGTTGGCTTGGATACCATCATCACAGTGACTCCTGGCATGGACTTGCAACGTATCGCCACCATCTTCCTCGGCTCGGAGATGCAGATGTACCTTTCAGCCATGAACGATGGAAATGACAATCCACAAGTCGGTGAACAATACAAAATCCCTAAAATTGAGTTGAAATAATTAGAGGGGTATTTAGGGGTTAGAGGTGAGAGGTTAGGAATTAGGAATTAGAAATTAGAAATTAGAAGTTGCAAATAACTCGTCAACTTGTTTACTCGTCAACTGTTATTCAGAGGATAGAGGTGAGAGGTTAGAAATTAGGAATTAGGAATTAGAAATTAGAAGTTGCAAATAACTCGTCAACTTGTCTACTTGTTTCTTGTCAACTCGTTTCTTGCCCCTCTGTTTTCAATATAATGCTTGTTGCTCCGATGGTGAAGAGGGTGCCATCTTCGATTACCCGTCGTTCACGGTCGCCTAAGATGACATTGTCGACGAATGTCCCCGTATTGCTGGGACCGTCGCGGAGAACATATTTCAGACGGCCATTCTTGTCGCGCGAGACATTGATGACACAGTGTAGCATATCCACGCTGGGGTCAACCGTTTCGATGGGGATGTTGGTTTTGCTGCCTTTCATATAACGGCCGATGGTGTTGTCGCCCATATGGAGAGGCAACACTTGTTTGAAATGGAAAACATTCTCTATCACAACGATAGAGCCACAGCCACTTTCTTCGACATTTTCTTCGGGACGTTCCTCACGCTGGAGGTTACGAAGTTTGGATGTCCCCATACGAATGCCGAACTGCTTTCCGCAGTTCGGGCATTGAAAGACAAGGGACTGACCTTGTTCGTATCTCGTCTCATCAAAAGTGATGAACTGGTCGCATTTAGGACAACGTACTCTTTTCATCCTATTTCATTTGCATAATCCAACCACTGGAAGCATTTTTGTTTGCAAGCAAATTCTGAAGAGCTTCGTTGGCTTCCTCGTGTGTCTTATAACTGCCATAGACAATTACGTTCTGCGACTTGTAATCAATCAAGACGGCTTTCTTCGCACCCTGTGCATGGAGTTGGTCGAGGAACGACTGCACATTCTCACTTGGGATGCTGTAACCCAGTACGACGGTGAAGTCACCGGCACTAGGTGGCACACCCACTTCTTCCTCTTGATTAAGGCGATTGGATACAGCGTCCATCAAACCAATAATACTGCGAGGTGGGGTAGTGGGAATGACCTCTTCTTCAACTGTAGAGGTGGGAAGCACACTGGCTTCGGTGGCGCCAGACTCTATGGCGTTCATCTCGTCAGGGCTGACGGGACGGGCAAAAAGGAAAAGTGCCGCAGCGGCCACTGCTGTAACGGCAAGGTTACGAAGCACGCTGACCTTGATGCTGATGGTTTTCTCTTCTCTTTCGGGGGCGTTGTCTATTTGTGACATGATTGTTGCTAGACTTGGTTTGTGGGAACGGGAAGACAACTGTTTGTCTTCGGGACTACTGACCACCACCATCCTGCCGGGCAGGGGGAGTGGCTGTTGCTGATGCTGAGCATGGAGCCTGTAAAACTCGTATGCATCGAGACCATAGAGCCATGGGGTGAGAACACCTGCCTCACAGGGCTCAAATTCGTAGTTGCCATCAGCGTTCAGCGACATACGGCCAATGCCGTTCATGCTATAACTGCCGTTCTTCTCGATATGATACTTGAGCCGGCGAACTTCCTGTGAGATGCGTTCAACGGCTTCGGTGATGCTAATGTCATAGGTGTCAGCATACGACTGTGCAAGGAGCGTGTCGCTCATCGTCAATTGTGAATTGAAACCCAACGTGCGAAGAGGAGGAAGGAAAATCTTCTCTTTCTCATCGTAACGGGCGCATACATGATGCGTCATGAAACCACCCAGACCGGGCACTATCACGCAGTCGTTGCTAAGCAATAATACTTCAATGTGTCTTTCTAATTCCATCATGCTGCAAAATTACCGTTTTTTTTCAAATCACGCAATATTTTCCCTCGATAAATTTTCTTCCATTTAACAATTCCACCCATTGAATCCACTTGAAAGAGTCGACGACTATTAAATACTTGCCCTTTGAAATCTGACAACCTTTCTTTCCCAACCCTAAAATTCAACAATAACGCGTAAATCTAACATTTTTGATGAGGGGGTAAAATAGCCTGGGATACGAAAAAATAAGGGGTATTTGCAAAATATTGTTTTTTTTATTATTTTTGCAATGTCAAATATAAAAGCACGGATATGGGGAACTACATCAATATCGGAAATGAGGGATTCAAGAGAATTCGGCGAAGCGAGTACATTGACAAATCTGGACTTATAGGTGTGATAAACAATTCACTCTTTACAGAGCGATGTATGAATTGCGTCACCCGCTGCCGACGCTTCGGAAAGTCAATGGCTGCCAAGATGCTCTGTGCCTACTATGACCACTCCGTTGATTCTCACGACCTCTTCGCCGACTTGGCGATTGCCCAAGATCCGTCGTATGAGGAACATCTTAATAAATATCCCGTCATTTTCCTCGACATGACGTCCTTCGTGACACGTTTCCACGATGATGACATTGTGGGAAAAATCGATGAAGCATTGAGGGAAGATGTGATGAAAGCATATCCGCAAACTGAGTCACGGGATGACGACGACCTGATGGACTGTCTCATTCGCATCGCTGCCGCCACAGGCGAGCGGTTTGTCTTCATCATTGATGAGTGGGATGCCATCTGCCGTGAGTTCAAACCTGGCACAACGGCCATGGATCGCTACGTCAATTGGCTGCGCAGGATGTTCAAGAGTGTCAGTGCCACCAATGTCTTCGCCGGCGTCTATATGACGGGCATCCTCCCTGTGAAGAAATACAAAACCGAGTCGGCTCTCAACAATTTCATCGAATACTCCATGGTGTCACCAGGCAATATGGCTCAGTATTTTGGCTTTACCAAGGAGGAGGTGAAAGCGCTTGCCAAGAAGCATGGTGCGGATTTTGATGAGTTGGAGAAATGGTACGATGGTTACCAGATTGGGCCGCAACCCTCGATGTTCAACCCCAATTCTGTGATGCTAGCTGTCACACGACAATGGTGCGAGAGCTACTGGGCCAGCACAGGTGCCTTTGATGCCGTTGCACAATATATTCAGATGAATTTCGAAGGACTGAAAGACGACATCATCGATATGCTTGCGGGGGCACATAGCCCAGTTGACCCCACTGGATTCCAGAATGATATGTCTGTAATACGCAACCGTGACGACGTGATGACGGTACTTATCCATTTAGGATACCTCTCTTATGATCGGCGTGAAGAAATGTGCTACATCCCCAACCGAGAGGTGGCGGGTGAGATGGTGAATGCAGTGAAAACCACTAACTGGATGCCTGTCATAAGTGCTTTGAACCAATCAAAACAACTCCTCCAAACCACTCTTGCTGGCGACTGCGAGGCAGTGGCACGTGGCATTGATGTCGCTCATGATGAGAACACTAGTATTCTCTCCTACAACAATGAAAACTCATTAGCGTGCGTTCTCTCCATAGCCTATTTTTATGCCCGTAATGACTATGTCTTCCATCGAGAGTTGGCTTCTGGAAAGGGATTTGCAGACCTCGTGCTCATCCCAAGGAAAAACGTTGACTCCCCCGCCATTGTCCTTGAACTGAAATACGACAAGACTGCCGACAGTGCCATCGACCAAATCAAGCGGAAACAATATCCCGCCAAAGTCGCGGAATATGCAAATCATCTTCTACTGGTAGGAATCAACTACGACCGTGAGAGTAAAACTCATGAATGTCTCATTGAAACTATACAATAGAAACTGGGAAACAAACAATAACGTTGGATTTCTCTGATGAAGCTGATGAGGGATAGGAGCATGAGCATCCTCGTACGCCTAATTGCCGTTTCTTAAAATCACGCAATATTTTCACTCTTATTTTTTCACCACATTAAATCCGCTGCCATTCCATTTCAGGAGCCAGCTGTTACCTCTTTTGTTTTCTTTGTTGAAAGTGAGTTGAATGTCTTTGCCAACGCGGGGGAGGTCAATTTTGTAGTCAGGCAGATGGAAGTCGCGGCCACAGACGGCAAAGAGTGTCTGGGGACGCCAGATGACCGTTTCCTTTTCAATGACATAGAACATCATGCCATTTTCGCAGGACTCATCCATTTCGTCTTCTGTCTCAGCTGCCATGGCTCCTTCATTGTATCCTTCGAAGGCGACGCCAATAAGGATATTGCCATTGTTCATCCGCCAGTAACACATTTGCACCTTGCTCTCAAACTGTGCCAGCAGTTCACCGCTGATATAGCCGTTTTTGGTGTCTTCCACATAGTTGCCGATTTTCAAACTGCTTCCTGGCACGCCCATCATTTTGCCAATCATTTCGTGTAAAAACTCATTGGGATAGGCCAGTGCAAACGAGAGGAAATATGTTCTGATGTTGGGTGTTTCTTCGCTGCCGATGGTGAAAAATTGTTGGACGTTCCATTCCTGTTCTATTTCGGTGAGGGTTAGTTCATGATTTGCCCAGTCTTGTCCTTGTACACCAATTGTTGTGGCTATGGCTATAGATGCCAGTAATAATCGTAATTTCATTGTTGATTAAAATATAGTAATAATGAGGTTATGAGGTGAAATGTGCTTTTTTATTTCATTTTCATTTTAAGATTGTGCATGATGAAGCCGTAGATGTCGGCTTGTTCCTCGAGAATTTTTGCCAACGGCTTGCCTCCGCCATGACCTGCTTTGGTGTCGATGCGAATGAGCACGGGTGCCTTACCTACATGGCACTCTTGCAGGGTAGCAGCAAACTTGAATGAATGGGCTGGCACCACACGGTCGTCGTGGTCGGCGGTGGTGACCAAGGTAGCGGGATAGCTCACGCCTGGTTTCAGGTTGTGGAGTGGGGAATAGCCGAGCAGGTATTCAAACATCTCACGGCTATCCTCACTCGTGCCATAGTCAGACGCCCAGTTCCATCCGATGGTGAACTTATGGTAGCGGAGCATGTCCATTACACCAACTTGTGGGATGGCCACAGCAAAGAGTTCGGGGCGCTGCGTCATACAGGCACCTACAAGCAGACCACCATTGGAACCTCCCACGATGGCTATTTTCTCGGGCGTGGTATATTGTTTTGCTATCAACCATTCTGCGGCACCGATGAAATCGTCAAAGACATTCTGCTTGCGCATCTTCGTGCCTGCAAGATGCCATTCCTCACCATACTCACTGCCACCGCGGAGGTTTACCTGAGCATAGATGCCGCCATTCTCCAAGAATGGTATGCGTGTGGCGGAGAAACTCGGCGGCAAGGAGATGTTGAAACCTCCGTAGCCATAGAGATAGACGGGATTCTTACCATTGCGGCGCAGGCCTTTCTTATAGGTGAGGAACATCGGGATGCGGGTGCCGTCCTTGCTTTCAAAAAACACCTGTTCGCTCGTGTAGTCATCAAGGCGGAATCCTACTTTTGGCGCGGTATAAAGTGTGCTGGTGTTACTGTCGATGTCGTAGCGGTAGATAGTGCCAGGAACGGTGAAGGAAGTAAACGAGTAGAAACACTCTTTCTCATTTTTCTTTCCACTGAAACCTACACTACCCAC
>JAFZAE010000168.1 GCA_017548385.1 Prevotella sp.
CCTGTCATTCTTGGTTCGAGTCCGAGTACCCCAACTGAATATAAGTCAAGCGAAAGCTTGACTTTTATGTTTTTATAGGCATATGGCTGAATGGCGACTTGTTTTATAACAACGAAGCTGCCATACGATGAATAAGAAGATTACGTTGGGGTTTGCGGTATAAGAGGATAATTGATAGGAAATACCATAAAAAGATAGTAGGATGCACTCCAAGTGCATCCTACTATAATATATAGCATCAAGAAAGTTCTATTCTTCCTCTTTCTCTTTCTTGCTGTTCTCAGAGTCAATAGCCTTGATCTTGTCCTTGACCAACGCAAACTCGTCTTTCAGCTTCTGTACTTTGCGGTTCATCTCATCGATGAGACTGCTGCCCTTCTTGCTGGAGACATTAAGGAAGCCAATGTTGTTCTCATAGGTTTGGATTTCCTGCTTCAGACTGTCGTAACGACGCATGAGACGTGTGCGCTCATTGTCGAGTGCGTTGGCACCGCGCTCCGCCACATTGCGCAAGTTGTTCTTGTAGTTGTCCAAACGACGGCGACTTACTGAGATGTTCAGCTCATGATAGAGAGTGTCGAGCACATCGTGATACTCTTTGAAAATTTTGTCTTTCTCACGGTAGGGTACATGGCCGATGCTGCTGTATTCATCCACAAGTCCCTGAACGGTGTCTTGCAGGTTGTCAACATCGTCGCTTTCGATGAGTGCTCTCAATTTGGCTACAATCTCACGTTTCTTGGCCAGGTTTTCGCGCTCTTCATTGCGTGTGCCTGATGTGGCAGCATTACGTGCCTCAAAGAATTTGTTGCATGCGCCGAGGAATTCGTTCCATAGTTGGTCGCCCAATTTCTTGGGTACCATTCCGATGGTTTTCCACTCTTTCTGTAGAGCAGTGAGCTTTTCGGAGGTGGCTTTCCAGTCGGTGCTGTCCTGTAGCGCCTTTGCTTGTTCTACAAGTTCACGCTTCTTGGCAGCGTTTTCAGCGAAGCGGCTCTTCATCTCCTTGAAGAATTGAGTTTTGCGTACGAAGAAGTCGTCACAAGCGGCACGGAACCGCTCGAAAATTTTCACGTTCATCTTCTGTGGCGCAAAACCGATGGTTTTCCACTCCTGTTGTACAGCGATGATTTCGCGTGTGTGACGATCCCAGTCGGCAGCAGTCTTGTTTTCTTCTTTTGCGATGGCTTCTACCTTTTCGCAGAGGGCTGTCTTGCGCTCCAGATTCTCCTCTTCTTTGGAACGTAAATCCTCGAAATGCTGCTGGTGGCGCTTGTTGACAACTGTGGATGCAGCCTTGAAGCGTCCCCAGATTTCTTCTCTGAGGTCTTTTGCCACTGGACCTGCCTCACGATATTGCTGATGGAGTTCTTGCAGTTGGTGGAAGGCGCTGATGACGTCTGGCTCATTGGCAAGTTTCTCAGCAGCTTCGCACAATTTTGTCTTGATTTCAAGATTCTTGCGGAAGTCGTATTCACGTGCCTCACTGTTGAGCTTGAGCAAGTCGTAGAATTTCTCAACATACAACTGGTAGTTTCTCCACAGTTCATTGGCTCTTTCAGCCGGAACGGCTTTGATTTCTTTCCATTCCTGTTGTAGTTTCTTGAATTCCTGATAGGAGCGGTTGGCATTATCGGGCGATGTTACCATGCCTTTGACTTTCTCGATAATCTCAAGCTTTCTTTTGAGGTTCTCTTGCTTCTCGTTTTCCTGCTCTTGGAATTGATGGGCTCTGCGCTCTTTGATGAGACTCATTTCCGCCTTGAATTTCTCTTCATCTTCATCGGGGGTAATCTGATACTCATCGGGATTGCCTCCACCGTCGATGAATTCTTTCAAAGCTGCTTCACGCTCAGCGATGTGTAGTTTGTAGAAAATAGTTTTCAACAGATCTACCTCGTCTTTGCTCGGCATTGCTTCACCATGAGCCAATTCGGTAACTCTCTCAAGAATTTCTTTCTTGGTCTTGTATGTCTTCTTCGGAGCTGGTTCTTCTGCTGCTTCAGACTCCTCAGCTACGGGCTCAGCCACGGGTTCAGCCACAGGCTCCTCAGCCACGGGCTCAGCCACAGGCTCCTCAGCCACGGGCTCAGCTGCAGGCTCCTCAGCCACGGGCTCAGCTGCAGGCTCCTCAGCCACGGGCTCAGCTGCAGGCTCCTCAGCCACAGGTTCAGCTGCAGGCTCCTCTGCCACGGGTTCAGCTGCAGGCTCCTCTGCCACGGGTTCAGCTACTGGTTCCTCAGCCACAGGTTCTGGAATCGGTTCTGTTGTTTCTACTTTGTCTACTTCCACTTCAGCAGGTTGCTCAACTTGTGCATTGGAAGAATCCACTACATTATTCTCATCTACGTTTTTGCCCTGATCGAGGGTTTGTTCTTGAGAGTCCATCATATCACTATTAGGTTAATGAATCGTTTGTTCACACTATTAAAATGCAAACTTACACATAAAACACGGAAAAACCTAAATAATTCTTAACTTTTTTATAAAAATCTTTTTAAATCAGTCGTTTGTGACGGAAAATCCACCAAATTAGGCCTGATACAGCCACAGAAATCACCAATGCAATGATAAATCCAAAGGGATTGTGTTCCATCCCATTGATGAGGTTCATTCCAAAGAGACTTGCGATTAATGTGGGGAACATCATGAGAATGGATACAGATGTAAGGGTACGCATCACATTATTCATGTTGTTGTTGATGATGCTTGAATAGGTATCCATGGTCGATTCCAAAATGTCGGAATAGATGTTGGTTGTCTCCCGTGCCTGACTCATCTCAATGTTGACATCTTCGATCAAATCAGCGTCCAACTCATCCACTTGGAGTTTGAACTTCAGTTTTGCCAGTAAGTTTTCATTGCCACGAATAGATGTGGCAAAGTAGGTGAGTGAGTCTTGCAAGCGGCTCAGACCTATCAGTGACTCATTGTTGATTTCATGGTCGAGGTTGCGTTTAGCTTTGTCGATGAGACTGCTGATTTGTTTTAGCCGCTTCAGATACCATACGGAAGATGAGAGGAATAGACGGAAAATCATGTCGACATAATCCGTAAAACCTGTTCCTCTTTTTTGTTGGTAGCTGACGAAATCGAGCATCATATTTGTCTCATAAAAACAAACTGTGATAGTGACGTCGCGCTTGTGGATGATACCTAAAGGCACAGTGGTGTAGGGTGTGCGTGAACGGATTTCCTTGACGTAAGGGATACGGAGGATGATGAGCATCCAACCATCGTCGTATTCGTAGCGTGCCCGCTCGTCGGTATCGCTAATGTCGCTGATAAAATAGTCGGGAATGCTGAATCTCTTCTCCATCTCGCGCTGTTCCTCTTCGGTAGGGCAGGTGAGTTGAATCCAGCAATTGGGCTGCCATTCTGGTATGGCGGTGAGCCCGCTGTTCGTATTCCAAAATGTCTTCATAATGCTAATCTCCTTGTGTAAGCCCGGGGGATTAGCACTTTTTCATGCTATCCTCCGCTCTTACATTAAATAATAGTCTAATGTTTCCGCCGGATAGTCGTCCATAATTGATGTTAAAAATTGGTTTACGGGTGCAAAGTTACGAAAAATCGAGAGCAGAACAAAATAATCTTGGTTATTTTTTATGCCGAGATGGAGTAACTTATTCAAAGTTACGAAAAAAATTCGATTAAGTGAATGAAAAGAAAAAACTTTTCTTTTCTGAACGTGAGAAATTTATCTAAATCGAGAGCAGAACAAAATAATCTCGATTATTTTTTATGCATTTGGTCTTTCGTGCGGTCTTTGATGTCTAAGTAGTGGGTGATGAAATGAGAGGTGAGTGGGATGAAGTGGGATGGGGGCAGAGTGGAATTTCCCACTCCATCCCAATCTATCCTACTCCATCCCAATCCATCCCAAAATATTCTCTTTACTTCACCGGTATGTCTTCCAGTGTTTTTTGCAGCAGTTGCCAGAAAGGTTCGATGGTGGGGATGAGGCAACGTTCAGTGGTGGTATGGGGCGACTTCATCGTTGGTCCGAGCGACACCACGTCGAGGTGTGGGTATTTGCCTAGAATGACAGAGCACTCCAGGCCAGCATGGTCAACCTGGATTATGCCCTCAGCACCAAAGAGTTCTTTGTATTCTTTCAGGAGTAGATGTAGAATCTCACTATCGGGATTGGGGTCCCACCCGCCATAACTTCCGGCAGTCTCTACTTTCATTCCTGCCATATTGAAACAACTTTCCAGGGTGCGGACGATGTAATCTTTCATATCCTCGCGGCTTGAGCGTGCCAGAATCTTCAGTGCAGCCTTGCCACCCTCGATGTCGATGATGGCCAGGTTGGAGCTGGTCTCCACCACGTCGGGG
This sequence comes from Prevotella sp., assembly GCA_017548385.1. GTDB lineage: Bacteria > Bacteroidota > Bacteroidia > Bacteroidales > Bacteroidaceae > Prevotella. Next base: position 4,342 of record JAFZAE010000168.1, read on the forward strand.
TAGGAAGGAATCATGCGTATTACCCCATTGTGGCAGGCATAAATAGCATTGACGAGATTGTCTTGGATCTCCACGGGTATCTGCATCTTTGGTGTTTCTACCTCCTCGCAGTAGAATTCGATGCCGCTCTCGATGTTCTTATATTCATCTGCGAAATCTTCTTTCCAATCATTTACAAGTTCTTTCAAAGCCTCCACATTATCTTTGGGAAGGGTAAGCACCACCTCGGCTTTGAATGGAATGGCGTTGCGCATATTACCGCCGTGCCAGCTGGTCAGACGTGCCTCACATTCTTCTATTGCCTCCCTGACAAAACGCACCATCAGTTTGTTTGCATTGCCACGCCCTTCGTGAATCTCCAGTCCGGAGTGTCCACCGCGCAGACCCTTCAGCGTCACGCGTACGGCAATGTCGTCGTCATCAGTTTCCACTTCCTTGTAGTCGAGTGTAGCGGTGACATCAATGCCTCCAGCACTGCCAATGACGAATTTTCCCCAGGTCTCAGAGTCAAGGTTGAGGAGAATGTCGCCGTTGAGTTCACCCTGTGGCAGGTCGTTGGCTCCAAACATTCCTGTTTCCTCGTCGGCTGTGATGAGTGCCTCTACAGGACCGTGTTTCAGTTCTTTGCTTTCCATGACGGCCATGATAGCAGCCACACCCATGCCGTTGTCAGCGCCAAGGGTGGTGCCGTGAGCTTTCACCCAGTCACCGTCGATGAATGTATCGATGGCATCAGTGAGGAAGTCGTGTGTGCTCTCAGGAGTTTTCTGAGGCACCATATCCATATGCGCCTGAAGGATGACACCTTTGCGGTCTTCCATTCCCTTGGTGGCGGGCTTGCGCATGACGATATTTCCAGCAGGGTCTTTGAATGCCTCCACACCGGCTTTTTTCGCAAAGTCAAGTAGGAATTCCTGTATTTTCTCTAAGTGTCCTGAAGGACGAGGTACTTGTGTCAGTGCATCGAAGTTTTTCCAGATGCATGATGGGTTAAGTTTTTGAATCTCGTTCATAATTGTATTTTTTAAGGTTGGTTAATTAATTTGCTTGAAATAGTGCGTATCGTGCATAGCTATTATTTTACTTGTCTTGGCGACTTGATGGTTTTATTTCGTCTCGCTGGCGATTTTCCTTCTAGTCAGTGAGAGGGCCGCCCATCCATAGACACCGAGTAGTACGACGAGCATCGTCTGTACGGTATGTACGATGAGAACAAAACTCAGGGCTGCCTCGCTTTGTACACCATAGAGAATGAGGATGGTCTTTACCGAGAAATGCCAGGGGCCGGCACCGTTGGGCGTAGGGACGATTACGGCAATCGTTCCCACCACAAATGACACAAGGGCACAGCCAATGGACAAACCTGCAGTGGCATTGAAGCAGAAAAACGTGAGATAGAAATGTAGGAAATAGCTGCCCCAGATGCCTATGGTAAAGAAGATGTAAAGGGGGATATTGTGGACATTTTTGAGCGATACGACACCCTGCCAGAGATTTCCCAATGTGGTTTTCACCTTATTATATATTTGAAGCTTTCTGATAAGCACCCATGTCATGATGAGCACAGCCAGAAGACATATAAAAGTGACGATATATCCCGTACTGGTAAATTGCCCAAGAAAAGAACCGAAATTTGTACCTGTGGTAACGAAAAAGTCATTCATAACCGATAGCTGTAGCAATAGTGCCACTCCTATCATCAACAACATCATAACGGTGTCTACAGCACGTTCCGTCACTACAGTGCCCAATGCCTTGGTGAAATTCACTCCATCATAGCGTTTCACCACGGTGCATCGCGCAAATTCTCCTACACGGGGTATTAGCAGACTGGTTGCATACGACAAGAAAATGGAATAGATGGAGGTGGATGTGCGCGCATGCTCACCAATGGGTTCCAAAGCCTGTTTCCATCGAAGACCACGGAGCACCTGTGCACTGATACCAAACGGGAATGACAGTAACATCCACCACCAATTGGTCTCCTGAGTCATTATTTCCCATGTCCGCCCCCAGTCATTGTTGCGATACATCCAATACAAAATCGCTCCTCCCAATACTAGTGGGAGGACAATCTTCAGGAAACGGCGTGTGATTTTTGCTAATTCCATCTTTCTTCAGTTGCAAAATTACAACATATTATCGTAATGGCAAAGAGGTTTAAGTCAAATTTTATGTCTCTATGTAAGCTATTTGGGGAATGCATGGTGGATTCTCACAAAAAGTCTCCGCAAAAAGCAAAAAACTCTTCTATTTGTGAAATCTTTTTTCAAAAAAAATTTTGCTAATAACCTAATTTATTGTAACTTTGCAGCCGCTTAACAAAAATAGTTGAATGAAGAATGACAAATTAAACAACAAGTACCGCGTGAATGAGCAAATTCGCGTGAGGGAAGTAAGGGTTGTCGGTGATGGTGGAAACACCGTGATGCCGACTAGACAGGCTCTTGAAATGGCGAGACAACAGGGGGTAGACCTTGTGGAAATTTCGCCTAACGCACAGCCACCCGTTTGTCGCTTCATCGACTATTCCAAGTTCCTCTACCAACAGAAAAAGCGGGCCAAGGAAATGAAGGCCAAGCAGGTAAAGGTGGAGGTGAAGGAAATTCGTTTTGGACCACAGACTGGTGAGAACGACTATAACTTCAAACTTAAACATGCCAAGGAATTCCTAACTGAGGGTAATAAGGTGCGGGCATACGTGTTCTTCCGTGGCCGCTCCATCCTCTTCAAAGAGCAGGGTGAGGTGTTGCTGCTGCGTTTTGCCAACGACCTCGAGGAATATGGCAAGGTGGAACAGTTACCACAGCTTGAAGGTAAAAAAATGGCCATTATCATGGCACCGAAAAAAGCTGGTGTGGTAAAGAAGAGTCAGCAGAAGATGGACCGCGAACGCCGTGAGGCAGAGGCTAAAGAGGCTGCCAAACAAGCCGTTACTGAAACTGAGCAGGATACAAATGGCGAAAATGTTGAGATTCCTGCCAACGGTGGACTGTTCGCCAATGCCAAGATTAGCGAGGAAGCGCTGCGTAAACTTCAGGAAACAAAGGATTAGAAATGACGACAGGTGCGTAACGCCCGGTATATGCGTTGCCACCGATATAATAAATAACAATTTAAATTAATTAAAAAAATGCCAAAAGTAAAGACAAACTCCGGTGCGAAGAAGAGATTCCGCTTCACCGGAACCGGTAAGATTAAGAGACATCACGCTTACCACAGCCACATTCTGACGAAAAAGACAAAGAAGCAAAAACGTAATCTGGTACATCAGACTATCGTTGATCCCTCCAATCTGAAGCAGGTCCGCGATTTGCTCTGTCTCCGTTAAATTTATGTCAAACAATTTTAAAGGAAGAAAACTATGCCAAGATCAGTAAATCACGTTGCTTCGAGAGCAAAGAGAAAGAGAATACTTAAATTAACACGTGGCTATTTCGGAGCCCGTAAGAACGTTTGGACCGTTGCCAAGAACACTTGGGAGAAAGGTCTTACATACGCTTATCGTGACCGCCGTAACAAGAAACGCACTTTCCGTGCATTGTGGATTCAGCGTATCAACGCCGCTGCCCGTCTCGAGGGTATGAGCTACTCACAGCTGATGGGTGCTCTGCACAAGGCCGACATCGAGATTAACCGCAAGGTGCTCGCCGACCTCGCCATTCACAACCCCGAGGCTTTCAAGGCCATCGTCGATAAGGTGAAGTAAATCGTCTCGACACAAAGAAGGTAAAACCTTCAGCAAAATATTACGCGGGATATGCATCTCAAATGCATGTCCCGCGTTTTTTCATATCACTCAACTTTCTCCAGTAAGGAATGGAAAGGAATAGAAACGTAGTTAAAGGGACATTACCCTCGATTTGTTTCGATTTTTGTATTGAAATCGTTGCAATAGCAAGACTATTGTCCTTTTAACTACCCTTCTATGCTCTTTAACTACTGAAAGCTGAGCAAAACTTGAATCATATCATTCTAGTTTCGCTTTGGATTTTTTACAGTTTGAATTTCCAACCAACTGTGAACATGAATACACCGTTCTTGCTGTCCTTTATGCCCTCGTAGCTTTCTTTGTTGACCTTGGTCAAGCCAATGTTGTATTGAGCACCGAAAATCCAGTCACTGCTGGTCTCATAGGAGATGCCCACAGGAATGGAGACATCAAACTTTTTGCAGTCGTCCTCTACATCGATAGAGGTGATGTTGGTCACTTTGTAGTTGTCCACCTTGGCCTTTGCTGTCATCTCCACATCGGCATCTATTAAGTAGCCCAGTTGAACACCTGTCTTCAAAGCAAGTCCTTTAACTACATAGAAGTTTGCTAATACTGGCACAGCGATGTAATCCAATGCAAACTTGTTGTCTTCGAATTTCACGTTGTCTTCCACAAAGTTTTCCCATCCACTGCCTTGCCACCAGTGATTGATGCCGAATTGGAGTCCAAAACGTTTTGCTACTTGGTATTGAACGTCTACTCCAATCATGGATGCTCCTTTGAATTGGGAATCAGCATTTGAGTCGGACAATGGTATTTTATCCATGTTGGTCAGTTGGGATGCACCAAAGCCAAATTTCACTTGCATAGACCATGTTCCCGGGTCATACTGTGCGTTAGCACTCAAAGATGTTACCAACAAGGCAAACATCAATGCAATCTTTTTCATTTTTTTCATCGTTGTTGTTTTTATTATTAAATAATAAAGAGGTAAGAAGTTAGGAGTGAGAGGATACCTTTCCTCCTTAATCCCATTTCTACCAATTTTCAATTTTACAATCTTTAATTTTAGCTTCGCTGATTTTTGTCACGACTCGGCATAGTTCAAACAAGTTCGACTCTGCTCTCGCTGCTCCAAAAATTCAATCTTTAATTTTTAATCTTCAATCTTCAATAATCAATCTTCAATTTATAATTATCAATTCGCCTTCCTTTTAACTCCCTTCATTGTCAATGAGATGCGATTGCGGCGATGGTCGATTTCGCGTACTTTCACAGTGACGTGCTGATGGAGTTTCACCACTTCGTTGGGGTCGCGCACGTAGCGGTCGGCGAGTTGCGAGATGTGGACTAAACCATCTTGATGAACACCGATATCCACGAAAACACCGAAGTTTGTGATGTTGGTCACGATGCCTGGCAGAATCATGCCCTCTTCGAGGTCATCGACACAGGTCACGTTGGGGTCAAACTCAAATTCCTCTATTTGCTTTCGTGGGTCACGACCGGGTTTCTCCAACTCCTTCATGATGTCGGTAAGCGTGGGCATTCCAACTGTGTCTGTGACATAGTTATGTAGGTCGATGGTCTCACGGCGACTCTTATTCGCGATGAGTTCTTCCACGGTACATCCGTTATCTTTGGCCATCTGTGCCACGATGGGATAGCTTTCGGGATGGACGGCACTGTTGTCGAGAGGGTTTTTCGCTCCGGGGATGCGGAGGAAACCGGCGCACTGTTCGTAGGCTGTGGGACCCAATCGTGGCACTTTCTTCAGTTGGGCACGGCTGGTGAAAGCCCCATTCTCACGACGGTAGTCCACGATGTTGCGTGCAAGGGTGGGACCAAGTCCACTCACATAGGTAAGCAGGTGCTGACTTGCGGTATTGAGGTTCACCCCTACAGAGTTAACACAACTTTCTACCGTCAGGTCAAGGCTTTTCTTTAATTTCGTTTGGTCTACGTCGTGCTGGTATTGTCCCACGCCGATGCTCTTGGGATCGATTTTCACCAGTTCTGCCAATGGGTCCATCAGTCGGCGACCGATGCTCACTGCACCACGCACGGTAACATCTTCATTGGGGAATTCGTCACGTGCCGTCTTCGATGCCGAATAAACTGAAGCACCATCTTCACTTACCACGAAAGTTTGTACGGGATGTTTGAAGGACAAACCTTTGACAAATTCAGATGTCTCCCGACTGGCTGTGCCGTTGCCGATGGCGATGGCTTCTATGTCATAATCCTCCACCATCTGTTCTACATGAACCGTGGCTTGCATGCGGTGCGACACGGGGGGGTGGGGGAAGATGGCCTCATGATGCAATAGGTTTCCTTGCGCGTCGAGACATACCACCTTGCAGCCGGTGCGGAATCCGGGGTCGATACCCATCACGCGCTTTTGGCCTAATGGTGCAGCAAGCAGCAACTGTCGGAGGTTCTCTGTAAAAACGCCGATGGCTTCATCGTCTGCTCGCTCTTTACTTAGGGCAGCAAACTCTGTCTCAATGGAAGGTTTGAGTAGCCGTTTGTAGCCATCTTCCACGGCTTCCTCCACCAAAGCGGTACACGGACCATTGCCGCGCGCCCAATTACGTTGCAGACGACCGATACAATCCTCGTCGTCTGCAGAGATGCTCACACGAAGGATCCCTTCATCCTCACCACGCCGCATGGCTAATAGCCGGTGTGAAGAACAGCGTCGGAGTGGCTCGGTAAAGTCGAAATAGTCGGTGTATTTGGCGGCCTCATCACTGTCGGCTTTCGCTTTCACCACCTTTGATGTGATGAAAGCATCACGGCGGAAGGCAGAACGTATCTGATTGCGGGAGCGCTCATCCTCGTTCACCATCTCAGCGATAATGTCCTGGGCACCTTTGATGGCGGCCTCGGCATCTTTTACTCCTTCTTTCACAAAACGTTCTGCAGCACGCTCAGGGTGCATCTCGCGTTGCATCAGCAAGATGGTGGCCAGTGGCTCCAGACCAAGTTCGCGCGCCACTTGTGCTCGTGTGCGCCTTTTGGGTTTGAAGGGCAGGTAGATGTCCTCCAACTGTGTGGCTTCCCAGCAGTCATTGATGCGTTGTTCCAGTTCGGGTGTGAGTTTTTCCTGCTCACGTATAGTCTTGAGAATGGTTTCTTTTCGTTTGGCGATTTCCTTCAGTTTTTCGTAGGTCTCACTAATTTGTGTGATTTGCACTTCGTCAAGGTTGCCTGTGCGTTCCTTTCGGTAACGGGCAATGAAGGGGATGGTGCAACCAAGGTCGAGGAGGGCGATGGTATTATCCACCCCTGCCTCGCTTAAATGAAGATGTTTCGCTATCAGTTGTGCGTAAATGGTCATAATAATTGTCTTACTAAAGTTTCCGGAGTTAAAAAGTCATTACCATATCATTGGCAGAATTGCTGAAAATAAAGCATTTTGCTCATCTTAACTTCTTTGTATAACTCCCATATATAACTCCTCATCCTAAATCCCTATAGTTGAGTTGTCTTATTTTTGTCACAAAGGTAAGGTTTTTTTGTTTAATAATAGGATGCTTCAACTTTTTTTGTGCAAAAAATAGAATAAGTCTATACAACAAAGGATACTTTTCCCAATATTTGCAGTATATGTGCCTAACCTAATGCAACAGCGGTGCGGGCGGCTAGACGGGCATTGTTAAGCACCAACTGGATGTTGCTTTCCAGACTATCGCCTCCGGTGAGTTCCTTGACCTTGGCCAGCAGGAATGGTGTTGTCTCCTTGCCGCGGATGCCCAGGCGGTTGACTTCTTCGATGGCTTCATCAATGGCACGATTGATGACATCGGCTGGCATGGAGTACTCCTCTGGGATGGGATTGGTGACAAGTATGCCGCCCTTCATGCCCAATTCAAGCTTGGTGCGGAAGACAGCGGCAAGCTGCTCGGGGGTGTCGATGCGGTAGTCCACCTTGAACCCGCTGTGGCGCGTGTAAAAAGCAGGCAATTCCTCGGTGCCGTAGCCGATGACGGGCACGCCCTTGGTCTCAAGGTATTCCAGTGTCAGTCCCAGGTCAAGAATGGATTTTGCACCGGCACAGATGACCATCACAGGTGTCATGGCAAGCTCCTCAAGGTCGGCACTGATGTCCATCGTTTTCTCAGCACCACGGTGGACGCCGCCGATGCCACCAGTGGCAAACACACGGATACCAGCCATCGAGGCGATGATCATTGTCGTGGTCACAGTGGTGGCGCCATCTTCGCCACGGGCGATAAGTACGGGCAGGTCACGGCGTGATGCCTTGGTCACCGCCTGGCCTTTGCGCCCTAAGTACTCGATTTCCTCGGGAGTGCAACCTGCCTTCAATTTGCCACCGATAATGGCGATAGTGGCGGGTACGGCACCACCCTCGCGGATGGTCTGCTCCACTTTTAGTGCCGTTTCCACATTCTGCGGATAAGGCATTCCGTGTGAGATAATGGTGGACTCAAGAGCTACTACAGGACGCTTTTCATCGAGTGCTTTCTGCACTTCAGGTGAAATGGAAAGATATTTGTTCATATTTTATACTTTTTGTTCCAAAACTTTTTTGTCTCCTCTTCTATCAATTCTCCTCGAAGAGGCAATAACTGCCAACATTGGGATTATGTTTTGTGATTCCAACGGGATTGCATATCCCTGTAGGCTGGCGCCAGCCATCCTACAAATAAAAAAGGAGCCTTAAATATTTGAAAGCGAGCTTTCATATTTAATTCCCCTTTTTTCTTTGTGATCCCGTTGGGATTCAAACCCAAGACCTTCAGAACCGGAATCTGTATATCAGAATCCCGTGGAGGGCTTATCCTTACATAAACTTCTGGGCTTTCAATTTTTGGGCTTGACGGAAATGTCACGGAAAAAGTTCGGATTTTACGGTCGGACATGCTCCTTTCGCCCATTATGATGCAAAGATATAAAAAACGTTATTATTTTGCAAATTTATTACTGAAAATTTGGAAAAGAGAAACGTTTTTGTTACCTTTGCAAAAATTATAGGTTTTTATGAGAGTTATATCGTTTGCCGCCATACGTAATTTCGTCGTTGTCCATGCCGACGCGAACGAGCCCTTGAAAGAATGGTACAAAGCCGTATCAAAGGCATATTGGCGCAATTTTGCCGACATCAAGCAGACGTTCAACTCGGTGGACTATGTGGGCAATGACCGCTATGTGTTCAACATAAAGGGCAACAACTACAGGATTGTGGCTATCGTCCTTTTCATCAATCAGAAAGTGTATATACGCTTTGTGGGTACGCATGAAGAATATGACAGGATAAAGGATATTAAAAATATTTGATTATGGCACAGATAAAGACGGAGGAGCAGTACAGAGCTGCCTGTGATAGAATTAACGAGTTGCTGAAGGTTGTCAACAACGAGACTCCTTCCGGTGACAAGAACCTGTTGGAACTCGACATGATTTCCGACATGGTGGCCGATTACGAGGAGCTTCATTTCCCCATTGTCAGCAAGG
>JAFZAE010000169.1 GCA_017548385.1 Prevotella sp.
GGAATAGGAGAATTACTCCTCGGGTGAGAAGTCTTCCTTTCCCACTCCACAAAGAGGGCATACCCAGTCCTCTGGCAATTCCTCAAACGGTGTGCCAGGGTCAATACCATTGTCAGGGTCACCAACGGCGGGATCATACACATACCCGCAAGTCTCGCATACGTACTTCATAATTATGAGTTTTTGAGTTTGTAAGTTTTTGAGTTTTTTAAGTTTATCAGAGTAATCAGAATATTCCAAGTAATCAGATCATTTGTCTATACTCCCATAAATCATTTATCCAATACAGCCTCCACCCGCTGTATCACCATTTCTGGAGTAATGCGGTTCATACAGTCCATATCACCACGATAGCAGGGTTTGTTACCATAGATACTGCATGGACGACATGGTAGTTGCACCTGTACAGCGTTTTCCTCACTCTGTCCCCATGCCATAAATCCTGCATAAGGGTGTGTGGCACCCCAAATGCTCACAACCGGCACATTGACTAATGACGCAAGATGACTGTTGGCACTGTCCATTGATACCATCACATTGAGATGACTCATAAGAATCAGTTCCTCAGATAAATCATTGAGCACTTCGGAAACACAGACACAACGTGGGTAAGTAGAGCACCATTTTTTTAATATCCGCCGCTCGTTACCCCCAGCTCCGAAGAGGAAAAAGCGTGCATTAGGATGCACTTTTCCCAGTTTATCGATGACTTGCTCCATTTTCTGCAATGGCAACACCTTTCCTTCATGAGCAGCAAAGGGGGCGATACCTATCCACTTTTGGAAAGTCTTTTTCTCACCAATCTGTTCTGCTAACAATCGTAAATTCCCACCCTGGGGCGGAAAAATCGACTGAAACTCTAATTTGACGGGATAGCCTATTCGCAAAAGTACTTCGGCATAGTTTTCAAACGATGTAGTCTGCTGTACCAGCCTTTTGTTGTCACGGCTTACCAATCTCCGCTTCCCAGCACGACGTTTATCGATGTGTGCTACACGGAAACGGTCCATCCTAAAACGTGTACGCAAATAATGGGTCCGCAGCACACCATGCATATCGGCCACAGCCGTGAAATGCTTGGCACGCAACCGACGATAGAGCGCATTGAGTCCTGTTATACCGGCATATTCCTTCTCCAGGTCGGCAGCCATAAATCCCACGTTTGGCGCCAGGTTGTCGAAGAAAGCCTTTGCAAAGCCCCTGCTAAGCACTGTCACCCGTACATCGGGATATTGCTTAGCCAAGGAATAAACCACAGGCACCAACATCGCCACATCGCCTATGGCCGAGAATCTCATAATGAGTATATGCTCGTTGTTCATATCAGCAGGTCAGAATCATTTCTTTTGATAGAGCACCGGATTAGTGGATGGATCATTGTACATCTTCATCTGACGATAGGTTTTCATATATTTTGCACCTGTGGCGATATCCTCAAGGAGTTGGTCGATGGCTGTCGAGAGGTCACGTTGCTGTTCCAAAAGCACATTCAACTTATAGCGGCACTTCTCACGATGTGTCTCATCGGTGTCGGTACGATTCACCTGTTCACGCATATGATAAATCTTCAGCGCCAGAATCGACAGACGGTCTATTGCCCATGCCGGGCTTTCGGTATTGATTCTTGCGTCGGGCTGCACACTTACATCGCTGTACTGATGCAGGAAATAGGAATCGATTTGCTCAACCAAGTCGGTACGATCCTGGTTGCTGCGGTCGATGCGACGCTTGAGCGACAATGCCTCCATGGGGTCAATATGGGGGTCGCGTATTAAATCCTCCAAATGCCATTGTACGGTATCAATCCAACATTTCAGATATAGGCGATTCTCCAATGAGTCGCGGTCATACGGATTGTTGATAGGCGTATCCACATTATCTATAATATGATAATCCATAATGGCCTTATTGAAGACATGGTTATAAATTTCTGTGTTTGACATATTCTTTTAAGTTGACGAGTTGACAAGTAAACAAGTTGACAAGCAGATAGTTATTATATTCACTATAAATGATATAGTCACTATAGATACTATAAACACTATTTTTATCTCTTGCAAATATAGTAATTAACGTATAACGAACAAAATAATTGTTTGTTTTTTTTTATTTTACCCCAAAAATATGCACACATAATGGGTGTTTGTGCAACACGCTTTGCTTTTTTTTGAAATTTATTTGCACACATGAATAAAAATTTGTTCCTTTGCACCCGAATTTTTAAGAAATTTATTTTTATAAGTCTTTTGGCCGTATCTTTGCCGTATTGACTGGAAAAAATAGAATATTAAAAAAGAGTATTATAAACAATTAAAGTAAAAGAATTATGTCAGAAATCGAGAAGAAAGTCAAGGAAATCATCGTTGACAAACTTTGTGTAAGCGAAGAAGAAATTAAACCCGAGGCAAGTTTCACCAACGACCTGGGCGCAGATTCATTGGATACTGTAGAGCTTATTATGGAGTTTGAAAGAGTATTCAACGTGAATATTCCTGATGACCAAGCTGAGAAGATATCTACCGTAGGCAATGCTATCGCTTATATTGAGGAAAATAAAAAATAAACCTCATACGGCTTTATAGTTTATGGTTTATAGCTTATGGCTTGTCTAATTTTTTTTAACTGCCATAGTTATAAACCATAAATTTCTAATTACTCAACGGAAAAAGGACGCTTTCGCCTCGTTCCTATTTTGAGAAATAAACATTTCTGTTGAGTTTTCACGAATTATCAAGAACATAATAATGGAACTAAAAAGAGTAGTAGTAACAGGCCTTGGCGCCATCACTCCTTTAGGCAACACCGTTGAGGAAACGTGGAAAAACCTGTTGGCCGGCAAAAGTGGCGCTGCCACCATTAATAGTTTTGACACCTCACAATTCAAAACCCATTTTGCTTGTGAAATCAAAGACTTCAAAGTGACCGATTATCTCGACCGCAAGGAAGCCCGCAATATGGACCGCTATACACAACTGGCTTTGGTAGCAGCCATCCAGGCAGTGAAAGACAGTGGCATGGACTTGGAGCAGGTCAATAAAAATCGTGTTGGAGTAATCTACGGAGTGGGTATCGGTGGTATCAAGACTTTTGAAGACCAGGTGAAATATTATGGTGTCCACGAAGAGGATGGTCCTAAGTTTAGTCCATTCTTCATCCCCAAGATGATTGCCGACATCGCCTCTGGCCACATCTCCATCCATTTTGGTTTCCATGGTCCCAATTACACCACCACATCTGCTTGTGCTTCTTCAACCAATGCCCTTGCCGATGCTTTCAACCTTATCCGCTTAGGTAAAGCCGACATCATCCTTGGCGGTGGTGCCGAGTCAGCCATCTGTGCCTGCGGAGTAGGCGGCTTCAACTCCATGAACGCCCTCTCCACACGCAACGACGAGCCAGAGCGTGCCTCACGCCCCTTCAGCAAGAGCCGTGACGGATTTGTCATGGGCGAGGCTGCCGGTTGCCTGATTTTAGAGGAATTGGAACATGCCAAGGCACGTGGTGCCAAGATTTATGCCGAGATGGTGGGTGAGGGTGAAAGTGCAGACGCTTATCACATCACAGCCTCTCATCCTGAAGGCCTCGGTGCAAAACTGGTAATGGAAAATGCACTGGCAGACGCAGGTCTTCGCCCCGATGAGATCGACTATATCAACGTCCATGGTACATCAACACACGTCGGTGACATCTCTGAGGCTAAAGCCATCAAAGAAGTCTTTGGCGACGCAGCCTACAAACTGAACATCAGTTCCACCAAGTCGATGACAGGACACTTGCTTGGTGCAGCCGGTGCCATTGAAGCCATGGTGACACTCTTGGCGGTGCAAAACGACATCGTTCCTCCTACCATCAACCATGACGAGGATGACAAGGACGAAGAGATAGACTACAATCTGAACTTCACCTTCAACAAGGCACAACGCCGCACCGTAAGGGCTGGATTGAGCAACACCTTTGGTTTTGGTGGACACAATGCCTGTGTAGTATTCAAGAAATATGCTGAGTAATATCATAGACCGTATCAGGCTCCCTTTCCGTAAGGAGAAGGAGCTTTTTTCGGCTCTATATGACATTTTGGGATTCTATCCACACGACATCAAGTATTACAAACTTGCACTGATGCATAAAAGCATCATGCATAAAGAAAAAGGGAAGCCTATCAATAACGAGCGGCTCGAATTTCTCGGTGATGCTATCCTTGGTGCCGTGGTGGGTGATATTGTCTATAGCCATTTTGAGGGAAAACGTGAGGGCTTTCTCACCAACACACGTAGCAAAATTGTTCAGCGCGACACACTCAACAAATTAGCCCAGGAGATGGGTCTTAACAACCTCATCATGACCTCTGGGCACAATTCATCGCATAACAGCTACCTCGGCGGTAATACACTTGAGGCTTTGATAGGAGCCATATACCTTGACAAAGGATATGACGCATGTATGAAGTTTGTACAGAAACGTATCCTGTCAAAACTCATCAACTTGGACAAGGTAGCTTATAAAGAGGTGAATTTCAAAAGCAAACTCATCGAATGGTGTCAAAAAAACAGGGTGGAGATTGAATACCAACTTGTGGAACAGAAAAAAGACAGCGACGGCAATCCCACTTTTACCTATCAAGTGCGTATCGAAGGTGTGGAAGGATGCAATGGCAGCGGCTATTCCAAAAAGGAGAGTCAGCAGATGGCATCTAAACTCACTTTGCAGCGTCTACGTCGTGAACCACAATATATCGACGCCGTCTTCGCAGCCAAGACCAACCGCACCAAGATGGAGGAAGAGCCTACACAAACCGTTCCAGAAACCGATGTCAAGGATGATTTTATCATCACCCAAGACGACAGTCAGAAAAAAGATTTGAAGGAAACCTCACAACAGCCAACCAAGACAAAGAGGAAGAAGAATGCAGAAAAACCCAGTGTACCCGAGACCGATGAATTTGACCTGAGTGACATCACCCACAACCCCGTGGAGCAGTCACGTGAGAGCATCATCGCCGCTGCAGAAGAAGCTGCATTCTCACAGATGAATAATTAGGAGTGAGAGGTAAGACATTACCGACATTCAAAACTTCATAGGATAGAAATGAATATTACCCGTATAGCCGGCAAAATCTTTCAAAAACGGCAGAAAGAGTTAGAACGCCATCTCACACAATCTGAGGTGATGCAAGAGGAGGTGCTTATGCGCCTCATCGCGCGTGCTAAAGACACTGAATACGGCCGCAACCATCTGTTCAGCACCATCAAGACCTATGATGACTTTGCACACAATCTGCCCCTGAACAGTTATGAGGAACTCAAGGGCGACATCGACCGTATGCGCCGTGGCGAAGCCGACCTGCTGTGGCCTGGCCGCATTAAATGGTACGCCAAATCCTCCGGCACGACCAACGACAAGAGTAAATTCATTCCTGTATCCTCAGAAGGCCTCCAACACATCCACTATGCAGGAGGATTCGATTCTGTGGCATTCTACCTTCGCAACAACCCCAAGAGCCGTCTCTTTGATGGCAAAAGCCTTATTCTCGGTGGCAGCCACACCCCCAATTACCAATTGTCAGATAGTTTGGTTGGTGACCTCAGTGCCATCCTCATAGAAAACATCAATCCACTGGTCAACCTCGTCAGGGTGCCTAAAAAGAAAACAGCACTCTTGAACGATTTTGAGGTGAAACGCGAACGTATCGCACTGGAGACGGTGAACAAGAATGTCACAAACCTCTCGGGTGTTCCTTCCTGGATGCTTTCTGTACTTTCGCGGGTACTCGAAATCTCGGGCAAGAATACCCTTAATGAGGTGTGGCCAAATTTAGAGGTATTCTTCCACGGCGGGGTAGCTTTCACACCATACAGACAACAATATGCCGAAATCATCACCGGTGATAAGATGCACTATATGGAAACTTACAATGCCAGTGAGGGCTTCTTCGGCATACAAGACGACCCCACCGACAGTTCCATGCTACTCATGCTTGACTATGATATCTTCTATGAATTTATACCCCTTGAGGATATCGGCAAAGAACACCCGACAATTTTGCCTTTGACTGGCATCAAAACCGGGCAAAACTATGCCATGGTCATCTCCACATCCTGCGGACTCTGGCGCTATATGATTGGCGACACAATCATGTTTACATCGAAAAATCCATACAAGTTTGTTATCACTGGACGTACGAAGCACTTTATCAATGCCTTTGGTGAGGAACTGATCGTAGATAACGCGGAAAAAGGTCTTGAATACGCCTGCAAAGAGACTGGCGCTGAGGTGCTGGAATACACAGCGGCACCTGTTTTTATGGACAACCATGCCCGCTGTCGTCACCAGTGGCTGATAGAATTCTCAAAAATGCCCGACGACATCCAACGATTCGGACAAATACTCGACAAGAAACTGCAGGAAATCAATAGCGACTATGAAGCTAAACGCTATAAAGACCTCACCTTGCAACACCTGGAAATCATCCTGGCACGAAATGGTCTCTTCAACGACTGGCTCAAGTCGAAAGGAAAACTCGGTGGACAACATAAAGTGCCCCGACTTTCCAACAACCGCAGATTCATCGAGGAAATACTAGCATTAAACAAAAGTGGTAAGGAGTAAGCGAAGGCAATGGTTTCGCCGGCGCAAACATCACTTATTTTATAAGCATTATGAATAATCTCCGAAAAATCATCTTCACGTTTGCAGCAATACTTGCTCTTTATGGTTGCGCCAACATGGGCCAACCCGATGGGGGATGGTTTGACGAGACACCACCACATGTGGTAACTTGCATTCCCGCTGATCAATCAACCGGTGTAAATGCCCAAAAAATCACAATCTACTTTGACGAATATATCAAACTTGATAATCCCTCGGAAAAAGTTGTTGTATCACCACCACAATTGGAAACACCAGAAATCAAAGGCGCTGGCAACCGTATCATCGTGGAACTCAGCGATAGTCTGAAACCCAACACCACATATACCATCGATTTTTCCGATGCCATCTCTGATAATAACGAGAGCAATCCACTAGGTAACTATACCTACAGTTTCTCCACAGGACAAGAAATCGACACCCTCCAAGTAGCGGGATATGTACTTGAGGCAGAAAACCTTGAGCCTATAAAAGGCATTTTAGTGGGACTCTATGCCAATCTCGCTGACTCGGCCTTTACCACCGAACCGATGCTCCGTGTCTCACGCACTGATAGTCGTGGACGTTTCAATATCAAGGGTGTAGCACCTGGCGAATATCGTATCTATGCATTGCAAGATGCCGATAATAATTATCAGTTCTCACAACAAAGCGAAAAACTTGCTTTCTCACACGATATCATCATCCCCTCGAGTAAACCTGATGTCAGACAAGATACCATCTGGCGTGACTCACTGCATATCGACGATATCACCCGAGTGGGCTATACCCATTTCCTACCCGATGATATCGTGCTGCGTGCCTTCACCGAGATACAGACCAGTCGCTTCCTACTCAAGCAAGAGCGTAGCATTCCTGAACAAATGACGTTTTTTTTCACCTACGGCAATCCCCAGTTGCCCGAAATCCATGGTGTGAATTTCGATGAAACCGATGCCCTGCTCTTGGAAACCAACGCTCTTCAAGACACCCTCACTTACTGGCTCCGCGACACAACACTCGTCAACCGCGACACACTGAACATCACCTACTCCTATCTCTACACCGACACATTGGGAGCTTTGCAAAGCAAAACCGACACATTGGAAATTCTCTCCAAGATTCCCTATGCCAAACGCCTCAAAGATCAAGAGAAAGAGCGAGAGAAATGGGAAAAAGAACAAGAGAAAGCCAAAAAGCGCGGTAAAAGTTATCTGGAGGAGATGCCACCAAAACCATTGGACGTCAGTGTACTGATGCCACAGGATATGTATCCTGATGCCTACGTCAATTTCAATTTTGCTACACCAATCGCCATTGCCGACACCTCAAAGATAAGACTTTCGGCACGCAACGATACTATATGGGAACCACGACCTTTCCTTTTGGAAGACCGACCGACATATATGGGCATACCTAACTGTCAGGCAATACGATCCTACCGACTGTCGCATGCCTCAGAAGACGGACTCTGGGAGATGAACACAGAATATCGGTTGGAACTAGACTCTGCTGCGTTTGTCGATATCTATGGCCATGCTTCGCTCGCCACGGGAAAAATCATGCGTGTGAAAGCTGACAATGACTATACTACTATTACCTTCAATGTTATCACCACAGACACCATACCCTATGTGGGACAATTGCTTGATAAAAGTGAAAAGGTGATACGACAGGCCGTGGCTTTCGACGGCGTCCTCCGTTTTGAATACGTGAAGCCAGGACAATACTATCTGCGACTCTGCGCTGATGCAAATGGCAACGGACAATGGGATACAGGCCGCTACGACGATGACCTACAAGCAGAAATGGTGTATTACTATCCCGAACTTATCGAATGTAAGGCCAAATGGCCCCTCCAACTTAGTTGGAACCCCACCAGTGTGTTCCTAGCACGCCAGAAACCCACTGCCATCACCAAACAAAAACCTGATAAAGAAAAAAAGATAAAAAATCAAAATGCTGAACGCGCCCGCAAACTGGGTATCATTTATGTGCCTAATAATAGGTATTGAGTTTTTTGAATAATTATTTATAATCCGAGTATTCCAAATTTTCCGAGTATTCTGAATTTTATCATTTAAACTAAAGTCTATTGTTTTTCGTCTAATGTCAAAAAACCTAACACTTCAAAGAATTATGAAAAAATACCTCGTTACATTACTGTTCATCTTGGCCACAATGACGGCCTCCGCACAATGCCCGCTGACGAATAAAGCTTTTACATCGGGCGAGTATCTGACCTACAACCTCTATTTCAACTGGAAATTTGTCTGGGTGAAGGTGGGAACTGCATCTATGTCGACCATCTACACAAAATATAATGGACAACCTGCCTACAAAAGCAGCCTCATCACTCGTGGAAACGGAAAACTCGACAGATATTTCGTCATGCGCGACACACTTACTGGTTATGTTACCCCTACCCTATCTCCACTGTATTTCCGGAAAGGTTCCGTAGAACAAGACCGCTATACCGTAGATGAAGTTTGGTATACTTATGACAATGGCAAGTGCAATTTGAAAATGCACCGCCAAAAGGCCGACGGCACGCACCAGCGTTTTGCCAAAAGTAGCGACCAATGTGTCTATGACATGCTCAACCTTTTCTCACGTGCCCGCAATTTCAGCACCGATGGTTGGACAAAAGGACATACCATTAAAGTACCTGTTGCCGATGGCAACGGCATGACCACAGCTACCCTCAAATACTTAGGCAAAGAGAAGGTAAAGGGTGACAATGGCGTGACCTATCAGTGCTTGAAACTGGAATATTCAGAATATGTAGAGAAAAAGAAGAAATGGAAAACCTACGGCACCTTCTTCGTCACTGATGACAACAAGCATGTACCCGTGCGCCTTGATGTCGATTTGAACTGGGGTAAGGCCAAAGCATTTGTCACCACCATGAAAGGAGTCATCTGATGAAAAAAGTCTTGCTCATACTGCTGCTATGCACCATTGCTATTGTTCCCTTCATTGGAACTTTTGACTATAACACCAAGGGTGAGCCACGAGAGGCCATCGTATCACTCACTATGGTGGAGTCTGGCAACTGGATTATCCCTCGCAACAGTGTGGGCGAGATTGCCTATAAACCACCACTCTTTCATTGGGCAATTGCTGCTGTTTCCAGTATCAATGGCAAGGTGACGGAGTTTACCTCACGCATTCCCTCTGCTGTGGCTTTCATCCTACTCACCGTTGTCACCTATATCTTCCTCCGCCGTCGTAGCAACGAGCGTACTGCATTGTTTACAGCCATACTGGTGTTCACCGCCTACGAACTGCATCGTATGGGTTTCAACTGCCGCGTTGATATGCTGCTCAC
>JAFZAE010000170.1 GCA_017548385.1 Prevotella sp.
AGGGGTGTCGGCCAAGGCTACCAACGTCAGGTGGTTTTCCTTGTTTGTCCCGGGGCCGCTATATGCGGTACATACCACTTCCTTGGTTTCAATGTCTTGCAGGAAAGCTACCACACCGAGTTGAGTCTCGTCATCGCAGAAGTCGATTTCCCACGACGCACTATAGGAGTAGGTTTGACCAGCATGGAGACCATCATCACTTATCTGAATACCATCTCCACCGGTGAACATCTTGCGCATAGTGTAATGGAGCGAGGTCTCGCCATTGGGATATGGTTTGGATGGGGTGATATGCTCCTCGATGGCGGCCACGAACAACCTAAGCGAGGTGCCACTCTCGCTTTCTTGTAGCGGTGTAAGGTTGGCATGAACCGACATCCTGTGGTTTTCAATTCCTTTCGATAGTATGAGCGAGAATCTTTCCGGTTGAGCCATCTGCCGGGTGATGGTTTCATCCAGGCAGGAAGATGTGCGGAAAGACAACGCTTCTCCATTGACAAAAGTGGCCGGCACACCAGTTACTTCATAGAAATCGTGACGCTTTTGCTGCGTATCGGAATCGTAATTATAGAACTCGTCGTGACGGTTGGGATAACTACTGTGATACTTGATAGCAACGCAATCACCTAAGCGGTTTTCAATCACGGCATCAAGTTCGGGAGACCATGACGCACAAGGAGCGCATCCCGTATTGGTGAACTCCTCGACAAGTACAATACGATTCTGTGCAGAGACTGTGACAGCCAGCAGAATTGTTGACAAAAGGCATGTACGTTTCATTTCATCGCCTTATTTAATGCAAATATATAAAAATATGGAATTAGGACAAACAATTTGGTTAAAAAAACACTGAAGTTTTGGAAGTCCTCAACTTCTTAGGTAGCGTAGCGTGTTGGTTTTAGGTTATGAGGTTGTGAGGCGAAATTTGCTCAAATCTATCATTCGCTATTCCTATAAGTCCTTGAAGTCCGTAGAAAAATTGGAACAACCATGCAACTTAAACAGAAAATTCTTTAATTCTTTAATTCGTGAAAAAATCAAAGCAGCCGAGCAGGCTGCTTTTTTTTGTGGATTCGTAAGATTCGTGTTCGTATTCCGAAAATGCCATGCCTCGTGGTTCTTCATGTGTTACTTTTGCAGCGTGATCACATTCATGTACACGATTTATTAACAAAAAAACCACACCACAATGAGCACAAAAATGAATCTACCCGATGCTGGCACCTCACGAGGTGGACACATAGTCCCTGAGGGCATTGCCACCGAGACTTTCGGACGTGAGGACGATCCTGAGATTTACCAGAAAGAAATCGACGAGCGCATTACCAAAATCCGCCCCATGGCCACACCCATCGACCAAATCTCACGCTATGCCACAGCCCAGAAAAGCGGCAGCTTCGAGGTGAAATACTACAGCGTAGGCACTCGCCCTGTGAAAACCACCCTCACCACAGCTGTCACCGCTTCCTCCACACCTTCCGTGGAAATAGAAGTTGCCGACCCCGATATGTTCACCCTCGACGACACCATCCGCGTCGTAGGTGTCAAAGCCAAAACCGACTACAAGGGCGTGGCATACAACGCCAATGCCGCCAACACCCCCGACTTGGTGCTATGTGTCTGCGGAAAAACATCCACTGGCCAACCTATCGTCTATGCTGTCAATGGTACCATGGTCAGTCAACAGCCCATCGGTGTGCCTGCCATACCCGTAAACACCACCCTTATCCGTATGGGAAAGAGCTGCGGCGAACTCGATGTGCAGACAGGCCGCTTCAACAACCTGCCCACCTCGGAACTACAGTACTGCCAGAATTTCATGGCACAGATTGAACAGTCAACCCTCGACAAAATCGCCAACAAAGAGGTAAACTGGGACTTCAACGACCTTGAGGAGGATAGCATCTATGATATGCGACTGACCATGGAAAACTCCTACCTCTTCGGCGACATGAACCGTGTGAGTCATTCCACCAAGGACGGCATGAGCCAGTGGTTCACCAAGGGCATTTGGTGGCAGGCGGGAAAAGACATCGAAGTAGGGCAGTGGGACAGCACGAAGCATGTCACCGTCATCTCCGACGATGACCTTGTGGATATCTCCAAGGATCTCTTCGTGGGCACAGGCATCGGCAACAAACGCAAGGTGCTTCTCTGCGGAAGCGACTTCCTCGCCGCCCTCTCCAAGATTGAGAGCGACAAGTTCCGCCTCAAGGACACCGTAGAGGTTTGGAATCTTAAATTTAAGAGCTGGGAAACCGATTTTGGCGAAATCCTCGCCATGCACGACGAACTCTTCGACCTCAACGGTATGGCTGGTTGTGCCTTCGCTCTCGACCCGGAGTTCCTCACCAAGCGCACACACCTCAGTTGGAGCCGCAACATCCTCGACCTCAAGAAGGCCGGTGTACGCAACACCGATGCCGTCGTCATCCAGGAAATCTCCTGCCTCTACCTCCGCTACGCCAAAGCTCACGCCCGCCTCAGATTGGCGGTTGGTTAGAGGTTAGAGGTGAGGTGTGAGGGGTGAGAGAATACTCCTGCTATCTTTAGTTGTTTTAATGAAAATATATAGTTAAATATTTATTCTGTGGTAAGGGGTGAATGATCATCCTTGTGAGCAACAAATCATTTCTCTCACCTCTCACCTCTTACCTCTTACCCCTTACCCCTAAATACTCCTAATTTCTAATTAATATGCCCACCTACCATTCTTCTACCGAGCTCACCATCAATGTCAGGGTGAAGGGAGTGAAACACCATCTGGTTTTCACACCCACCACTCTCGGTGAGAGTTTTCTCACTGTGAACGACACACTCTTGGAGCGAGCCATTGAGCATCATCCCTATTATGGGAAGATGTTCCAGCGGATGCCCGAGAAAGAATCGGCACCACAACAGACTCCTTCCGACAAAACAAAGAAAGGAGACGGTCTCACCCACATCCTCTTCACCGATTTCGACGATGCCAAGGAAAGGCTGGTGGAGCTGACCGGCATCTCACGTACCGTCCTGCGCACTCCCGATGACATCCACAAATATTCCTTTGACCACGGCATCGTATTCGATGGCATGCCACCGTGATTGATAGTGGTGAGGGGTGAGAGGTAAGAGATTACTCCTGCTCCCACAAAGCAAGGTAATGGCCCTCTAACTCCTTATCATAACTCCTCATCATAACTCCCCATCATAACTCCTAACTCCCAATAACTATGCTCTACCCCCTCCACGAAATCATCAGCCATGTGCGGGTGCTGCTTAACTACAGCCCCGATTGTAAGCCCCTCATCGATGTGCGTGATGAACCTACGCTCTCCATCAATCGCATCATTGCCACCATGTTGCCCACGGCAGCCCAGCAGGTGCTCCTCACAGCACCTCTTGCTGCCATTGACACCCTCCGGCCTCTGACAGGAAGACTCTGCTGGAAACAACAGCCTATGACATCGGGATTGCAAATCCCGATGAACCCGATGAACGAGAAACATCAGTTGGCCATGGCTTTCCTCCCGCTACCCGATGATTTTCTCCGCTTGGCGAGTATCCAGTTGAGCAACTGGCAACGACCGGCGCACATCATCAGCGAGGAGTCGCCCGAATACGACCTTCAAACCAGCCGTTTTCCTGGCGTCAGGGGAAATCCCCAGCGCCCCGTGGCTGCCATCGTCAGATACTCCTTCGGATTGGTGGCTGAACTCTATTCCAGTTTCCCTGGTGAAGATGTGACCATCCGCAAGGCTCTCTATGTTCCCCAGCCCCACCTCGATGCCGACCGCTGTATCGACCTTCCCAAATCCCTCTTTCACGACATCATGCAACGAACGGCGGAAATGGTTTTAGAGGTGATTCTAATTCGGAATTAGAAATTAGGAATTAGAAATTAGGGCCTCGCTGGCCAAGAT
>JAFZAE010000171.1 GCA_017548385.1 Prevotella sp.
CGTTTCTGTCAATGAAGACACGTTGTTATTTGCACCAACTGATTATGTTCAAGCTGGTATGCCATGCCTTTTTCACAAGAACTATATAGGCAATATGCGAATAGTCTGTAATGAACCTATGCTCATTGAGACAGCAAAAGAAATAAATAGTATAGAAGGCTTTATATTAAAAGGGGTCATGAAAACCCCTGAAATCTTATGTATCGGGGACAATAATTATTATTTTTCACGAGATAAATTCTGGGTTTGTGATGCTGATAAAACAATATATCCATTCCGTGCCTATTTATTAGCAGATGCTAATTCATATCAGTCTTTCATTGTTAAAACTACCGATAATATGTTGGATGTTCGTGAAATCATTGGTGATGGTACGTCTTTATCTATCTACGATAGCAAAGGAGTCCGGCATAACAAACTACAGAAAGGACTCAATATTATTAGATGGAATGACGGAAGACAAAAAAAGTTTTTAAAATGAGGTGATTACCCCCATTGGTCTATGGGGCAGTGACTTATCTCATAGTTTTTTATTGAGAAATACAGAGTCGGGCAGGCTATTTTTCTTTATTCGTAATATTGCCACATAGTTCAATAATATATCGTATCTTTGCATTCTTGACAGGAAAGATAATCAATAAAAATAATGAAGATATGAAAGAGAATATATCCTGTCCTCGGTTTACTTTTAACACGGTAGGACTTTTCACAAAAGACAACAAAGCGATTGTCGATTTCTACACGAAAACCTTCGGCTTTACCACCGATTGGGACGGCATACAACCAAATGTGGAAATGACTTTGGCAGGTATGCGCATCATTCTTTTCCCTCGTGAGGCTTTCGAGCAGATGGTTTCACGGAAATTCCATTATCCCGACGGCTTCAACGGCACTGTGGAATTGGCATTCGACGTTCCGACCTTCGCAGATGTTGATAAAGAATATCAGAATGCCCTCGAACATGGTGCAGTGTCCGTTCTTCCTCCAACCACAGAGCCATGGGGACAGCGAACTTGCTATGTGGCCGATCCAGATGGCAATCTGATAGAGATTGGCTCATTTGTGGAATAGAACAAAGCATATGGATAGAGCTCATTGTGTGAGATATTCATATGCATGGTATAAATATCCTTTGTTAGAATACTAGTTTTTGTCCGAGGAGAAAAATGTTGGCGTTGCGTAACAATTCGTAATCGATAGCTGGTTCCGTGCTTTCGGTGATGCAGTTACGGCAGATCATCAGTATTTTGCCGATGTTGTTCTGACCTTTCCACTCCCCTATATCGTTGACTTTGTTGGTCTCAATATTGATAAGGTTAAAAAAGCCACTCCCCAGCGCATATGCAACTACGCTGGGGAGTGGCTAAATATCGTTCAAACTCCATCCAAGAAATATTGGAGCCAATGGCGACGCGGTGAGCCGCAGACTGAAGTTTGCAGGGATTTCCTTTTACTTCTTGATTTTGCCGTAGCGGCTCATGAAGCGGTCAACGCGACCGGCGGTGTCGACAAGCTTGTTCTTGCCTGTGTAGAACGGGTGCGAGGTGTTGGAAATCTCGATCTTCACCATTGGATAAGTCTCACCTTCAAATTCCACGGTCTCATTTGTTTTGCATGTGGACTTTGTAAGGAACATATCGCCGTTGGACATATCCTTGAATACGACGGGGCGATAGTTGTCTGGATGGATACCTTTTTTCATTTTGTTTTATTGTTAAACTTTAATATTATGTGCACTATTTGCAGTTTGGGCTGCAAAATTACAACATTTTTCCCGCCCCACAAAATATTTTCGCTTTTTTTGCTAACAATGAATGAATATTTTTTGTATTTTTGCACACGAATTTGAGAAATACACCTTATTTACTCTCACACAAAACAACAACTAAATTTCAAATATGACAAATCTTCTTAGACAGCATTTCATGAAATGCGCTATGTTGCTATGTGCATTATTCACGGCTATCACCATCAGCGCAGTACCCGCAAAGCCTGGTCTTAAACGAATAATCACACTCGCTAATGGCACACAAGTGGAGGCGATGCTTGTAGGCGATGAATATGGACATTACTGGCTCGCCAACGATGGCAAGGCATATGTCGAGACGACAACCACAGGTCTCTATACACCTGCCAACCTCAGCACACTTCAGACACAGGCCAACCAGAAACGTAATGCCGCCAACCAGTTACGCAACAAACGTATGGCAGCTAGAAAGGCGAAAGGTGCCTCTTCGTTTACAGGTCAGAAAAAAGGCATTATCATCCTTGTCAATTACCAGGATGTGGCAATGAATCCTGCCAACAACCAAACGCTGTGGAACCGCGTGGCCAATGAGGTAAACTTCCAGTATGGCGAGTTCAAAGGTTCTATGCGTGACTATTTCTACGACCAGAGCGATGGTGTTTTCGAGCTCGACTTCGATGTCGTAGGACCTTACACCGTTAGTCAGAACCGGTCATATTATGGAGGTAATAACTATCAAGGAGATGACAAAAAACCAGCATCCATGGTCTCTGAAGCATGTCAACAAGCCGATGCCGATGTTAATTTTGCCGATTACGACTGGGATGGCGATGGTGAAGTCGACCAGGTGTATGTGGTCTATGCTGGAAAGGGTGAGGCCGACGGCGGCCCTTCCAGCTCCATCTGGCCACATGAATGGAGCCTCTCTTCAGCAGGTTATTATGGCGATGGTTCTGGAGCTTTGCATCTTGACGGCGTGAAAATCGACACGTATGCCTGTGGTCCAGAGCTCGATGGCTCTTCTGGACGTATCGCAGGTATCGGCACCATGTGTCATGAGTTCAGCCATTGCCTTGGATATCCCGACTTCTATGACACCGATTACAGTGGTGGACAGGGAATGGGAAACTGGGATCTCATGGATTCTGGTTCATACAATGGCAATAGCTACCAACCATCAGGGTATACTGGCTACGAGCGGTGGGTGGCAGGATGGAAGACACCCATCACACTTTCCGCTGACACACAAGTTTCAGCCATGCAGCCCATCAATCAGGGGGGAGATTTCTATATTATCTACAATAAGGCCAATCAAAATGAATATTATCTGTTGGAAAACCGACAGAAGGTAGGTTGGGATGCTAGCCTTCCCGGTAAAGGTCTCCTCATCATCCATGTGGATTATAATGAGTCGGCTTGGGCAAGCAACCAACCCAATGATGACCCTAGTCATCAGAGAATGACTTGGATACCTGCCGATAACGAATATCAATACACCGTCTATCAGGGTACAAAGTATTATTCGTTTGAGGGAATGACCAACGACACCTACCCTTACGGCAGTGTCAATGCATTCAATAAGAATACAACACCAGCCGCCAAGTTCTACAACAAAAACAGCGATGGCTCGTATTACATGGACTCTTCCATTGAGAATATCAAACAAAACAGTAATGGAACAGTAGCCTTTAACTTCTGGGCAAAATATGGGGATAGTCATGAACCACCTATCGAGACAGGAAGTGGAACCTTTAAAAAGGTTGCCGATGTGAGCGAGTTGGAGGATGGCTCAAAGGTAATTATCGCCTGTGGTAGCAAGTCGGTGGCTGCAGGTGAGTTGGATAAGACATATCTCACAAAAGTGGATGTCACCATCGCCGATGATGTCATTACAGCAGAAAACGTTCTGGTCTTCACCCTTGAGGGAAGCGACGGTTCCTATAAACTCAAAGGTAACGATGGCAAATATCTTTACGCCAAAGCTGCCAAGACAGTAGCTTTTGCCGACGATTCTGAGACATGGACACTCTCTAGTGATGACAGTGGAGTGATTCTCAAATACGGAGATAATGGCACAATGCTTTACAATGCTAACAGCCCACGTTTTACTACCTATACCAGCAAACCTAATGCGTCGATGATCCTCGCCAACCTCTATGTAGAATATGAGGCACCTGTAGTGGAATTGCAGACTCCCGTCATCTCCTTCAGCGAAACAACTGTCACTGCTACTATGGGGCAGGAGTTCGAATTACCACAGTTAACCGTGGAGCCGGCAGGACTGGCTGTGACGTACAGCAGTAGCGACAACGATGTGGCAACGGTTGATGAAGGCACGGGAGAAGTGACTCTCATCGGTGTCGGCACAACTACTATCACGGCTACGACCACTGCCACTGATGAATATGAAAGTGCCTCGGCATCCTATACACTGAAAGTGCGTGCCGAACAGCCAGAGCCAGGGGAGGGCGACCGCTATGAACTTGTGGAAGATGCAGAACAACTTAATGCCGATGATTTGTACATCATCGTTGGAGAGGATGAAAATGGCGGTTTCTATGCCATCAGCACCACGCAGCAGACCAACAACCGTACGGCTACACCAGTCACCATGTGCAATGACGGGACCATCGAAATCACAGAGGAAGTGCAGGTTATTACCCTTGAGGAAAATGACGGCCTTTGGAACCTGAAAGTTGAAGATGGATATCTCTATGCTGCATCAAGTTCGAAAAACTATCTCAGGACGGAGACGGTGGTCGATCAGAAAGGCAACGCCAATGCGAGCATCACCATCACAGATGGTATCGCAGCCGTGGAGTTCCAGGGCACCAACACCCATAACAGTTTACGTTACAACCCCAACAAAGGTGAGCCAATTTTCTCATGCTATCTTCCTACCTCAGACATGACAGACGTGAGTCTCTACCGCAGGATGACCAATACCACCAATCCTCTGAAGGGTGACGCCAACGGCGATGGTTATATCACTGTTACCGATGTGGTCATCACCGTAACCTACATGGTCAGCGATGCCCCACCCGCTGGCTTCGTCTTCGAAAATGCCGATATGGATGAAGATAAGCTTATCACCATCAACGATGTGATGCAAATCGTCAATCTCCTTGTGGGTGCCAATTAAATGAGCTGATTTTTAGTTGACAAGTTGATTGTTCTAGGAGTATAGGAGTTTGGGAGTTTAGGAGTGTGGACATTTGTGTGGGGGAGTGGACATTTGCGAGGGAGTGTGGGACAGATTGGGATAGAGTAGGATGAGTAATCTCTTACCTCTTACCTCTCACCCCTTACCTCTGAATAACAAGTAAAAAAGGATGCAAGCCAATTCGCTTGCATCCTTTTATATTATTGGATTGTTCAACTTGTCATCATGGCTTGCTGCCGATGGAGGAGCCACCGATTTCAGCGTAGCTGGTGTTCTTCAGACCGGGAACACTGAAATACTTTGTGACGTCACCATAGAGAAGAACCTCCTTGCCTAAGTTTCCGGGATTCTGGCTCAGGTTGAGACCGTCGCGGATGGCACCCTTTGGCAACTGGATAGGCATACAGTTGTCTGTTGAAGTCTCTGAGGGAGAACCTGCCAACAGGATGTTGGTCTGGGAAACATTGTCGCCAGTAGCGCTGAAGTGAGCACCTTCGGTATAAACCTGACCTTCCACATAGCCTACGATATAACCCTTCACATAAACTCCTGTGACTTCGCCTTTGGCAATGGCTGCCGAAACACTGTATGGCTCACTGTAGCTGCCTGCGCCGGTCTGCTCACCGCCGCCGCCACCGCCGCCACCTTCACCGGTGGTAGAGCCGTTGAGCGAGTAGAGATATGCCTTGCCAGCCACCGTCTCGGGTGTGTTACCACGATAGTTCATCAGCTGACCGCATATAATGACTTCGTCGCCAACCTTGATGTCGGTCTTGCCTGCTTCGAACTTCTTATTACCCAGATAAAGGATACGGAAGCAGTAGAATTCGCCATTCTCAGTTCCGTCTTCAGAGATATAGAAGGATGCGTTGCCATAAGTGCCACCTTCAGTGAAGGTGCCTTTGTCTGCGATGCGCGAAATCTTTCCTTTTACATAGACGTCACCAGTCGTTTCATAGTTGTCATTGCTAGTCCATGTGAGGTTTTTCACAGCTGCAGCAGCGCCTGCCGGATTATACGGGTCATTGAGTGTACCAGAGCCCTTGGCTTCACCTCCGGTGCCACCACCGCTACCGCCGGCTGTCACACCGTTGAGTGAGTAGAGGAACGCCTTGTTCTGCTGGGTCTCAAGTGTACCGTTATAGTTAGTCACACGACCGCAGATAATCACCTCGTCGCCCACCTCTATCTGTGTCTGACCTTCGGCGAATTTCTTGTTGCCAAGGTAGAGCGCGCGATAAACCAGGAACTGATGGTTGCTTGTGCCGTCATCAGAGATATAGAAGCTTCCGTTGCCATACTGCGAGGTGTAGTTCTCGCGAATAGACGAGATCTTGCCTTTGATAAAGATGTCGCGGTCACTCTCTGTACCGGCTGCCAATTGCTCGGTGTATTCGATGGCTGCTGCTACGTTGTAGGGATCATCCTGTGTGCCACTACCTTTTGGCTCGGCTGCCTCGCCTGGGGTGTCCGAGCTGGTGTTGGGTATGTCGAATGGCGCGGGCACATCCTCACAACTCGTCAATGTCATGGCTGTCATAGCCACGAGAAACAATGAATAAAATAGCTTTTTCATATTATGTTGTGTTTTTTTGTTTTTTGTCTGGTTGAATTGTATAGTTTCTATAGTATCTATAGTGACGATAGTTTCTTATAGTATCTATAGCGTCTATTTTTATTGAGCGAGCTGGATGTCGTCTATGGTACGCATCAGTATCTGCCAGGTGTTGCGATAGCGAGTGAAGACACCTGTGACGTTCACCTTTCCTGTGGGCATGACGTCACCGGCAAAGTCGGCGTAGGTGCTGGTGCGGAGCACGATGTTGCTGCTGCTCAGCCCCTTGAAACTGCGGTTCGCGCAGTTGGCTGTCAGTGTCACGCTGCCGTCAGAGGGAGCGAAAACACTCTTGCCGTCGGCACCAGAGATTTCCACACCGCGGATGGTCATCAGACGACCGCAGTTCTCGGCCAGATAGCTCTCGTCTTTCATCCTGTTGATATCAAACTCGATAGGAGTAACGGAAGCAGCGTTGGCCTTACCAAGAATTTTGTAGTGGTCGTTCCAGATGAAGCGGTTCATACGGCTCACATAGGTTGAGCCACTGGCGCTTGTGTAGGGCATGCCAAGCTCGCCCTGCTGACCATAGCCACCGATGTAGAGATCTTTCAGGTCAATGAGCACTTCCTGCCCTACAGGCATGTAGCCGTAGATGCCGCCTTGTGCCACGCAGATGATAAAGGCACCAGTGCCGTCGTCGATAATCACCTCATTATATATATTACCTTGGATGTCGTTGCCGATGACAGTGCCCTTGATTTTGATGTCGTCGGTCACTTGTTTCATACCGCTGTTGTTGATGACAGAGGCAAACTGTGTCTTCAACTGGGCAATCGTAATCACGTTGGTCTCCGTGAGGGCATTGTTGCCATAGGGAGAGAGTCCTGTGTCCTCAGGGGCGTCGAAACTGTCGGCCATGCACGATGCAAACAGTGTGCATACGAGCGTGATGATGATATATTTAAACTGTCTCATGTCGTCGGGATTTTAGAATCTGAAGGTCAGGTTAAGCATTCCATTGATACCGAATGCATAGTATTTCTTGGGATTCAGAGAGAACTTGTAGGCACGCTGGTTGTTCATCGTACCATCGCTCTTCACGGTGTAGTCGCTACGGCTTTGCTCATAGCCACCGGTGCAGAGGTCGCGCTTGTTAAGTATATTGGTCACCATCAGGTTAATCGACAATTGCTTGCCGCGCTTCATACGGATGCTCTTGCCAATCGAACCGTCGAGCATGAAACCACCTTTTCCTTCCGACTGCTCTGGAACAATGAAGTTGCCCTCATTGTCAACACTGCCCATGGTGGTAAGTGTGCCACAGTAGCGTAAACTGGGAGAGTAGGAGAGGTAGATACGGTCGTAGTAGTTGCCTTTCAGGTCGATGAACCAACCACCGGAGTGGTAGTCGAGGATGATGCCGGCAGCAGTCAATGGTGTGCTAGCCTCATGCATACCCTTGTTCATTACCACATCATCGGTATAGGTGGCCTTTGTGGAGTTCATGTAGCGTACGTTGGCATTGTTCAGGTTCTTGCCCTCGCTGATGGTTCCGATGGCTTTTACGTTGAATGATGACGATACCTTGAAACTCAAACCCATCTCCACACCATAGTAGGCTTTCTTGATGTTGGTCAGTGAGACGTAGGAGAATGAGTTGATATCGTCGAAGTAGAAGTTCTGCCATTCAGTAAGATGGGTCAGGTAATTGTAGTAGGCATTGATGTTGGCGTGTAGCCAGGAGTTCTGGAACTGGTAGCCAACCTCGCTGCTGAAGATGCGCTCATTGCGCAGGTTGTTTACAAAACTGTTGTTCATCTCAGGTGAGACGAAAGCTGTGGTAATCTGTGGTGCACGGTGCTCATAACCAGTTCCAAGCATCAAGGTGTGGCCAGGAGCAACGTTCACTGTACCGCTGACCTTAAAGCCGCCGCTTACGAAATGAGCGGTTTCACTCTTTCCGTAACTACCGTCGGGGAACATACCGTTGCGCATCTTGCCATCGCGCTGCATACCGTCATAGCCTAACTTGGCTGCGAGGTTGTAGTGGAGAATACCGAAGTTTTCGGAGTAGTTGCTCCATAACAGTCCGCGGCGGGCGAGCAGCACGTAGTCATAACCGAAGGTGTCACCCTCGCCAATCACCTTGCCGCGACGGTCAGCGCCCATGGTGTTGAGGTCGTACTGAACAGCGTCAGAGATGGTGGAGTAGTTACCCAAAGCGTAGCTATTTATATTATGATAGGTGTTGGCACCTAGCAGGTCTTCCATCGTCTGATAGTGCTTGCCGTTGTTTGCACCCAGCGCGAAACCTACGTTCAATTGTGAGTTCTTTGTCAACTGTGAGTGCAGGGCCGAGGAAAGTGTCAGATAGAGGTTGTCGTTGCGACGAGCCTGGACGAAATACATAGCGTCGCCACCCTGAAGATTGGCGTTGTAGTTCGATGCATACAAGCGGTCCCAGTTAATTTGGCGGTTCTCCTTCGAGGCGGTGACGAAATTATACACCGTGTTGAAGTCGGCCAAACCCTGCGCCGTGCGGTTGCGGTCGTCGGTTTCATCCCAAACGTCGTAGTAACTACTTGGCAGGTTCTTCCAGTAGTCGGGCTGGGGATTGTCGGCGTTGTTGTAGTTCAACTTTGTGCTCTTATACATACTGTATTTGCCTAAGACGCTGGTCACCAAGCGGGTGTTGTCGGTGATGTCCCAGTCCCAGGTAAACAGGGCTGTCGGTGCAAAGTCGTTGATGACACGCGAGTTGCGCACTTTGCCGTTCTGATAGCCCCAGTAGGGGTTGTACTGGTAGTTGTTGGCAAGCCAGTAACTCTCGTCGGTGGCAGCACCTTGTGAGGCTCGCTCCGTGGGGTTGCCCCAAGTGGAGAGCGACAGAGAGTGGGAGCGCGTAAATACTTTCTGAATACCGAAATAGTATGATAACGAGTTGTAGAACGTGCCTTCTACATAGCCACGGTTAGCCCAGCGGTAGCCGATGCTTGTGGCCCATGCCCAGCCTTTGTTACTCAGACCAGAGCCGTAGGTGTACATCGCACGGGCTACATAATTACGGTTGGCCCCGCTCAGCGAGAGCTTGTGACCCTGCGACACGTGCGAAGCACGGAAATTGTAGTTGTTGCTACCGGCTACGGAACTCATCGAGAACGTGTTGTCCTCGAAGGGTAGGGAAGCATCGTAGGCGCGTGTAAGATTGTTGATACCACCAACATTGGAATAGCGGAACTGTCCACTCTCCAAATCATTCACGGGAGCGCCATTGATGTAGATGTCGTTGTATTTCTGGTTGTAAGCACGGAACCGGAAACGCACAGGGGAAAAGAGGAACCCCACCTCATTGGCGTAGATGTTGGTGTTGGAGTACAAAATGGTCACATTCTGTGACATGTCGTCATCCTCACCCAATTGGGCTTCGGTGAATGTGAATATTGCGTCGTCCATAGCACCAGTCACCTCTAATGTGTCAACCTCTTGGCCTAATACCAAAGAGGTGTAGCAGAGTGCAATCACTGCTAATAATAGCTTTTTTTGCATAGATGGTGTGTTTTGATTTAGTGTTTGACTGCAAAGTAACGTTTTTTTTTTGATAAAAAAAAGAATTTCGTAATTTTTTTTTATTAAAAAATATACTTTTCTCAAAATTTTTTCCGATATTTGCATCATCTAAGGGAATAGACTATCGAAATGATGTTTCCCGCAGGTTTGCTAACTTAAAATTGAATTATATATGAAAAGACATGTTTTGCTAATAGCTTTATTGGCTTTTGTGGCGATCAATGCATCGGCACAAAGAAAATTCAACGTCTATGCCGTAGGGTTCTATAACCTTGAGAACCTCTTTGACACACAGCACGATGAGGGAAAGAACGATTATGAGTACATGCCTAATGGCTCTTACAAATGGAATGATTTAAAGTATAACCGTAAGCTCCACAATATGGCAAGGGCTTTGTCCGACATGGGCACAGATATGCTGCCTGGAGTGGGATGTGCAGTCATTGGAGTTTCCGAGGTGGAGAATGCTCATGCACTCACTGACCTCTGCGCACAGCCTGAACTCGCGGCAAGGGGGTATAAGTTTGCACACATCGAGGGTCCCGACCGTCGTGGTGTGGACTGTGCGTTGCTCTATAACCCCTCGCTATTTACCTTGTGCGATGTAAAACTCGTGCAATATGTGCAGGAGTTGGAGGCTGACAGTGCCTATAAGACACGTGGATTCCTCACCGTCACCGGCTATTTGGCTGGCGACCCCGTGGGAATCATCGTATGCCACTGGCCAAGCCGCGCCTCTGGGTCGTTCTACCGTGAGAGTGGTGGAAGACAGGTGAAAGTGGTCAAGGATTCTCTTCTGGCCCTTAACCCCAATATGAAGGTGATGGTGATGGGTGATATGAACGATGACCCACAGAACAAGAGTATGTCCGTGGAACTTCGTGCGAAGAAAAAGTTGAAGGATGTCAAGGAGGGCGACATGTTCAACCCATGGTGGGCCATTCTTGATAGCGGTACGGGTACACTGAGCTATCAGGGCAGCTGGAACCTCTTCGACCAGATTGTTATGACCCCCAACATGCTCGACATCCATAAGACAAAAGACTATACTACACTTACTTATCTCAAATGCCAGATTCAGCGATTCGACTACCTTATTAATAAAGAGGGCAAATATAAGGGCACGCCGAAGCGTACCACCGCCTCTGGCGAGTGGCTCGACGGCTATTCCGACCACCTGCCCGTGGCTGTCTATCTCGTCAAAGATGCAGACAGAGTGGCAATAGACATGGAGGAAGTGAAAAAGTTGGTGGCTGCCAGAAAACCTAAACTTGACTTTGATGCCATGGAGGCCGACTTAGCCAAAATCGTGGAAAAAGCAAAGGTTGAAGGTGAAAACTGGACAGAAGAAGAATGGAAGGCTCAGGCCAAAAATACTGCACTCGCTGTTAAACCTATGCTGACAGCAGTGATGGATCTCACCAAGAAGATACAGCAAGATCCTTCAGCAGCTGAAGAGTTGGTGAAAGAAATGGAGTCATTGGATTTGAATGGTGGCTTTGAAAGAATAGGAAAATTGATGGAAGAATTCGAAGCTATTGCCGATAAGACAGAGATTGGTAAGAAGGTGATGGAAGATGATGAATTCGAGAAACAAATAATGAAGGAATTAGGAATCGAAGAGATGCTAGGAGGTATGGCAGGCTCTATTGATGATGATGATGAAATAGGCATTGACAAGGCAGTTGAGATTGAAGAAGACGTTGCCCCTGTTGATGATAATGTCCATCCAATAGAATGAGTTTTTAAGTTTTTAAGCTTTTGAGTTGGTGCTTCAACTCCCAAACTCCTAAGAAAATGCCCCCCATTGAGCGCCATCCCTGGGAGCCTTTCATTCCCGAAGGCACACGGATTATCTTCCTAGGAAGTTTCCCACCGGCAAGACACCGCTGGAGCATGGACTTCTTCTATCCCAACTATATCAACGACTTCTGGCGAGTGATGGGAATATGCTTCTACAATGACAAAAACTATTTCGTCGATGAGGAGAATAAAACGTTCCGACGTAAACTCATTGAAGAGGAACTCACAGCTAGAGGAATAGGTATATACGACACAGCATACGAAGTTAGACGAACTAAAAATACTGCATCTGATAAAGACCTTGAGGTGGTCACTGTCACCGACTTCGACCACCTCTTCAACCTCGCACCACAGTGTCACACCGTGGTGACAACAGGATTGAAGGCCACCGAGAACCTCGCCACCCACTCCCAACTCCCTCTCCCCAAGGTGGGGCAATCGGTGGACTTCTCTTTTTATGATAGGCCCATGCGGCTCTATCGCATGCCAAGCACTAGCCGTGCCTATCCCATGGCTCTCGAAAAGAAAGCAGAAATATATGCAAAAATATTTGAGGTTTGAGAATTGGGGACATCTCTCCTCGGCGTTTTTTCCGTAGGTGACGGTTTCGCCGTTGCATCGACCATCGGTCCGAAAGTAGCAAATCATATCTCTCACCCCTCACCCCTCACCTCTCACCTCTAAACTCAAAAACTCAAAAACTCACAAACTCACAAACTTATAAACTCACAAACTAAC
Organism: Prevotella sp.; assembly: GCA_017548385.1. Classification (GTDB taxonomy): domain Bacteria; phylum Bacteroidota; class Bacteroidia; order Bacteroidales; family Bacteroidaceae; genus Prevotella. The sequence continues at coordinate 12,577 of JAFZAE010000171.1, forward strand.
AATCATGACAATCATTGGTATCGCAGGCGGAACAGGTTCCGGAAAAACTACTGTAGTAAGAAAAATTGTGCAGGCTTTGCCTCCCCATTATGTCGCTGTCGTTCCACTCGACTCGTATTATAACGACACGACCGACTTGACCGATGAGGAGCGTAAGGCTATCAATTTCGACCATCCGGATGCCTTCGACTGGAAACTATTGGTAAAGCAAATTAATATGCTCAGACGTGGAGAGGCCATCGAACAACCCACTTATTCTTATATTTTAAGCAACAGATTGAAGGAGACGGTGCATGTCGAGCCCAAACCGGTGATTATCATTGAGGGTATCATGACGCTTTTCAACAAAAAACTGCGTGATATCATGGATCTCAAACTGTTCGTCGATACCGACAGCGACGAGCGTCTCATCCGTAATATTCAGCGCGACGTCGTGGAGCGAGGCAGAACTGTAGATATGGTTATCAATAGATACCTCGATGTGCTTAAACCTATGCATGAGCAGTTTATTGAGCCTACAAAAAAATACGCCGACCTTATCATTCCACAGGGCGGCGAAAATCTCAAAGGTATCAGTATCCTATGCAAATACATCGAGGGGTTGGTGCCAGGAGCAAAAATCAAGGATTAAAATATTAGAGCCTCTTAACGACTTTTCTATTAGTCTTTTTCCTCTACATATTCCACATACTCATCCTCGCTGGCACTCTTGTTGTCGCCAGCGACTTTTTTCTTGTTCTGTTCAGCAGGAAGGTTGTTGCTGTTGTTGAATACTTCGTTGCGAACTTTATTGATGGCAAGTGAATTGACAATCTCGGTGATGCCATAGACAATCATAGCGACACCCATCACAATCACTGGGAGCCGGGCAGCCTCTTCGTTTTTGAAGAGGATGAAAACACCTGCCAAGAGCACCAAAACGGGCATCACCCAGTATCCACCGGGCATGATACAGAACTTGCGTACATTGATGAGCGTCATCATCAGGTTGATGGCACCCAAAATCAAGATAATCGCAAGGATATACAACAGGAATTTCACAAACGTTCCTGGCATCAAAAACAAGATAATACCCAGAATAATGCTGCCTACGCCGATGATGGGGATGAACGGGCGGCTGAGCGTATGTACCTTGCCCTCTTCGTCCACCACTTTTTTCTCTTTGAAACTCCTCGCACTGTTGTAATAACCTAAACAGGAAATCAAACCGGAGATGAAAAACAACACACCAATGGCAATAGTGATGTAATGAACGGTTTCGTCGGCTTTGTACAGTATCATGATGCCAACGGCAATGGCGCAGACGGCACGAAATATGGAACTCTGAAGTATTTTCATAATGATGAGATTTGACAACAAATGTAGAGTTTTTTTTCTTTATATCCAAAGATTTCCTACCTTTTTTTCATAATCCCTACATTTTTCCACGCTGCCTCACATATACTTATAAGATAAAGAGGTTAATACTAATTTTATTTCGTACATTTGCAAAACATTTCTCTCACCTCTCACTCTTTACCTCTAACCACAAAATAACATGACTCATCTCCTTTTAGTTCGTCATGGCGAGACCATTGAAAACGTGCGACAAATAATGCAGGGACAGACGCAGGGATGTCTCACTGAAAAAGGCATCCTGCAAGCAGAGGAACTGGCAAGGCAATTAGCCGGTGAACCTATTGATGCCTTTGTCTCGTCAGACCTCAAACGTTCCTTCGATACTTGTCAGATTATCGCCCGACCGCATCAGAAAGAGATCTTCACTACAGCCCTCCTTCGTGAGCGTGACTGGGGAGACTTCACAGGTGAGTTCATTCCCGACCTGAAAGACCGTGTATGGCCTGAAAATGTGGAATCGTTGGAAAAACTCAAGGAGAGGGCTGCAGCTTTCCTTCGTCTTATGGCAGAGAAATATCCCAACCAAACCGTCCTCGCCGTGGGCCACGGCATTATCAACAAAGCCATCCAGGCTGTCTATCACAATAAACCTATGCACGAAATACCACGAATGGCAAATGCTGAAATCAGGAGGCTGGAAGTAATTTATAGAGGTGAGAGGTGAGGGGTTAGAGGTGAGAGAATACTCTTGCTGCCACAGTAGGAGCTTTCCTCTTTTGCCTTTTATCGAATTTTCGAATTTGAGAATTAGGTGAGCGGAGCGAACACAAACAATCGCAACTCTGTTGCGTTAACAATTACCCCGACCCTTTGATGGGTCGAGGGTACCTTAGTGTAAGAGCGACAGGCGGAGCGGTTGAGCCCCCTCCCGATGTCGGGAGGGGGACGGGGGGAGGGTAGGTGCCCCTCCTTAGGATAAGGAGGGGGCGGGGTGGTTGTGAAATCTTCTCAGGACAAGGAGGAGCCGGAGTACTTGTGAAAACGCTTTACGAAGGAGAGTCAAGAGTCACTTCTCCTCTTCAAAAAACGAATGAAGGCAAGTCTCACGACTCGCCTTCATCTACGCATTCATAACAGTCATTTATTCATATACGTATCCAAAACAATCTTATTAACCAAAATCAAACTATTAGTACTATTGAATTTTCGAATATTGTACTGATTACCAAGTAATTATCTTTTAAAGCTTTGCAACAATTATCTTATTTCTTCAGGTTGTCTATGTTTTCAGCTTATCTACGGCCTCCGAAGCCTCCATGTCCACCACCAGAGTGTCCACCACCGGAGTGACCGCCGCCGGAGTGACCGCCACCAGAGTGGCTACCTCCTGAGAATCCACCTGAACGGCTTCCACCACTTGAGTGACTACCACTCGAGGAGCTCGAAGAGCGTGATGGGCTTGTGCTAAAGCTGCGGCTCGGTGTGCTGCTGGAGCGAGATGGGCTTGTGCTTTGGCTGCGGCTTGGGGTGCTGGTGGAGCGTGATGGACTTGTGCTGTAGCTGCGGCTTGGGGTGCTATTGGAGCGTGATGGACTTGTGCTAAAGTTACGACTCGGAGTGCTGGTTGAGCCTGCACTAGAGTGTGAACTTGAGCTGCCGTTGCCGCCGAATGAGCGACTTGGAGTGGTGTTGGTGCGAGCATCACGACTTGGAGTGGTGGTACGAGTACCGTTATTATCCATGCGGCTGCTGTTGGGGGCACTGTTCTGACGGGGTGAGGTGCCAAAACTGCGGTTGTTGTTGTTGCTGCGATTGTTGCCGGCGCCACGTCCGTTGCTATTGCCAGGACCATTGCCTCCGCGACCGTTGTCGTATCCGCGGCCATGATCATTGCCACGTCCATTGTTTCCACGTCCGTTGCCGAAATGGCCGTTGCCGTTGGCGCTGCCACTGCGGCCATGGTCGAAGTTGCGGTCACCACGGTCATATCTGTCGCGCATGCCATGGCCTGATCTGTGGTTATGACCGTAGTCACGGCCGTGATACCAGCTCCTGCCACCGTTCATTCTCCAACTGTGACCGCCACGATAGACATTCCAGAAGTGGGGACGACCGAAGAAGAAGTAGTCGCGATGTGGATAGCGGGCATAGATGCCGAAGTGCCAGTAACCAGCCTCCCAATAAAGGGGACGATAGAAGTAACTTGCTGCCAAGTAGGTTTGATACTGCCAGTCGAGCAGTATGTAGCTCAGGTCGAGATTGCGCTGTGTCCAGTATACACCATAAAGGTCTGCCTGGGTGTTAACGCTCATCAAGTAGTCGAGGTTGATTTCATATGCTGCCTCATATTGCTCTTCGGTAAGATTGAGCTCATAGGCCATCTTGTCGGTCAGGAACAGGGCCTGCTGGCGAGCCTGCTCATAACTCATAGCATTGGTTGTCACCGAGAAGGTGAGCAATGCGGTAAGGGCAATCAGTAATCTTTTCATTTTTGTAATTTTTGGGGTTTATATTTTTGTTTTCTAATTCTCACGGTGCAAAATTGCGAAGAAATATTCATCCTCCAAAAGGATTTTCCCTATACCGCGGGGGATTTTCCCTATTCCTTTATTTTTGCTTATTTTATCGGTTAGATTAAGTTATACCCAAAACAGCACAGCCTCCATACGATGTGCATGGAGACTGTGCTGTTAGATTGAAAACTATGATATATATAGAACTGATGTATCCAATTCACTCAAATTGGAAGTCATAATCTATATGACTGGTGGTCTTGCCGGCTTTTTTCAGTATCTGATACATACGCTGCATTCCCTGTTGCTGCTGTTGGTCGGTTGTCCCCTCAATTGTGCCATCTTGGTTTACGATGGTCGTCGCACCAAGGTCATATCGTGCCAGTCCTTTTTTGTCTGTTATATAATGGCAGAATGTCAGTCCGTTGGGAAGATAACTACAGATGACACTGTCAAGCTTGGCAGAGAAGAGGAGATTTCCATTTGAATAGAACAGAATGAGGTATTGTGTCGGAATAGGAAAGGCTTTCGAGTCAATCCTCTCAGTGTTCTTAACCTTGAACTCGCCAGTTTTTGGATTCACGGCAATGATGTTGTCGAGAGTCAGGACATAGTCACTGGGAGTGATGTCTGTCTGTTGTGTTCCTTCGGGCAAAATGATAGCATAAAGGTCATTGGAAGTGTAATTATCCTCATAGTTATCTTTATTGCATCCTGATAGTAACAGCAACAACATAGTGATACCTAAAATAGTTTTCTTCATTTTCTTGATTGTTTGTGTGGGTTCTACTATAATAACAAAGCAATCGTCAGAATCTTGCACTTATTCATCCATTTTTTCTTGTTTTTCCCTCCTTTTTCTCTAGCAAAGTGTTTTTTATCTCATTCTTAACATTCAATAAAGCTTTTTGTCATCATAAATGTGTAACTTTGCAGTAATGAAGAGATCCTATTTACTTTTAGTAATGTTGTTGCTCTCCTGTTTTGCCACATTGGCACAGGACGAGCCGGACACTCCGCTCCAACCATTTCACAACTTGCAATGCAAGGTGGAAGCGCAGGTGTCGGCTTCAGAGGGCGTTACCCCATTGTGGCTAAATGCCAACAAGCACGGTCTCTCCTCGTTGGAGAATGTGAATGGGTATCTGCGAGCAGCTGTCATTCGTCCGCTGAATACGGATAGCCTGCGGAAATGGGGCGTAGGATATGGTGTGGATGTGGCAGTGGCTGCCAACTACACCAGTGATGTCATCGTTCAACAGGCATTCGCAGAACTGCGATGGCTCCATGGGGCTCTGTCCGTGGGAAGCAAGGAATATCCTATGCAGCTGAAAAACAACACCCTCAGCAGTGGTTCACAGACCTTGGGCATC
>JAFZAE010000172.1 GCA_017548385.1 Prevotella sp.
ACCCTGCCCACAATGACCAATGGTATGACGAGTAATACAGGACGTTTTGTCGTATCACGTACTACATGCTATCGTTTTCGATACTTCCAAAACGGCAAACTACCCAGCCGTGTCGCCTCTCGCTCTTATATCCTTCGCGACAAAAATTATTCGGGACCGGTGATTGCCGTTATCTCTGATCCAGACTTCCTCTATGGCAGCGAACATGGTGTCATGGTGCGCGGCACCGGTGGTGTTCCCGGCCACGGACAATCTTCACCATGTAATTGGAACATGGACTGGGAACGACCCGTCAACTTTGCATATATGCTGCCCGGTGAACCCGCTGTCATCAACCAAGATGTCAACCTTGAGATGTGCGGTGGATGGAGCCGCGCCTGGGAACCCCATTCATTCAAACTGAAAGGCAACAAGGAGTATGGGGGCAACAAAAACCTGGAATACCCCTTCTTCGACGAAAAGCCGTACATCCGCAACCGCACGCTGCAAATCCGCAATGGCGGCAATAACAACTGGGACCGTTTCAAAGACCCTGCCATCGAATCAATTATCCTCACGTCGGGTATCGACATCGATGCACAGTCGTATCGCCCCATACATGAGTTCATCAACGGCCAGTATATTGGTATGCTCAATATGCGCGAACCCAACAACAAACATTTTGTCTATGCCAATATGGGATGGGACGACGATGAAATCGATATGTTTGAAATGGACCCTGACTCTTCTTACGTCCAACAATGTGGTACAAAAGACTCTTACCTTGCCCTCTATGAACTAACCAAGACCGCCGCTTCGGCTGACAGCTACAATGAAATCAAACAGCTCCTTGATATTGACGAATACACCAACTATATGGCAATGGAGTTGTATCTTGGCAGCACGGACTGGCCACAGAACAACCTCAAGGGATATAGGCATCAGGATAATGGCCGTTTCCGCTTTGTGTCGTTCGACCTCGATTTCGCCTTCAACACGTCGAATACTTTCAATGATTTCGCCAATAAGCGCAACTATACATTCGATAGACAATACAACACAGGTCAAAGCATTCGTGCCGAGATACAGTTTGTGACCATATTCCTCAACCTGCTCAAGAACGATGATTTCAGGCGCCGATTCATCGACACGTACTGTATCATGGGCGGTAGCGTCTTTGAACCTACCCGTTGTGCAGAAATCATCGACTCACTGGCCACTCGTGCTTATGCTTTGCAGCAACTGGAATGGGGCAGCACTCCTTGGGACATGGCATCAGAACTAAAGACAAAGTTCAATACCCGCATGGCAACCATGACCAACACCATCCGCAACTACTCTCCGATGAAACTAAGCAGTGTGTCGGCACAACGTACAAAGCTGAAATCTAATGTGGACGGAGGTGTCATTTATATCAATGACATTGTGGTACCCACAGGATATTTCAACGGCAACCTCTTTGCCCCTGTGACACTACGTGCCGAAGCCCCTGCCGGCTACACATTCGATGGATGGGCTACGACCTCCTCCAGCCAAAGCACCTTATTCCCACGGGGCGAGTCCTGGAAATACTACGACAAAGGTTCTCTTGACGGCAATAACTGGCAAGCAGAGAACTACAATACGTCTACATGGAAAGATGGTAACGCTCCACTCGGTTACGGAAAGGATGGACTGAACACCACCATCAGCTATGGCTCGTCGAGCAATAACAAATATCCCACCTACTATTTCCGCAAAGAGGTGAACCTCAGCACAGCCCCTGCCAGCAGCGACATTTTCACACTCGACTTCACCATTGACGACGGTCTGGTGGTCTATGTTAATGGCACCGAGGCTGGACGTTACAATATGCCATCAGGCAATATCAGTTACAACACATTTGCCAGCACATACGCTCCAAACAACCCCGATACCGGCCAGTTGCAACTTCCTACCCGACTGTTCCATCAGGGAACCAATATCATCGCCGTAGAAGTACACAACAATAGTGCCACTTCCTCTGACATCTACTGGGATGCCGCCTTGACATATAATTCCACTTCTAATATCTCGGAATTCTACTCCAACGACGCTGAAATCAGTCTTCCCTCTGGCACAGTCGACCTGATGGCATGCTTCACGGCAATGCCCGACGAGCAAATGAATGCAGAGGGCATCCACCCCATCCGTATTAATGAGGTTAGCGCCGACAACTCTGTCTATATCAATGACTACTACAAGAAAGCTGACTGGATAGAACTCTACAACACCACATCTGCTTCCATCGATGTTGAGGGTATGTACCTCAGCGATAAGGAAGGTAACCCGCACAAATATCAGATTACCGGAAATGGTGTATCGACCATCATTCCCGCCCATGGACACCTACTGGTATGGTGCGACAAGAAAGTGAGCATAAACGAGTTGCATGCCGATTTCAAACTGGCCAATGAGGGCGGTGTCATCACACTGACAGCAGCCGATGACAGTTGGAGCGACAGCCTGTCATATCCCGAACATGATGGCAACACCACCGTAGGTCGTTATCCCGATGGCAGTGGGAACATCTATACATTCAACATCCCCACCATCCGTAAACCCAACAGGATGTCTTCATACACCGACTTGTTCACAAGTCAGACAGAAGGAATTGACACGCCAATGGCTACCCATACCAGCAAGATGCTTACCATGCGCTACGGTGCTGACAGGCTGATTGTTCGTGGCGAGAACAATGGACCTGTCATGGTGGAAATCTACACCATTGCCGGACAGTTGGTAGATCGCGTCAACACTGATATGTTTAACGGGTATGCTGAGACTTCTACCAGTAGCCTTGCAAAAGGTTGTTATGTGGCACATGTGACTACCCGCGATGGACAGACCACATCTTGTAAATTTGCACGATAAATATAATTCTTAACACCCGACATTCAAGAATAGAAAGGATTCATCATGAGCAAGAAAATTATCATTACGATCATCATTTGTGCCATGACCGCTATTCATGTCATAGCACAAACTGCTACCGACATAGCCAATTTACGCACGGAAGCCCAAGCTGGCAAGGTTAATGCACAGGTAAAACTGGCCAACTGCCTGCTATCTGGAAAAGGAGTGGCGGTCAATCATACTGAAGCAGTGAAATGGTACAATATGGCTGCTGAAAAAGGCAATACAGAGGCGCAATTCAACCTTGCCTATTGCTATGAGAATGGTATCGGCATACCCAAAGACTGGGATCAGGCTGTGAAATGGTACACAAAGGCAGCAAACAAGGGAAATGCCTCGGCAATGAACTGTCTGGGACATCTCTATGATGCCGGTACTGCTGGTTTCGACAAAAATTACCGAAAGGCGGCAGAATGGTATCGAAAAGCAGCAGACAAAGGTAACGCCATGGCCATGTTCAACCTTGGCAACTGCTACTACCTGATGAAAGGTGTTGACATCGACTACAAAGAAGCCATCAAATGGTGGAAAAAATCTGCTGCAGCCGGTAATACTGCCGCATTTTACAATCTGGGCTACAGTTATATGAAAGGTGAGGGAGTCGAACCCGATACTGCACAAGCATTCAACTATTTTTATCAATTAGCCGATATGGGCGACCCAAGGGCACAATTTGAGGTGGCACGTATGTATGCCAATGGCATGGGTGTCATCCAAGATAACCTGAAAGCCATGGAATACTTCACCAAGTCGGCTGAACAAGGCAACCCCAACGCCCAGATGTCGCTTGGCCGCTACTATGACAAAGGGGTCTATGTGGACCGTGACTATGAAGAGGCTGCCAAATGGTATTTGAAAGCCGCAGAACAAGACAACGTGGATGCCCAATACAACATCGGACATATGTACTACAATGGCATGGGAGTGGCCCGCGACTATGAACAAGCAGCCAAATGGATGGAGAAAGCAGCCATTCAAGGACATGCTGCTGCCATGACAGGCATCGGCATCTGTTATTTTTACGGCCATGGCGTCAAACGCAATAAAGACATGGGGCGCGACTGGATAAAGAAAGCAGCCCTTTTAGGCGACTCCTATGCCAAAGAAGTGTTGCAGAATTTGAGGTAAAATTTTGGAGTTTGGGAGTTTAGACAATAGTCTTGAATGACTGAAGGGGCCTCACCGGTGATAATATAAAGCATTTGGCCCGTCTTAACTCCCCTATATAACTCCCATACATAACTCCTCATCATAATTCCCGAAAGTTGAATTATAGTAAAAATATTGAGCAAAAGATGATTCTCAGATACGGAATAATTGGCACAGGCGCCATCGGAGGATTTTATGGCGGACGCTTGGCAAATGCCGGCAAAGATGTGCATTTCCTGTTCCATCGTGATTATGACTTTGTGCGTGAGCATGGTCTACAAGTGGATTCCTGCGATGGTTCGTTTCATCTCTCACAAGTCAATGCCTATAGTAGTACATCGCAAATGCCAAAATGCGATGTTGTTTTAGTGGCACTGAAATCTGTACGTAATCATTTGCTCAATACGCTGCTTCCCCCTTTATTGCATGAGAATACCATAGTTGTGCTGATACAAAATGGTATTGGTCTGGAGTATGATTTGCAACAACAATTCCCCACTTTGCAAATTGCGGCAGGATTGGCCTTTATTTGTTCTGCAAAGACAGAACCAGGTGTTGTCAACCATCAGTGCTATGGCAGTATCAATCTAGGCAATTACTCTTGTAGGGACAAAAAGATGTTTGAACAAATGGTAGAGGATTTCCATCAGGCAGGAGTGGATGTCCATGAAGTAGAATATCATGAGGCACGATGGAAAAAGGCGGTATGGAATATGCCTTTTAATGGGATGACCGTGGCTCTCAACACACAGACCGACTTACTCTTGGCCAATCCAAGCACTCGACAACTTATTTTCGAACAGATGATGGAGGTCATTGGAGCAGCGAACCATTTAGGTATTAAGAATTTAGATGAGTCTTTTGCTCATCATATGATAGAGATGACAGAAGCTATGGTTCCGTATTCACCAAGCATGAAACTGGACTATGACTTTCATCGTCCGATGGAAATCTACTATCTCTACACACGTCCCATAGAAGAAGCCCTGCGTGCCGGATTTGCCATGCCACGACTACAGATGTTAGAAGCAGAGCTCAAATTTCTGGAAAAACTATAAGGAATTTAGGAGTTTGGACAATACTCCAGCCAACATAATAAAGCTAATAACTTGTCAACTTGTCAACTCGTCAACTTGTCAACTTGTCAACTTGTCAACTTGTCAACTAACTTACAAACTCTTATCAAAGAATTCCAGCATCCGCTCTTGAACTTTCAATCCACAGGAGTGTGGGATATCCCATATTTCTGTCACTAGATTATCACCTGCTTTCTGACTGTTCCATGTATCACGCATAATCTGGAAGGCATCATTCACTCCCCTCACGGGAAAGAGGTGGTCTTGCGTTCCATTGATGAAAAGCATGGGCTTGGGACAGGCAATACTGGCAATATGTGGATAGTCGAGATACTGTCGTAACCCAGGAAGACAGTTAGCAAACCCACCATATTCCCGTTTATTGTCTGCAGTAGACATTTGCACGTCTGTGGTGACCATCCAACAAATGGCCGCAGCGGCTTTCACACGGTCGGTAAGAGCAGAGAGCATCCATGCCCTGTAGGCCCCCATCGAACAACCCATACAACCTATCCGTTTGGCATCCACCTCAGGCAGCGTGGCCAGAAAATCAGTGGAATAGATGTCATCATAATGCATGAAAGCACAGAGGTCTCGGCCAAGCATCATCATATTTCCCGCTATAATATCATATTTGGAGCGGTCCACGCCTTCCTCACGGCCTCTCTCACCCCATAATGGGGCATCGACGGAGAACACCACATAACCATGACTGGCCAGATAATCACCCACGAACTGCCCTTCATACAATTTGTCCACCCATTGCTGGGCATCGTCTATCACCTCTTGTTCCACACCAAACGGGCGTATCATTTTCTCCTTGCCGATATAGAGATGGGCACCATGGTCATGTAAAGCGTTGATAGTTGGGAATGGCCCTTTACCGTCGGGCACCAACAGATAAGCTGTCACCCGTGAATAGGCATTGATGTTGAACTCTATCTTCTTTGCAGTATATCCATCACGTTTTTCCTCTTCTATAACTTCCATATCGAACTTTGCCGAAGGTCTTGGTGATGCCATCATACACTCAAATACTTTCTTGCGTGCAGCGGTCTTCCATTTTCCGAAGTCACGTATCTCACTGTTACCCCATGCCAATGGATAGGTTAGTTCCCGTTTCAGCATCTCCACATAAACAGGCAAGTCAAATGTGTATTCAAACTTATCACGTTTCTGCAAAGGTTTCTTCTTGTCATTCTGTGCCGACATCGGGCAAAAGCAAAACCATAGCCCAAGAAGGGTTAATATGATTGATTTCATAAAATCTGTCATAACTTTTTATTATGTGATGAAAAAAGGACATCATCTTCATTTAGCCTTTCTCTTTCTGAGATTTCTATCTGTAATGGCATCACTCTCCTCTACGATGAGCCATTCACCATCGATATAGTCAAAACGGAGATAAGAAGGGTAATTCCCTTCGCGACCATCAGCATGGTAGGTTAGTTTGTCAAAATCACATCGTGCCGAAGTATCAGAAATTCTTGACATGTTGATATCGGAGCTATTTTGGCTAAAGCCACCTTCTTCGCTCAACAATTCTTCAATTTCCTCAATAACAGTCTCACGTGAACGCATTCTACCATAAAAATGCACCCGGTCGGCATACAGAGATTGAAGCCGATACACTTCACCCCAAACATGTCCTCTGTCCCACTGATTGATTTTTCCAACTAAAATAGCATATAACTCATCATCAGTAATAGCATAATTTGGTATTTCCTGCTGTTTGTTATCATCTTCTCCTATCTCATTTTGCTCTGCAATCTCATCATCTGAAGAAAGACTAATATCATCCTCTTCATCATTATTTGATTGTGTATTTGTATATTGAGGAGTATCTTTTTTTGTCAACATCCATATACCCCCACCCACTAAAAGCAAAGCAAGTAGGATGGCTATACCCCATATCCACCATTTGTTTGTCGTAGGTTTATCTGGATGTGGGTCATTCCTATTAAAATCTGAGGGATTTGTGATTATAGTTGAATCATCATTCTCAAATAATTGGTCCTGGATAGACTTAGGAACAAGTGCATTTCTTATTTCATCCACATTCTTTGGACGATTTTGAGGATGCAAGGCCATTAGTTTTCTTATGAGTACTTTCATCTCTTCACTGACTCCAAGGGGATAAACAAAAGCATCTGGTCGGTTTAGAGATGTAATAGACGGTGGACGATTCATGGTGAGCAAATGATACAAGGTTGCACCTAAGGCATAGAAATCGGTCCATGGACCAACATTATTTATATCCTGCTCTATTTGCTCCATTGGAGCATAGCCTGGAGTATAACTCATAGCCGTCGTAGTAGATGTCATACCTCCATCGGCACTCATCTGCTTACTTGCACCAAAATCTATCAAGACAGCACGTCCAAAACGGTCAAGCATGATGTTGCCAGGCTTAATATCCAAATGGAAGAGTGGTTCCTGTTGTCCGTGAACCATTTGCAACGCATCAAGTAATTGGGAGAGGATATCCCTAACCTGTGATTCATTCATGGGGAATCCTTGCTGTTTGATAATTGCTGACAAAGACTGTCCATCGATATAATCCATCACATAATATGACGTACCATTCTCATCAAAAAGTGAATGGACACGCACAACATGGGGATTATTAAGCATAAAAAGCCGTTTTGCTTCTTTTTTGAACTTTTGCAACTGTTCTTCAAATGTCTGTTTGTTGGACGGCACACTAACAGTAACATTTTTATCACATCGGACATTAACACCCCTGAGGAAAAACTCTTTAACAACACATGGCATCCCCATTCTGAGGTCAGAAACCAGATAGGTGTTTCCAAATCCACCCGAGCCAAGGGGTCGCTCTACTCGATAATTCCCATTATCAAGCAATGTTCCCGCTGCCAACATAAAATCATTATTATTCATAGAATATAGTGAAAGTCAAATTATTAGTAGGTATTCAAAATTATCTAAAACTATCATTCTTGAAGGTGTTGTATAGTCTTTTATGTTTCATTCTCCTATAGTCTTCACCGTGGTCTTTGTCCTGGCATCTTGCTCTATCGTAATTCCCATTTTGCGTGCATTCCTCTCCACAGGATGGAGAGTGAAGTCTGGGGTGTTGTAGGAATAGAATGAAAGACGGTCATGGCGCTTGGGGTTACGCTGTGGCAGCATGAACGGTTTGGTGGCTTTTCCCGTTGCATCTATCGACGAGAAATAGATATGAGTATAGAGGCCATCGTCACGACGACTGGTAAATAGGAACCAATGGCAATCTACACTCCAGTTGTGCAGACTCTCCGCCTGGTCGCTATTCACTTCCGTCATAGGTCGTGTGTCACCTGTCTCTACATCCAACAGCCACAGGTCTGCCTCTGGATGCCAAATGGTGAAATAGCCATAATTGGCTTGTGTGTACATCACATAACGTCCATCGTACGACGGACGAGGCCAACTTACACTCGCCCCAATCTTATTTGCATTGATGAGTGTATCGACTTGCTGGCCAATGCGCCCAGTAGCCTCATCAAACGACACACGACACAGGCTGTAGCATTCCTTGTCAAAATCGGTTGGATAAACTTGGCGGAGGGCAGTTGTAAAATAGAGCCATTTGCCATCAGGAGAGAAGACTGGGCAATTTTCCGCCCAGTATTTCTTCATAATCAGTGTGTCGGAGAGGATGGTATGTGTCTGTGTATCATAGACGAAGACATCCGAGGAGGAGTCATACACCTCAATGCGTTTTTTGCCTGCAGTATGGAACATTTGTGATGTCTTATTAGTGGAGAAAGCACAATACCGTCCTCCAGGATGCCAATAGGGATAGACCATTGACCCGCCTAGACTGTCATTTTTAGCCATCAGCAACTCGTCCTCCCCACCTTTATGAATCACCGTGGCACCATGCTCTCCACGCACATGGAAAAGGTGTTCCTTGGGGTCTGTACGGTTGGCAGTATGACAATTGATACACATTCCAGGCGACTGCGAGTTGATGAGCATCGGTGTCTCTTCGAAAGAAGAAAGCTCACGCTGGTATAATCCCATGCGGCTGTACAACTCATAACTGGGAGGAATCCGCCTATAAGTGATTCCCCATGCATCGAGAGAA
>JAFZAE010000173.1 GCA_017548385.1 Prevotella sp.
AACGTTGCGACTGCACCATATAGTGCTGTGCCGTCAGTTCATCGCCCAGTCCTTGTGCCACCTGTGCGATGCAATAGTCGTTGAAAGCATATTCCACCGTGCGGTTTCCAGCACGTGGGATGCCATATGGAATATATCCGAGGGTGTTATATTCCTGCAGTCCTCCCCTACCCTCTTTTTCCTCATTACCACCCGGTGGCATAGTGGCATCCTTGAGCATAGCCTCGAGTGCCAGTTCGTAGTCTATCCCTTCGAGGTGCTTCACGTAGGCATCGGCAATTACCACCTCTGCATTGGAACCGCCCTGTGTGCGTCCATTGCAGTCGCCACTGCGGGCATCGGGCAGATATCCTTCACGGCGGTAGATATTGAGTAGAGAATGGATAATGTCGCGCTGACGGTCGGGGGCGATGAGGGTGATGAGTGGTGAGGATGTGCGATAAGTATCCCAAATGGCATAATAGTCATCAAAATAGGGGGTGTCGGTCCATTTGGGGTTCTCTCCCGTGCGGTCCACTGGCATCAACATAGTGTGATACAGGGCAGTATAGAACATCCGCTTGTCGCACTCAGTGGCTTGCTGTAGGTCGACACGGCACAGCAGCCGTTCCCATTTCATCCTCACGTTCTCTATTTGCTCGTCGAAGGGGGTGTCGATGATATTACGGCGGGCCTGCATCGTACTGACAAAGGATACACCTACCCGTATTGTGGCGATTGTATCTGCAAGTTGCAGCCATACGCGTTGAGACAAGTTATCGGCGGTGGCGGAGAAAGGCACGTCGGAACGCAAAACAAAATAGACGGTATAAGCATCACCGTTGTTCCATCCACCACGGATACGGGTGTAGCCGCACACTTCATGATTGTTGACCACCTCCAATTCTGCTCCCACGAACTGCTGTGCCTCGCGAAGGTCGGGAATGGGATTCTTGCCTAAAAAATGGGTGGCATCGATGAAGAGAGAGCCCCTTCGTGGATAGTGAAAACGATACAAGGCACATCGCTCCGAGGTGGTAATCTCGGTGCGTATGCCATTCTCATAGGTGGTAGCATAATAACCTAGAGAAATATCCTCACTGACACGACGTTGTTCCTGCTCATTGTCAATCATTGGCTGAATGAGCACATTGCCATATTTCTGGCCTCCACCAGTACCACTGACATGAGTCTGGGAGAATCCCAACACACTCTTTGGTATAGGTGCCCACCCGGCATTAGGACTCACGCCACAGTCAGGACCAGGCTTCACCATCCCAAAGGGCATGGAAGGACCGGGGAACGTGCGCCCCACCCCCTCACTTCCGATGCGAGGATCAACATATTGCCAGTGCTGCGCCCTCACATGGGACAGCACAAAGCATAGCATTATCAGTAGAAGAAGTTTGTTTCTCATACGCCCACAAAGATAGCAATAATAGAGAGAAAAACAAAATAAATAGGAAAAGATTTTTGTGAGCGTAGTACCATTGTTTGTTAACGGACATACACGGGGTATATTCTACAAGCGGCAACAAAAAAAGGGAGGCTTGCGACCTCCCCTTTTATTGGATTAGAGATTAGAATCCTGGGTTTTGTTTCCAGTTGGTGTTCTTTTCGAGTACACTCTGTGGAACAGGGAATATGCGGCATTCCTTGTCGAAGCGTGCTGTGGGGAATCCCTTGCGGTGGAATCCATACTCATCCTCGAAGTGTCCGAAACGGATCATGTCGTTGCGACGCCAGTTCTCATCGAAGAGCTCACGTCCGCGCTCATCATAGATATTATCCAAGGTGGGAGTACCGGAGAGTGTGGGCGCATTGACATAACTGCGAATCTCGTTGAAGAGGCCCTGTGCCGTTTGTCCGTTAGTGGCAGAAGCGCCACGAACGATAGCCTCGGCCTTGAGCAGCAGGATATCGGCATAGCGGAAGATGGGGAGGTCGTTGGACTGGTTACGTCCGTTGATGAAGTCCTCACGGATGACGAAGTACTTCACCGACTTATACCCCTGGCTCCATCCCTTCACATCCTTACCTGTATTCAGCATAGAACAATCAGCAGGATACAGGGCGGTATTCTTAATACCATCCTCATACTCAATGTAATGTGCGTTGTTGTCGGCATCGGTATATTTCAGACGGATAGTCTTGTCGAGCACGATTTCCTGTCCCTTATACTTATAAGGGGTACTGGTCTTGGCATAGGTCGTGGGGTCGAACATATAAATCTGTCCTGCGAGGATGTTCTCCTGACGGTCATCGGTGGCCAATGCCATGAGACGGTCGGACATCTCGGGCGAAATGGAGAAGTTACCACCGGTAGAGTTACCGATATCAGAGCCGAAATAGCCAGGACCGCCCTCACCATCATTACGTCCCTGTCGCCAGATACGTGGACGGCAATACTGGAAGCCCTGTGCAGTAATAGCATCGAATGGCATGGCATAGATGAAGTCCTTGATATGAGCACCATTGTTGGGGAAGAACTTCGAACGATAGCCATTGGCACCCTCAGACAGGCTAAACTTCCCACTCTGGATGATATCATCGCAAAGGTTCACCACATCGTTGATGTGCTCATTGCTATAGCTAGCAGCATCGTATGCGCCTGGAGATGATGCGGTATAAACCGGCCAGTTGATGTAGAGTTTGGCGAGCAGAGCCTCAGCCGCATAGCGTGTCGGCTTGCCGTAGGTGCTGACATCGACATTGGTTGGCAGCAGGTCGATGATGGCCTTGAGCTCACTCTCTATCCAACGTGCCACTTCAGCGCGTGGCGAACGGTCGATTTGTTCACCCTCAGAAGCCAACTTATTCAGAATTGGCGTATCACCGAAGCAGTCCATGAGAATCCAGGTGTAGTAGGCACGCATGAAACGAGCCTGTGCAGTAGCATCGTTTTCCTCGCCACCCATATTGACGATGACGCGGTTGGCTTTTGTGATACCAGCAGAGACATCCTCATACCAGTCAATACATGCACTGGTGGGATCGAAATTGTGCAGGGAGCATTGTGCGTAGATACCACCATCGGCATAGTCGCCGTCGAAGCTGATACCCACCCACTCGTCAGATGACAAAGCTTGTGACTCCATGTAGCGGCGTCCAAGTGTACCACGGAGGTGGAAATAGACGTCTGCCATCTGTGCCTCCACGGCAGCCTCGCTATTGGGGTATTCCGTATATTGGGCCTCGGGTGTCACGTCCAAGTCTGTACAGCCAGCGGTCAATGCAATCAGGCCAGCTGAGAAAAATAACTTTATATTCGTTTTCATATTCTTATACTTTCTGAGTTTATAGATTGATAAGTTTCCATGTTTACTCCACCTCAGAGATAACCACTGAACGGCTCAGCTGTGGGTCGTTCAAATACATATAGTCAACACCGCCCTTAGAGTCTTTGAGAATCTGTGATGCGGGAACGCCATACTGGTTGACCAGGATATTATAGACGTTCTGTGCGCGCTCCTTTGCGAGTTGTTTGTTTCTCTCAGCCGAACCTGTCTGTTTGTCGGCATAACCAATGACGTTGTACTTCTTGTTGGGAGTAGCCTTCATCATCTGTGCCACGGTCTCAAGGTTCACTTTCTCACGGTTCACCACCTCGGAGGTACCGATAACGAAGTTCACGAGGTATGGGAATGTGATGACACGGCTCTTGTCGATAATCTGTGTCTCAGGTTTTCTGCCCTCGAGCTCATCAACTTGTGCACGCAGGCGGTTGATCTCACCGTTCAGGCGGTCGATTTCCGCATTGTCGGTAATCACTCTGGTTGTGCCTGCATTGTCGGACTTGGTCTCGAAGTTAATCTTCACACCGAGGATGAACGAGCGAGTGTGGGGATAGAATGTCTCACGATAGTCAATACCTGGTGTGAGTCCGCCGAGGTTCACTTCTGGGTCGATGCCAGAGTAACCTGTGAGTGTGAACAAATTGTTGCAGGTACCATAAATCTGCATACTCTGTGCCCACCCACCAAGATTCTTGATGGTATAGCCTAATGTCAGTGATGCAAGACGCAGATAGCTACCATCCTCGATGTATTTGTCGGAAGGAATATGTGCGTTGGCGTCAGCCTGCCATGACTTGTCGTTGACAACCTCTGCAAGCACGTTCTTGCCGCCAGCCAAGTGTCCCTGGTAGCTATAGTGTGCCTTGGTGGCATTGAGGATCTTGTTGCCGAGGACGCCCTGGAAGAATGCGGTGAGGCTCCAGTTCTTGAGTGTCAGGGTATTGTTCCATCCATAGACAAGTTTTGGCTGTGCATTGCCGCAGTTGGTCTTGTCACCATCCTTTGGTCTGGAGGTAACCCATTTGCCTTCACTATTCTGATAGGTGTCGGCCTGTACTGTACCGTCAGTTTCCTTGTGTGAGTCAATATCATAGACATAGAATACGCTGTTGCCGTTGGCATCATAGCCAGCATGCTGATATGTCCAGAATGTTCCGAGAGGTTCACCCTCCATGATACGCTGTGTGTAGCCAGAGGAAGAAATACCACCGATGTTGGGCTCGCCCTCATTGACATAGTCCACACTGTAGGTAGCGTTGGAGAGCTTGTCAACGGTATTCTTGTTGTGTGAGAGGTTGATGGTGGTCTGCCACTGGAAGTTGCGTGTCTTCACGGGTGTAGCGTTCAAAGTGAATTCAATACCCTTGTTGGTGATATCACCTACGTTGGCGCGAATCCAGTTGAGTGGGTAGATATTGGTAGATACGCCATAACTCCAAATCAGGTCGCTGGTCTTTTTGATATAATACTCCAAACTACCGTTCACTCTTCCACCAAAGAATGCGAAGTCAAGACCGATATTGGTCATAGCAGTACGCTCCCACTTCAAGTCAGGATTGGGGTTGTTCTGTGCCTCGATGCCATACATCGTATATTTCGTGCCGTCGGGGAGGATATACTCAAATGAATTGGTGTTGAGTCCATAAGTGGCGATAGCATCGTAAGCACCGAAGCCCATGGCATTACCACTAACACCATATCCTACACGGAGCTTCAATTGGCTGAAGAGTCGCTGGTTCTGCATGAAGCTTTCCTCAGCGATGTTCCATGCTGCGGAAACTGATGGGAAGGTTCCCCATCTATGGTCTTTTCCAAACACCGATGAACCGTCTCGACGGATGGTTGCCTGCAACATATAGAGACTTCTGTATGAGAAGTTGGCACGTCCATAGAACGAGATGTTACGAATCTTGGTGCGTGATGAACCTGTCACATCGGTAATACCATTGATGTTGTTGGCATAGCGCAGGTTCCAGAATCCAGTCACATCGTTATAGAAGTTATTGACGGTGACACCGAATCCATCGTTACCCACACGCTCTTCCCATGAATAACCTGCCATCAATCCAAACTTGCTGTTGTCTTTGAATGTGACATCATAGTTGCCATAGGTCTCAAATGTCTGGTTGTGACGAAGATAGGTGTCGCGGTGTGCACGTCCGTCGAAGCCCTTATCCATTTGTGTCTGGTGGGTCTGATACCAACTATAGGTATTCTGTCCACTGTCGTAGGAGTAGTTAGCGTTCCAAACGAGACCATCGATAATCTTCAACGAAGCCTTGCCGATATACTGGATACGTTTCCACTCATTGCGGTTGTTGTCCTCGTAAACCATCGACAGGGGGTTGTAGTTAGCAGAACCGATATACGACTCATACCATGTGCCGTCGGGGTTACGCACGGGATTGGTTGGTGAATAATAATTCATGGCATCAAGCACACTCTTACCTGCGTTTGAACCCGTGGATGCGCCCATAGGCACGCCCTTGTGTCTGCCCTGCATGGCATTGAGGCCGAGAGAGATTTCCAAGTGGTCTTTCAGGATTTTTGTGGTGAGCAAAGTACGTGCATTAACACGGTTCATGTCAGTGCCTCTCACCACACCTTCACGAGTCATGTAGTTGATTGAACCCATATACTTGGTGCGTTGGTTGCCACCCGAGATGCTTACATTGTGGTTGTGACTGAAACCTGTGCGGAGTACTTCATCCTGCCAGTCGGTGTCGCCACCGCCGTCCTGCTCGGGACCGATGAGCCCCGACCTACGTAGGTCGCTTGCTGTGGCCATGTCGAGTGTTTTCAACACTTTGTCAAATGCCACATAACCGTTGTAGGATACATTGGTTCTACCTTCCTGTCCGCTCTTGGTGGTGATGATAATCACACCATTGGCAGCCTTAGAACCATAGATAGCAGTAGCTGAGGCGTCGCGCAGCACATCAATCGACTCGATGTCGTCGGGAGCCACCATGGAGATGTCGACACCCGGAATTCCATCAATGACATAGTACGGCTGCATAGCCTCGCCCTCGCGCAGTGACGATGCGCCACGGAGAGTGATGCTCGGTGTGCCTGAAGGGTCACCTGATGTGGTGACGGTAAGACCAGCCACCTTTCCTTGCAACATAGATGCGGGGTCAGAGAAGACACCTTTGTTCAAGTCTTCCGACTTCACTGTAGTAATGGAGCTGGTGACGTCCTTACGGCGCATGGTGCCATAACCTACAACAACCACCTCGTTGAGCACTGCCCGGTCTTCTTTCATCTGGAGGCTCTGACCAGCGTTGATAGTCTGCGTGGAATATCCCACGTATGACACGCTAAGCTTTGCACCATTTTTTACGTTGAGACTGTAGCGTCCGTCAATATCGGTCACAGTGGCATTGTTGGTGCCTACCTCTGTCACGGTTACGCCGATGAGCGGTTCGCCCTGCTCGTCGGTAATGATACCCGAGACATTGTTCTGTGCCATTGCTACGCCACCGAAGAAGAGCAAAGCCGCTGTACACAGCGTTTTGCATAATGCTCTTTTCATTTTGTTTCGTACTTTTAGCATAATTGTTTTGTTTTAGGGTTTATGATTGATGTTAGTTTGTGAGTTTTTGAGTTTTTGAGTTTTTGAAGCCTCACCCCCAACCCCTTACCGAAGGGCGAGGGGAGTGTTTTAATGAGTTGTCAATCTTCAATTTTCAATTTTCCAAAGTCCAATCCTGGGGCTGCAATGACTTGCAGTCCGTCGGTGTAAACATCGGTAGCTCGTTCCACATATACGCCATAGAGGCGGTCGCGGACGAATCCCTCATCACGGCATGGACGTTTATCATAGACTCCTGTCGGATATTCCGTGAAGCGTTTCAGTGAGATATTCACATTATTAAAATAAATATTGTTCACTTTATCGGGTGTGTCACCTCCAACGAAACACCCATTCTCGCTTGTTGCCATGATATTGTTGAAATAGATGCGGCTCACTTCTCCACAACGCCCTACAGTTTCTCCCTTGGGAAAACGCCAGTTGGCATCTTTATGGTTACCATTAGCACGTGGGTATGATGTCACATAGATGGGTTCAGCCTTTCCCCACCACACATCGGACCATAACTGGCATTGTAGCAAGATGTTGGAGAAGACAACATCGGTGACAGTGCCCTCATCACGGTTTTGTATGCCCAATCCACGGTTGGAAGCTGTGATGATACAATTATCGAAGAGCACGTTATAAATCGAGTCCATGTTTTCGCTACCGATTTTGATAGCACATGAGCGACTTGTCATCACACAATTGGTCACCACAATGTCATGGCATGGACCATACTGTTCATACTCTCGGCGATTTTTCAGGCAGACGCAGTCGTCGCCACTGGTGATATGGCAGTTGGATATGCGCACATTGCTGGAATGGTCGAGGTCGATACCGTCGCCATTACGTATTTTCAAGTTATTGAGCAAATTGATGCCATCAATCACGGCATCATGACATCCAATGAGGTGCACTGTCCAATAGGCACCTTCGGAGATGGTAACATCGCGGATGGTCAGTCCCTTCACATCGATAAGGGTGAGCACATGAGGTCGTGGGTCGAAGGTAGTGACAGGCTTAAGTTCGTATGAGTCGTTAAGTTCGGCCCCCATGAAAGCAATGCCGTTGCCATGAATAGTTCCTTGCCCTGTAATGGCGATGTGCTCGGCATGCTCAGCATAAATCCAAATCATCCCCTCGCCTTCATTTGCACCAAAGGCACTCATGCGATATTTGCTTTCGTCGGGAGACGCTTTCAACATGGCCGTTGCCTCCACATACAATTCCACATTGGATTTCAGGCATATTGGACCAGCAATAAACGTATGACTACGTGGCACGAGTACCTTTCCTCCTCCATCGGCGGAACATCGATCAATGGTCCGCTGGATGGCAGCAGCATCATCGGTAATTCCGTCGCCAATGGCTCCGAAATCCATGATATTGTATATAGTCTGAGATGTAGCGGCAAGGGAGACCCATAGCATCATGCACAACATCAAAACTCTCGCCATGTTATTCGTAGTTATTAGAAATAAATTCGTTATTGTTGCGGCAAAGATAACATAATTATTTTAATTTTTAAAATTTTTTTAGGATTTTTTTTGCTTTCGAGGTGTTAACGAACAAAACAAAGAAAAAACTTCATGATGTTAACAGTTAACATCTCCAACAAAAAAATATACAAAAAGAGGTTGGTGCAGGAAGCTACCAACCTCGAATTAATGATTTCGAAACACCGAAATCTCAAAAAAGTGCTACAAATATATTTTTTCATTTAGAGAAAAACAAATTTTTAACACAAAATATAGATTTTTTAACACGTGGGGAGGCGTATATTGGGAAAAAGCGTCAAACTCATAGTCAATTTATAAGAATTATAGTCTTGATA
Organism: Prevotella sp.; assembly: GCA_017548385.1. Classification (GTDB taxonomy): domain Bacteria; phylum Bacteroidota; class Bacteroidia; order Bacteroidales; family Bacteroidaceae; genus Prevotella. Next base: position 8,687 of record JAFZAE010000173.1, read on the forward strand.
CAGAGTTTAATAATTTTTTCCCATCAGTAAAGATATTTTTCCGAAAAATGGTTGCAAATATCAAAAAAAAACAGTAAGTTTGCAGTTCGAAAAGAAACCTTAAATGCATGTCAGTAAGAATTAATTTATCTGAACATTATCTTTAACCAAAAACTATATAACATGAAAAAATTACTACGCTTCACTTTAACAGTTTTACTGTCAGTAGTCTGTGGTACAATGTGGGCACAGGAAGCCACTGGCAGCGGTACACTCGCTGATCCATGGAATGCTGTGGCTGCCAACAACTTCGCCGCAACACTTGCTGCCGGCGAGGAGACTGAGCAGGACTACTACATCAAGGGCAAGATTGCCAAGATTGCCAACAATGGTGAATTCGGCGCACGGTTCGGCAACGCCACCTTCTACATCTCCGACAAC
>JAFZAE010000174.1 GCA_017548385.1 Prevotella sp.
CATCCTTGAGGGCGGTCGCTTCCGTACCACCGGGGGTGATGGTAATGCCGACGGCTATCTGAACTTCCCCGTGGAGGTGCGTGGTGACAAGGAGAGTTACCTGCACATCGGAAAACGCACCTATGTGAAAAACAGTTTCTCGGGTACGGGCAACCTGACCATCGAAGTGGAATATCTGAGGGAGTTCTACCAGGGTGACTGGCGCAACTACTATGGCACCGTCACTGCCAAGCAGAAAGGCACCGAGGGCAATCAGTTCTATGTCTACAATTCCTCCTATGGAGGGATTCCCAATGCCCGCTTGGTGTTGCAGGGAACTCTGGAGATGAGAGGCGAGAATGCAAAGTCTTACCAAATCGGCGCACTCTCGGGACAGGGCTCTTCCACCTTGGCATGCTGCTTTGTCAAGACCGACGGAGGCAAGGTGACCTGGCGCATTGGCGGACTGGGCACCGATGAGACCTTCAACGGCAAAATCACCAATGGCATCGAGCACAGCAGTCGTATCGGCACGACGAGCATCGTCAAGGAAGGGGAGGGCTACTGGAGGCTGACAGGTGCTTTGCGGCACCGTGGTACGACGGATATCATGGGTGGAACGCTTATTCTGAATAGTGTTCATTCAAAGGACAAAGACCATACCGGCACCTATTTCACACCTGGGCAATACACCATCTACGACGGGGCTACATTGGCAGGCAAAGGTTCTACCGAGGCTCCTGTCCTGGTAAAAAGCGGTGGAGCCATCGCTCCAGGCGACTTCGCCATCGGACAACTGACGCTGAAGAATAATGTGACCTTCCAGTCGGGTGCACGATTGGAAATCGATGTCAATCGTGCCACGCGCACTTGCGACAAACTCGTTTGTAATGGAACCCTGAATCTGTCGGGTGATCTGTATGTCACCCTCGTCGATGGACAGTTTGAGGCAGGTAATGGTATGCAGATTCTGTCGGCAAATACCTATACAGGGCAGTTCGGCCAGATTATCCCCGCAGTGCCTGCGGAAGGATTGATTTGGGACACCTCCAACCTCTATACCGTCGGTATGTTGCGGGTGGCGGCAGCTGATGGCATCTCCACGCAGTGCAATGTCACACCGAAGGTCCGTTCTATTAAAGGTGCCGTGGTCATCGAAGGTATCTCTGCCGTCACACCCCTCGCCATCACCGCTGCCGATGGCACCACCGTGGTTCGCCGGACACTCAGCGGCAACACAACTATTCCCCTTGCTCCAGGGCTCTACATCGTCACGGTTGATGGAAATAATTTTAAATTAGGAATTAGGAATTAGGAATAGGGAATTATATCCTATGTATGTTTGAATAATCGGACATACACGGGATATGTCCCTACAACAAATCATCCCTATTGCTCACAAGCAACAGGGATGATTTGTTAGACTCTAGACTCTAGGCTTTTGGCTTAGACTCTGATATAGTCACTCAACTTCCGCAAGTGAATATTCATTCATCATATCCTGAATATATGATAGTTGTAGAGCACAAACATATCCATAAGGCTTTTGCCCTTGCAGGGCGAGTTTTCCCTCACCATACAAAACCCAGGGCGATGCCCTGGGCTATGAGCTCATTGGCCCTACAGGCCGTACAAAATACACTTGCGGAAGTTGAATACTGTCATTTAACAATGACCTTTTGGCCGTTGACGATATAGATGCCTTTGGTGGGTTGTGTGACTACACGTCCGTAGAGATCATACATTGTAGAAGAGGGGACTTCGGCCTGAACAGCAGAGATGCCCGTGGTGGTGAAGTCGGCATAATAGACAGTGCCAGCATTCGCCACATCATTCTTGGAGGCATCGTTCGGGTCGTAGTCGTAAATCATGGCAATAATTTGCAGGTTGTCACGCACATAGTCGGCTCTGAGGTCGAATGTGCATTCATAGTTGTAGTCGTTGCCATTCCACTCAATCACCTCTCCCCAGTCGGTATTCACTTTGCGTGTGACATGCTGGTGCACAAATTCACCTGTTGATCCTTGCTGGTTGCGGGCCTTGATGTTGTTCTCGACTAAATACACAGTGATACGTGCAGGATTTGCGGTGAAATCCTCTTTTGAGCGAGAACCATTGACCTTCACCGTCACCTTATTGGTCTCGTCGTCGAGCTCAGCTTTGACATTGACCGACACCAAGGCCGGTTTTACCAGTCGCCCATTGACCAAAGATACCAGTTGATCCACCGATGTAGGGAGGAAAACAGGCGTGGTGCCACCTCTTGCCGATCTATCGACCATAGCGGCAGGGGCGTAGGTGGAGCCACCATCGTTGTAATACCACAGATAACTATTGTCGCAAGGTGCTGTGAGCCAGTCGGTGTCATAGCCCGAATGATGGCAGACAGCTACCACTACGTCTTTGTAGGTCTCTTTATCGAGCAATTGATGCATGTATTCAGCCACACGTGGGCAGTTGCTACACCACTCAGTGGTAAATTCCTCAATCAGAACTATCCGTGAGTAGTCGTGCTCCACTGCTTCAAACTCATCTGAAGCCACATTGTCCACCATATTCAGGTCGTCGCCCTCATTGAGTTTGTTGATGGTGACAGTGACACGTCCCTTACCCAACTGTGTGATAGCAGGTGAAATCTCAAAATCAAACACTTTGATACCTTGGAACTCAAGCACAGAGTCGATATGTGTTGTATAAACCTCGTCGATGCCGTCGATTCTTGTCTCCACATCGAAGCCCGTGACGGTTTGCACGCCAAGGTTTTTCACGATACCGGTCAGGTGCATCTTTCCCTTATCGAGTACATAGTATTCCGGGGTATCGATGGATGCCAGGCGCAGATTGAGTTTTGGCAGGTTGTCGCCAAAGACCATACCCTCGACACAGAGCAGTCCTTCGTCAGAGCGGTCCACCCATCCTTCATCGTCTAACTTCAAGAATAGTGCATTTGGCGTAGGGTCGAGAAATACAGACATTCCTTGGTTGACCGAAGTTTGGTGATAAGAATAGCCGATGTAAAGTCCCGTGGTATTGTTGCCATCTAAAGCCATAGAGGTGTTGAGTGGAATTTCGTTCCATCCCTTCTGTATGTCAGCCTTGGGGATTCCACCTTCTGCCAGATTGTTGCCGTCGAGCGTCTCACGTACCCACACGCACATCGTGTCGATACTGATTTTCTGTGCCAGTCCGGCGCGGATAATCTTGAGTTCGTTGCCGGCACAGACATTGATGTCGCTTGCAGGCAACCAAATGGCACCGCTTACCCACACGTTCTTCTCCGAAGAGCAGAATTCACTATGGACGGTTCTGCTGACGTCTCCGTCACAATAGCCGAGATTCACATTTGTAACCTGAGCATTGCCCGCCGTGCATACGGCGAGCAATGTCAGAAGAAGATATGAGATTTTTCTCATGTTTGGTATGCTCAAAATTCTTTTTTACATGTGTTTACTATCACGAATTAAAGAATCTTCGAATTATTCCAATTCGTGATAATATAGTTTATTACTTGATGATGACTTTCTGCACTTTCACAGAACCATCTTTAGTTTCAGAGCGTACGATGTTGACACCCTTGACGAGATTCTCGACACGCTTGCCATCAATGGTGTAGTATTCGCTACTGATGACATTCTTGTCGCCAGCGAGCGCACCGATGCCAAGTGGATGGTCGTTGGTTACCACGAACAAGTCGTCGAGGCGGAGCACATACTGACCTGTGCAGTCGTGGTGGCGGAAGACGAGGTAGATCGTCTGTCCGGCATAGCTATTGAGGTCAACCACTTTATGGAGCCATCCTTCGACCTTGGTGTAATCAGCATTGTAGTTTGCGGGTATGTCGATTGTCTCCTCGATGATGGGCTGGAAGTTGTTGAGGATATAATCTACGTTGCCGTCATTGATGCAGTCGATATTGTCAACAATGTAGAAGCTATAGTGCTCAGCGTATCTGGTAGGATGGAAGGAGCTGATATAGAATTCAAGCTTACCGCCATCTGCAGGGATAGCCATTGCAGGCGAGAATGCCCAGTTGTCGGGGTTGTAAGGCACGTCGTAGTCGCTTGATGAAGCCGAACCAAGACATTGTATGCCACTGCGCACATATTCTGGACGCTCTCCCCAGAAGTTCCATCCAAGTCTCCAAGCGATACCGTCGCCATCTTTGTCGAATGTTGACCATCCCACAGCGTCGTCCTCGAAGTCTCCAGGATAGATGATACCCTTCTGAGCCTTTGTCGAAGCGACGACGGGTACGACCACATCGCCGGCATTGGTCTTGATGACCACATTGCCACTGTACTCTTTACCGTCGTCGGATACTTCGGTTGGAGTGAATGTCAGTGTGACGTTCATGGTTGAGTTGTATGCCACATTGTTGTAGTTCCCTTCGGGTACGATGCCACCAAATGGTTCGCCCTCGTTCTCAGGAACGACAGACTCCACGGTGAGAGGTTCACTACCAACGTTCTTGAGTTGTACCTTAGCTTTTGCGGAACGTCCCTCGCTCACGTAGGTGGGATCGAAGACCAC
>JAFZAE010000175.1 GCA_017548385.1 Prevotella sp.
ATATCGATGCGCTGATAGGCAAAGGACTGACACTTGACATCCTAGGACAATTTTTCTGGCACATGGCCCTGATGATGATTCCACAGGCCCTTCCCCTTGCCATCCTGCTTTCTTCCCTTATTGCTTTTGGCAATCTGGGAGAGAGTTCTGAGCTCACTGCCATCAAGGCTGCCGGTATCTCATTGATGCAAACCTTCCGTCCACTTATCTTCATCGTGTTACTTATTGCCTGTGGCTCTTTCTATTTCCAAAACTACATCGGCCCCGAAGCCAACAAGAAGATGGGGCAACTGTTGATTTCGATGAAACAGAAAAGCCCAGAACTAGAGATTCCCGAGGGTGTTTTCTACGATGGCATCCCCAATTGCAACATCTATGTTCAGAAAAAAGACATCAAGACGGGCATGCTCTATGGTGTAATGATTTACAGGATGACGGACAGTTTCGAGGATGCAGCCATCATCCTTGCCGACTCCGGTATGCTTCAGAGCACGGCAGAGAAAAAACATCTGGTTTTGAGTTTGTTTAGCGGCGAGTGGTTTGAGAATATGCGCTCCCAGGACTTGGTTGGCAGTGCCTACGTGCCTTACCGCCGAGAGACATTCAGCAAAAAACGTATCATCATCGACTTCGATGGAGAGTTCAATCTCGCCGATGCTAACATTTTCGGTCAGAACGCCAAGGCCAAGGGCCTTGAACAAATCCGCACCGACATCGACTCACTCAACCATACTTACGACAGTATAGGCCGCAGTTTCTATAACGATGCCAAACTCTTTGCCTACTCCATCCCCCCGATGAGCAAGGTAGATTCCCTACGCGCCATACAGTCGATGAAATCAAAAGAATGCAACCTGGACAGCATCTTCGCAAAGCTCCCTCCCGACAAACAACGTACAGCGGTAAACAACGCTCTCTCTAAGGTCAATCAACAGACCAGCGACCTTGGCTTTAAGAGCATGATTACCAACGACGGTGACAAATACCTCAGACAGCACAAGATTGAGGCTATCAACAAATTCGTTGTTGCCCTGTCGTGTATCATCTTCTTCTTTATCGGAGCACCACTCGGAGCCATTATCCGCAAAGGTGGTTTGGGTATCCCTATCATCGCTTCCATCATTGTGTTCATCATCTTCTACATTCTCGACAACACGGGATACCGCATGGCACGAAGCGGCATCTGGGCAATATGGTTTGGAAAGGGACTGGCAACCGCCGTACTGGCACCTACAGCCGCCTTTATCACGTACAAAGCCAACAACGACTCTGCTGTCTTCAACATGGACGCGTATATCGACCTGGGCCTCCGTATGTTGGGAATGCGCCGCAAACGCAGTGTCGCAGGCAAGGAGGTAATTATCAACGACCCCGACTACAACAAAGATTCAACAGAACTACAGCGTATCAGCGAAGAGATTATTACCTATTCGAGAGAGCACAATCTGAAGTCACCTCCCAATATCATCAAGGTGTTTTTCCGCTACCAGCCCGACCATGAGATTGAGCGCATCAGCCAGGAACTGGAGACAGTGATAGACGATCTCTCCAATAGCCGCGACAAAATGATCATTAGCCTTCTCAACCACTACCCCATCGTGGCAGAGAAAGCCCACACACGTCCCTTTGAGCGGCTCTGGCTCAACACGCTGATGGCCATCATCATACCTGCAGGAATTTTCTTCTATTGTAGGATGTGGCGATTCCGACTACGTCTGCTGAAAGACTTACGTACCATCCACCAAACCAACGAAAAAATAGTGAAGAGAATTGGACAAATGGAAGTAAATTCAGTGGTGAGAGGTGAGAGGTAATGGATGAGAGATTACCATTGCAAACAACTCATCAACGAATAAAGTAATAACTTGTCAACTTGTCAACTTGTCAACTAAAAAAACAACATTATTATATATGACAGACGCCAAAGAATATCAACTCGACAGCATCGAGGATGCCATCCAAGACTTTAAGGAGGGCAAATTTGTCATCGTGGTTGATGACGAAGATCGCGAAAATGAGGGCGACCTCATTATTGCCGCCGAAAAGATTACTGCTGAGAAGGTGAATTTCATGCTCAAGCACGCCCGCGGTGTGCTATGCGCACCCACTACCATATCCCGCTGCAAAGAACTGGACCTGCCACGCCAAGTTTCTGAGAACACCTCTGTGTTGGGAACCCCTTTCACCGTAACCATCGACAAACGGGAGGGTTGCACAACCGGTGTCTCTGCACACGACCGCGCCGAGACCATCCGCGCCCTGGCCGACCCCAGCTCCACGCCCCAGACCTTTGGGCGCCCTGGCCATGTGAGCCCTCTCTATGCCCAAGACCATGGTGTACTACGCCGTAGCGGACATACAGAGGCCACCATCGACCTTTGCCATATGGCTGGGCTCTATCCTGCCGGTGCCCTAATGGAAATCATGAACGATGACGGCACAATGGCCCGTCTTCCTGAACTGATAGAAATGGCTCGCAAATACGACTTGAAAGTTATTTCTATCAAAGACATGATTGCCTATCGTCTGCAGCGTGATTCACTCATCGAAGTTGGCAACGAGGTTGACATGCCTACACAATGGGGACGTTTCAAACTCATCCCTTTCCGTCAGAAGAGCAACGGTCTTGAGCACTTTGCACTCATAAAAGGAGAATGGAAAGCTGAGGACGCCGTGATGGTACGCGTACACTCCTCATGCTGTACCGGCGACATACTTGGAAGTCTCAGGTGCGACTGCGGCGAACAACTGCATAAGTCACTGCAAATGATAGAAAAAGAAGGATGCGGCGTGCTTGTCTATATGCAACAAGAAGGGCGTGGTATCGGACTGATGAACAAGATTGCCGCCTATAAACTGCAAGAGGAAGGCTACGACACCGTGGATGCCAATACGCATTTGGGGTTCAAGCCCGATGAGCGCGACTATGGCTGCGGTGCCCAGATGCTCCGTCATCTCGGCATCCACAAAATGCGCCTACTCACCAACAACCCCGTCAAGCGCGTGGGATTGGAAGCCTACGGACTGGAAATTGTCGAGAACATCCCCATCGAGATTACACCCAACGAATTCAACTTGCAATACCTGCGCACCAAAAAAGAACGTATGGGACATCAGTTGCATCTGTGAATTCATAAACTAAAAACTCAAAAACTAAAAACTCATAAACTAAAAAACTAAAAAACTAAAAAACTTAAAAACTCATATATTATGCCACAACTATCAGACAGACTGAATAGACTCTCGCCCTCGGCCACACTTGTCATGTCGCAAAAAAGCAGCGAGATGAAAGCTCAGGGCATCGATGTCATCAACCTCAGCGTGGGTGAACCCGATTTCAATACCCCAGAGGCTATCAAGGAATGTGCCAAACAAGCAATTAACGACAACTATTCTCGCTACTCGCCCGTACCGGGATATCCCTCGCTACGCAAGGCTATCAGCGACAAACTTCTCCATGAAAACGGCCTGAATTATGGGATTAATGAAATTCTGGTCTCTAACGGTGCCAAGCAATGCGTCTGTAATGCCATCATGGCTCTTGTCAATGATGGCGACGAGGTCATCATCCCTGCCCCCTACTGGGTGAGCTACCCACAGATGGCAAAACTGGCTGGTGGACTGCCTGTCATTGTCCCAACAGGTTTTGCGCAGGACTTCAAGATGACCGCAGAACAATTGGAGGCTGCCATCACACCTCGCACTCGTATGCTCATCCTCTGCTCACCGAGCAACCCCACCGGCAGCGTGTATACCAAAGAGGAACTACAAGCTTTGGCCGAGGTGGTGAAACGTCACGACAACCTCTTTGTACTTGCCGATGAAATCTACGAACACATCAATTATACCGGGCGCCATCAGAGTATCGCACAATTCGAAGGTATGCGCGAACGTACCATCCTCATCAACGGTGTCTCGAAAGCCTACGCCATGACAGGTTGGCGCATCGGTTTTATGGCAGCCCCTGAGTGGATTGTCAAAGGGTGTAACAAATTGCAAGGACAATATACCAGTGGTGCTTGCTCTGTGAGTCAAAAAGCCGCCGAAGCCGCCTACACCCTTCCCCAGGACTGCGTTGAAGAGATGCGCAAGGCATTTGAGCGCCGCCGCGACCTCATCGTCAGCCTGGCACGCGAAATTCCCGGACTAGAAGTCAATGTGCCCCAGGGAGCTTTCTATCTCTTCCCCAAATGCGACAGTTATTTTGGTAAACGATATGGCGACCGTGTCATCAATAGCTCCACTGATCTGGCTCTCTACCTGTTGGAGGATGCCCACGTGGCCACAGTGGCCGGTGATGCATTCGGCGATCCCGCCTGCTTCCGTATGAGCTATGCCACCAGCGACGACAATATCCGAGAGGCCATCCGCCGCATCGGTGAATCGCTGGCAAAACTGCACGAATAAAGAAGAATGATGTTTTTAATGGTAAGCTTTGGCAAACTCATTTCTAAAAAATTGTTAAAATACCATAAGAAGCAAGAATAATTCTTTAGAAATTTATATCTTTGCGAAGTTATTTACCATGTTCATGCTATGCGCTTTTTAAAAAGAAGCTAACGAGATAACTATAACATAAATTTTATCAATAACTTAAATCAAACAAATTAAGAAAATTATGGCAACAACAACGAAACCTGCTGGTGCAAAACCAGCAAAGAAAAGTAGTGGATTCACTGGTGTAAGAGGCGCTTTCTGGATTATCCTGGCTTGCGCTGTTTTCGCATTCTGTTTCTTCTTCCTCTGGTTCGGTCATGAATCACACTTTGAGGCAGATGGTGAAGCAAAAGACGTTTGGGGACTTGTGTATAAAGGAGGCGTTATCGTGCCTGTGATTCACACACTGCTTCTCACTGTGCTCGCCATGTCTATCGAGCGCTGGCTCGCCCTGCGTACCGCTTTTGGTAAAGGCTCCCTGCCTAAGTTTGTGACCAACATCAAGGCTGCTCTCAATGCCAACGATTTCGCCAAGGCTCAGCAGCTTTGCGACAGACAGAAGGGTTCTGTAGCTAACGTGCTTACAGCTTCTCTGAATGCTTACAAAGAGATGGAGCAGACTCCCGGTATCAAGAAGGCACAGAAAGTGGCAAAAATCCAGCAGGCTCACGAAGAAGCTACTCAGCTTGAGATGCCTACCCTGACAATGAACCTCCCCATCATCGCTACCATCGTAACCCTCGGTACACTGACCGGACTTCTCGGTACTGTGGTCGGTATGATCAAGTCATTCTCCGCTATGGGTAAAGGTGGTGCTGCTGACTCTGGCCAGCTGGCACAAGGTATCTCCGAGGCTCTTATCAACACCGCCTTCGGTATCGCAACATCTTGGTTCGCAGTGGTTTCCTACAACTACTTCACCAACAAGGTGGACAAGCTGACATTTGCACTTGACGAAGTTGGATATTCAATTGCACAGACCTACGAATCCAACCACGCAGACGAGGCTTAATTTTTGCTAACCCTTTAATATTCAACAGCTATGGGTAAAGTAAAAATTAAGAAAAGTGACATCTGGATCGACATGACGCCTATGTCGGACGTGATGACCCTGCTGCTGACATTCTTCATGCTCACCTCTACATTTATCAAGAATGAGCCTGTGAAAGTCAACACACCGGGTACCGTCAGTGAGACAAAGGTTCCAGAATCCAGTGTCATTACCATCACCGTCAATCCCGTCAAGGGCAGCGACGGCAAGCCGACTGGCGATGGCCAAGTGTTTTTGGGTATGAGCAATGCTGATGAACTGGGTAAGATTCTGGACCAGATGTATCCAGAATTAGCCAAGGATGCCAATTTGAAGTATGCATTCTCGAGCGAGGCTCAGTTTGGTGTTGCACTGAAAGACCTTCAAGCCTATTTGAGCCTGAATCAGGAGGGTAGATCAAAAATCCTGTTAGGACAAGACCCCCGTATTAAGGCAGGTATCCCTCTCGACAGTATCGATGGCGAAATGAGTGAGTTCCAGCGTTGGATAAGTGCTTCCAAGGCAGTGAACAATGATCTTGATTTAGTGATAAAAGCAGCAAACGACACTCCCTACAAGACTGTGAAGAAAGTGATGAGCGAGCTTCAGGACATGAGCCAGAGCCACTACTATCTCTCCACACAGCTCGACGGTAGCAAGGTTACTGCTGCTCGGTCATACATAGAAAAGAGTACAGGAGGAAGCAAATAATGGCAAAGAAAAAACAAAGCAAACAGAAGAAAATCAATGTCCGAGTTGACTTCACTCCGATGGTGGATATGCTGATGCTTCTTATCACCTTCTTTATGCTTTGTACGACGCTGAGCAAGCCGAGTAGCATGGAGTTGTTCCTTCCCAGCAATGACAAGAAGGACAACGACGAGCAAAAGCATAATGAGGCCAAAGCCGACCGTACCATCACCCTCTATGTGGCAGCTAACGACAAACTTTTCTACGGTAAAGGAATTCCTGAGTACGACAACCCCGAGTGGCTCCAAGAAACCACTTGGTCAGACGAAGGTATCAGAGACGTGCTTCGCAACCACACGTTGGAAGAGGATGGTACCCAGCCTGTGAAGAGCATCATGCTCGCGGTTGAGAAACTCGAAAGAGACCGTAAGGATCATCCAGAACAGTACAATGATTCTATCTTCAATCAAAAGATGATAGACATTAAAGGTGGTAAGATAGACAACAACGAGGCGAACAATGTTCACCCGCTGACCATAGTCATCAAGCTCACCGACAATGCAAGCTACCAGCGTATGATTGATGCTCTCAATGAAATGCAAATATTAAGTATCGGAACCTACGTCATCGACAAGATTAATCCTCAAGATGAAAAAATGCTTAAGGATAAAGACATTGAGATGTAAGTCGATGAATGTATAACCTAAAAAAAAGCAAAAATGGCAAAAATAGATCTATTTGATCCTAAATGGATTGAAATGGTATTCGCCGGCAAGAATCGCGAATACGGAGCCTACAAGCTACGCAAAGGTACAGGTACCCGAAATATATTGGCATTGGCAATACTGATGAGCGTAGCCCTCCTGATTGGTGGTTATCTGGCCTATAAAGTGATACAGGAACAGAGAGCCAAGGAGGCTGAGGCATATAATGCACAGTTGGAGCTCTCAAGGCTTGAACAAAAGCAGAAAGAGCAGAAAGAGGAGATGAAGGACATCCCACCACCTCCTCCACCAGAGAAGCAGGAAGTACCTGTAGAGCGTGCTACCCAGCAGTACACTGTACCTGAGATTAAGAAAGAAATTGACGAATCGAAGGAGCTCAAGCAGCAAGATCAGCTTGATAAGAAAGTGGAGACTGGTGCTGAGACCAAAGAAGGTACCAACGATGCTAACGTCTTGAAAGAGGCTGTGAAAGAAGTTGAGCAGCCTGTAGTGGAAGAGAAGAAGGAAGAGCCACCAAAGGTAGTAGAAGACACGAAGGTGTACAACCTTGCCGAGCTTGCTCAGCAACCTTCATTCCCCGGTGGTGATGCAGCCATGTACTCTTGGTTGAGCAAGAACCTGCAATATCCTCCCATTGCACAGGAGAACGGTATCTCAGGAACTGTGGTCGTACAGTTCGTGGTTGAGAAAGACGGTTCTGTCAATGGTGTGAAAGTGGTTCGTGGCAAAGACCCGTCATTGGACAAAGAAGCCGTCCGTGTGGTCAGCAAGATGCCTAAGTGGAATCCAGGTAAGCAGAATGGCCAGGCAGTACGTGTGTACTACACACTTCCTGTTAAGTTCCAACTCCAGTAACAGTTAGAATTAAAATGAAAAAATCATTTTTCTTTGCCGCCTTTTTGTTTGCAACACTCATCATAACAATGATGTCGTGTAATAACAACAAAGAGAAGGCAGAGACTGAAACTACAACGTCAGGGGCGATTCAATTCGCCTCTGACGAAAGTTTTAGTCCTATTGTCGAAGAGGAGCGCAAACAATTTGAATTCCTCTACAAGAATGCACAACTCACCCCCATCTATTCTGATGACATTGATGGATTCGAGCAATTGATGGCAGGTAAGGTGCATCTTTACTTTACATCCCGGGACTTGAAACAAGGTGAACGGAATTATATTGAGACAAAACTGAATGTGACACCATTAGTCTATAGAATAGGATACGACGGTGTAACATTCATCGTAAACAAAGCCAACACCGATACATGTATCACTGTCAATGATGTGAGACGAATCCTTAGCGGTGAGGCAAAAAACTGGAATCAAATTGTAGCAGGTTCCAAACGAGGTGAGATTGAGGTGGTATTCGACAACAACCGGTCGGCAACCCTTCATTATTGCGTCGATTCGATACTTGGCGGCAAGCCTATCGACAGTCCAAATATTGTTGCTGCCCAAAATAGCCAAGGCGTCATTGACTATGTCGAAAAGACTCCCAATGCCATTGGTGTGATAGGTTCCAACTGGGTAATGGACCAACGCGACTCCAAGCACCTCACATTCAAGATGAATATTCAGGTAATGTCTGTCACAAATGCGAAAGTTGCAACCCCCAACAACTCCTACAAGCCATTCCAGGCTTATTTGTTGGATAATCGCTATCCTTTTGTCAGGACAATCTATGCAATTCTTGCTGGAAGAGGCCACAAATTGGCACGTGGATTTGCAGAATATTGTTCTAGCGATAAAGGTCAGTTGATTATTATGCGCTCAGGATTGCTGCCTTATCGTGCAGATATTAATTTAAAAGAAGTTAATGTCAAGTGACAATAAATTAAACAATCTGACGTTACTTTCGTCAAAGGGACAGATATCAATCACAATATGTATAACCTATTAAAATTACAGAATATGAAAACTATCAAATACCTAATGATCGGCGCGATGCTGACAGTATCGGCCGGCGTGTCAGCACAAACTGCTGACTATCAGCCTCAAGTGAATGCAATTTACAAAGTGCTGCAAGAGAATCCTGGCAAACCCGAGGCCGCCAAGAAATTGGAAAAAGCTTTCGTTGGTGCCTATAAGAAAAACCCTGCTGCACTCACACAGTTAGGATACACATTCCTGGCCGAAAAACATTTGGATAAGGCAAAGTACTATGCAGACATGGTTCTGAAGAAGAACAAGAACTTTGGCGACGCTTATGTTCTCTTAGGCGACATTGAGCAGCTGAAGGAAGAAGGTGGCCAGGCTGCTATGTGGTATCAGAATGCCATGAGCATGGATCCAAAGAATCCCAATGGCTATGTCAAATATGCCAACATCTACCGCAAAGACCCCGCAACATTTGATGAGACAATGAACAAATTGAAGGCAGAGGTTCCTTCCTATCCTGTGGAGGCTGTCTCTGGTCACTCATTCTTTATCATCAATGACTACGATAAGGCATACAACTACTACTCAAAGTCAAATCCCAACACAATTGACGAGCAGCAGATTTATGAATATGCACAGTCCGCATTCTTTACAGGCAATTCTGCAAAAGCCCTGGAAGTAGCAAAGAAAGGTATCAGCAGATTCCCCAACACCAACGTTGAGAAAGCTCTTTCACGCTATGCCCTCTATTGCGCTATTGACCAGAACCAAATGGATGATGCTGAAAAATATGCAAAATTCATGGAAAGCTCTGACATGGACCTCATCTATAACGACTATCAGTACATCGGCAGAGTATATCTGATGGAAAACAAATATAATGAGGCTATCGAGAGATTCAATAAAGCCCTGGAGAAGAAAGCTGATGCATATCAGAACTATCAGTACCTTTCTGAGGCATACAACGGACTTGGTGACGAAGACAAGGCTATCAGCTATGCTGAGAAATATCTGTCGTTGGCATCCAATGCGAAACCATCTGATTTCGTTAAATTAGCCAAGATTTACGATGCAAAGGCTCAAGGTGACGACGTTGAGTTATACATGGAAAAAGCCATGGGTGTTTACGACAAGATGGCAGAGAAATATCCTTCACTCAAATCGTATGCCATCCTTCAGCAAGGTAATCTGGCTTATGGACATGAAAAGAATGCCGTAGCTCAGAGCAAATGGCTTGCCGTGATTGACTTGTTGCAAGACAAAGCCGACCGCGATGAGACCGACACAAGCACTCTGAAGACAGCCTACCGCCAGCTCGGAGCCTCGATTTGGGCCGACAAGGGTATCAAGGATGCTGCACCTTACCTGGATCGCCTTGTAGAAATGGATCCGGATGATAGCATTGCCGTACGCTATCTGGAAGCAAAAAATAAGTAAATCAATCAATAAAAAAGAATCCCGATGTTTCCATCGGGATTTTTTTTAGCACCTACTGATCAAAGACCTGTCGTATAAAGCAAAAAAGGTGTGCCATTGTTGGCACACCTCGTTTGTCTATAATTATCATTGATCAGGGAAGGCTGATTGCCTCGGATGGGCAAACATCAGCACAAGTTCCACACTCTGTGCAGAGTTCCGGGTCAATTGAATACTTATCGCCCTCAGAGATTGCTTCAGCGGGGCATTCATCGATACATGTTCCGCATGCGATGCAGTCATCACCAATTACGTATGCCATAATAATTAATTTTAGTTTAATGAATGATAGTTATATGGGTATTATCTACCCGAAATTTCACGTGCAAAGATAGGAATTAAATTTGATATACCTACAAATAATGAGAAAATTTTCTATGTTTTTTATGTTTTTCACTTATTTACATGTTTTTTTCAAGCCAAATCACTATTTATAGGTATTCCGCAAGTGATAGTGCAATACAATAAGAGGGCGGAAAAAACGTTATAATAATATGTTGAGAAAAACCATCGCATTTCTGACGGCCCTGCTGCTTGCAAATCTGGCGGTTCAGGGCCAGAATCGGACTGTGGAAAACAGGCCGTATGTGGATTTGCGCCAGTTTCATTTTGGTGTCGATGTGGGCACCCATCTGCAGGACGTAGAATTACTCAACGTTGGACCTCAAATGATTGAGCAGGAAGATGGCAGCGTGGTAGAGCGTTTTATCTCTTGCGACCAAGACCGTTGGGATAGCGGCTTCAATGTGGGTGTACTGGGTGAATTCCGACTGAGCACCCATTTCCAGTTCCGCATCGCCCCCACCATGTATTTTGGTACACGCCATCTCACCTTCCTCAACCATAGTGAGGTTGACATTAACGGCAAACCTACAGAAGAGCGTCAACAGTTGAAGACAGCCTATATCTCGTGTGCCCTTGACATGATTATCGCTGCTCCCCGTTTCAACAATCACCGTCCATATGTTGTGGCAGGCCTCAACCCAATGATCAATCTATCGGGGCGCGACAATGACTATATAAAACTGAAGCGCTATGACGTCTATGCAGAATTAGGCATCGGGTGCGACTACTATCTGCCGTTTTTCAAACTTCGCCCCGAACTAAAGTTCATGTATAGCCTTACCAACAGTCTTGACACCGACCACGTAAATCACCTGAAAAACCGCAACATGATTCAGTACACCAACTCGGTGAGTAAAGCACGGACAAAAATCATAGCCCTAACTTTCTACTTTGAATGATTGTTTTCATCTCCTACACTCCAAGACTCCTAGAACAATCAACTTGTCAACTCGTCAACTTGTCAACTCGTTTCTTGTCAACTTAACAAACATCTTTTCATTTCTTTTTCATCTGCACGACAAGCCGTCCTATCCAGATGCCGTGCTTACCATTCTGGTCAACGGGAACATTCATACCATCGATGTTTTTCACATACTCAAGATTTTCAAGATAGGTATGCGAATGTCCACCAAGCACAAGATCGATATTTCTTGTGCCAGCAATCACATCATGGTCATCCACCAAGTCAATCTGCCATCCTAAATGCGAAAGACATATCACGAGGTCGCATTTCTTCTTCGTTTTGAGCAGAGTGGCTATTTCATTCGCTTTTGCTATGGGGTCGAGGAATTTCACGCCACGACAGTTGTGTGCCTCAACCAAACCCTCAAGTGGAGGGCATAATCCGAACACACCAATGCGTATCCCCTTCTTTTTGATGATAATATATGGCTTCACTAATCCCTCCAAGGGTGTTCCTGTAAAATCGTAGTTGGCACACACGACGGGGAATTCCGCCATCCGAAAAAGGCGGGCCATATTGTCCATCCCATAGTCAAACTCATGGTTTCCGATACAAACTGCATCATAATGCATACGATTCATCAGCCCCACCTCCACATCTCCTTTAAACAAGGTGTAATATGGTGAGCCCTGCGAAAAGTCTCCGCTGTCGAAAAGGAGCAAGTCGGGGGTTTGTTCACGCTGCTGGCGCAGGAATTCCAGTCTTCGGAGGAATCCACCACGTCCTGCGACATTCTTGTCCGACAAGTTAGGATTAAGAGGTATGATTGTGCTATGTGTATCGTTGGTGTGTAGTATCACCAATTGTTTGTCTTGCGCCCATGCCTGTGAGATAGACATGATGCACAACAATACAACAAGTATATGTTTAATCTTCATCATGGCTTACTCTTTTATTGTGATACGTCCCTCAATTTTACTCTCAACGGGCAGTCCTTTTGCTGTACGTTCCTCGATGTATCTCATAATTACATCTCGGGCCTGTCCACCCTCATCTTTTGAGATGTCATGCCGGTCGGTGCTGCTTTTGAATGCCACCAAGCGGTCGTTACCATGCGAAACATAATCGAGAGTGGCGATACGATAACTCTTTGACACATCGACAGCCTGTCCATTGATGGATGCGGAAATCAATTTGTTGTCTGGTGAAATCACCATTTTTACCTCCTTGCTCACACCTTCTCCACCACGATAGGCGATTTGTCCGAGCAGTTCCTCCACCTTGTCGCCGGAAAGTGTGACAAAACAGAGGTAATTCTCGAAAGGTGCCACGTCAAAGATATCGCCAATGGTGATATTCCCCTGTGCCAAGGAAGCCCTCATCCCGCCGATGTTATATACACCGAAATCCACCTTTTCGCCATATTGTGGAGCCGCCCAGACCAGGATGTCAGGAAGCAGGTTACTCATAGGACTTTCTGGTCGAAAAGGTTCTATGGGTGTTGCTGCAGTGCCCACCACAGGAGTCATTTCACTATCTACTTTTTGTTTAAAGGGCTGCATAAAACTTGTCGTTGCTGCATCCACTTGTGTATCATATTTCTGGTCTATCAACACACGTGTGCGCGACACACTACTAACTTCATAGTGTGTGGAGCATGAGGCCATGAGAACGGCCAGTAAGAGGAGTTTGGGAGTGTGGGAGTTTAGGAGTGTGGACATTTCTAATTTCTAATTAATCATACCAACCATCTTGCAAAATTAAACTATTTTTCAGATAAAATAATAGAAATGAGAGAATTATTTGGTTGTATGAGAAAAAATTACTACCTTTGCACCCGCTTTTTGGCGTAATCGCTGACAGGAAGAAGAGTAGCCTAGTTATGTTGCGTCGGAGCTAGAACATTTTAATTATCTTACACAATGGATTTAATAAAAGTTGCTGAGCAGGCATTTGCCACCAACTCAGCCGAGAAGGCAAAAGAAGCCGGCAAGAAATTCGAAGAATTCGGTCCTGGTGATACCATCACCGTAGGTTACAAAATCATCGAGGGTAACAAAGAGCGTATCCAGTATTACCGTGGTGTAGTTATCAAGATTTGTGGTCATCAGGAGAAGAGACGTTTCACCGTCCGCAAGATGTCAGGCACCGTGGGTGTAGAGCGTATTTTCCCATTGGAGTCACCCAACATCGACAGCATCGAAGTGAACAAGAGAGGTAAGGTACGTCGCGCCAAGTTGTACTACCTGCGTGCTCTCACCGGCAAGAAGGCTCGTATCAAGGAGAAAAGAGTCGTCAAGAAAGCCTAAGATTGAAATAAGGGGTTTCATGCAATATGGAAACCTCTTTTTTCGTACCTTTTCCATCCCCCTCCTATTCCAGATTTTCACACAAATTATTCATCTACAACACATAAAAAATCATGAAAGAGCTATCTTTGAAATACGGCTGCAACCCCAACCAGAAGCCCT
The DNA here is from genome assembly GCA_017548385.1 of Prevotella sp. Taxonomy (GTDB): domain Bacteria; phylum Bacteroidota; class Bacteroidia; order Bacteroidales; family Bacteroidaceae; genus Prevotella. Next base: position 13,956 of record JAFZAE010000175.1, read on the forward strand.
CGCGTATCTTTATGACCGACGGCGACCTTCCTATCGAAGTTCTCAATGGTCGTCCAGGCTACATCAACCTTCTTGATGCCTTCAACAGTTGGCAATTGGTGAAGGAGTTGAAGAAAGCCACAGGACTTCCCTCTGCCGCAAGTTTCAAGCATGTGTCACCCGCTGGCGCAGCAGTAGGTCTTCCCCTAAGCGACACTCTTCGTAAGATTTATTTTGTAGATGACATCAAGGAGGAACTTTCTCCCATAGCTTGTGCTTACGCCCGTGCCCGTGGTGCCGACCGCATGAGTAGCTACGGTGATTTTGTGGCACTGAGCGACCCCTGCGATGCAGTGACAGCCACATTGCTGAAGCGTGAGGTAAGCGATGGCGTGATAGCCCCCGACTTCACCCCCGAAGCGATGGAAATCCTGCGTGCCAAGCGGAAGGGCACCTACAACGTCATCAAGATAGACCCCGACTATGTTCCTGAGCCCCTTGAGCGCAAACAGGTCTTTGGCATCACCTTTGAACAGGGTCGCAATGAAATAGAGCTTGACTCCCCCACCCTTTTTGAAAACATCCCCACACAGAACAAGGATTTTCCCGAGGCTGCTCGTCGTGACCTGATGATTTCGCTTATCACATTGAAATACACACAGAGCAACAGCGTTTGCTATGTGAAAGATGGCCAGGCTATCGGCATTGGCGCCGGTCAGCAGAGCCGCATCCACTGCACCCGTCTGGCAGGCAATAAAGCCGACATCTGGTGGCTGCGCCAGCATCCCAAGGTGATGAACCTGCCATTTGTGGATGGTATCCGCCGTGCAGACCGCGACAACACCATCGACGTCTATATCAGCGACGACTACGACGACGTGCTGCGTGAGGGAACCTGGCAACAGTTCTTCACCACACGCCCC
>JAFZAE010000176.1 GCA_017548385.1 Prevotella sp.
GTGGCATCATGCCAGGCAGCGCTGAAATCAAGGGAAGACTCACGGGAGATCTGCCTCGGACAGGAGAACTGAATCCTGATTTGGTGAAGAAGGCCCTCGGTATCAAGTCGGAGCAGGCCTACGAGCCGTCGGACAAGGTGGCACCACGTCCACCAGCACTGTGTCAGGGCTGTGGACACCGTGATGTGTATGCCGCCATGAACGAGGTGCTCCTCGACTATCCCAATGCCAGGGTGTTTGGCGATATCGGATGCTATACTTTAGGCTTCCTGCCTCCGTACAAGGCCATCCACTCATGTGTGGATATGGGTGCCAGCATCACTATGGCAAAGGGTGCTGCCGACGCTGGACAGTGGCCGGCATTAGCGGTAATCGGTGACTCCACCTTTACCCACTCCGGTATGACAGGTCTGCTCGATGCCGTGAATGCCAATGCGAATATCACGGTCATCATCAGCGACAACCTCACCACTGCTATGACGGGTGGCCAGGATTCGGCCGGAACCAGCAAGTTTGAGGCTATCTGCCGTGGACTTGGCGTCGATGAGAACCATCTGCATGTGGTGGTGCCACTGCCGAAGAATATGCCTGAGATTACCCGCATCATACGTGAGGAGATTGAATATCAGGGACTGAGTGTGATTATTCCGCGCCGCGAGTGCATGCAGACCTTGCAGCGTCATTTGAAGCAGAAAAAAGCAAAGGAGGCAAAAAAATGAAGACAGACATTATCTTGTGTGGAGTAGGCGGACAGGGAATCCTCTCCATCGCCACCATCATCGGCGAGGCCGCCATGAACGACAATTTGTATATCAAACAGGCTGAGGTGCACGGTATGTCGCAGCGTGGCGGCGATGTGCAGAGTAACCTGCGTATCTCCTCGGAACCCATCCAGAGCGACCTCATCGCCCTCGGACAGGCCGACGTCATCATCTCCATGGAGCCGATGGAGGCTCTGCGCTATCTGCCCTTCTTGAATAAGGATGGTTGGATTATCACTTCCTCGACTCCCTTCGTCAATATTCCCAACTACCCCGATATGGAGGTTATCAACAAGGAATATGAGAAACTGGAGAATGTGATTATGATTGATATCGAACGGCTGGCAAAGGAGAATGGGGTTCCCCGCTCTGCCAATGTCATCCTACTCGGTGCGGCACAGAAGGCATTAGGAATGGACTACGAGAAACTGCAGGCTGCCATCGCCCGTGTTTTCGGACGCAAGGGTGAGCAGGTGGTGGAGGCAAACTTCAAGGCTCTTGCCATAGGAAAGGAAGCCCAGCGATGAGACAGACACCAATTTCCAAACAGTTGATTGACGATGCCATCCGCGACTATGGCATCCAGGACTTCGCCAAGGCTACCATCCGCGAGGTGAAGTCCATCGCTGCCTTCGCAGAGAAGGAGGCTGGCGTGGAATTCATCAAGATGGAGATGGGCATACCGGGACTGCCGGCATCACGCATTGGCGTGGAGGCACAAATCAAAGCTCTGCAGAACGGCATCGCTAATAACTACCCCGACATTCAGGGTAACCCAGAGTTGAAACAACAGGCAAGCCGTTTTGTCAAGGCGTTCATCGGCGTGGATATCAGTCCTACGGGTTGTGTTCCCACTGTGGGCTCGATGCAGGGAACTTTCGCCTCCTTTCTGGTCTGTTCGCAGCGTGTGAAGGGGAAGGATACCGTGCTGTTCATCGACCCGGGATTCCCTGTGCAGAAGATGCAGTTGCAAGTGTTAGGACTCAATTACGAGACTTTTGACCTATATGATTTCAGGGGTGACAAACTTGGACCGAAGATAGAGAGTTATCTTGCCAAAGGGAATATCTGTGCCATCGTCTATAGCAACCCCAACAACCCGTCGTGGGTATGCCTCTGTGAGGATGAACTGCGACAGATTGGTGAACTGGCAACGAAATACGATGCTGTCGTGATGGAAGATTTGGCCTATTTTGCCATGGATTTCCGCAGCGACCTCAGCCGCCCGTTCCAGCCGCCCTACCAACCTACAGTGGCTCGCTATACCGACAACTATATGCTGCTCATCAGTGGGTCGAAGGCATTTAGTTATGCGGGAGAGCGCATCGCAGTAGTGTGTATCGGTGATAAACTCTTCAACCGCCATTTCGATGACCTGGCACAACGTTATGAGGGACTGCCTTTTGGTATGGTGTTCTCCACACGAATGCTTTATGCCTTGTCGTCGGGAACCAGCCACAGCGCGCAATTTGCCTTGGCTGCTATCATGAAGGCTGCTGCTGACGGTACCTATGACTTCCGGTCTGAGATTGCCGTCTATGGCGAGCGGGCTCGTCGACTGAAGGAGATTTTCCAACGTCACGGCTTCTACATCGTCTATGACCATGACTTGGGTAATCCCATCGCCGACGGTTTCTATTTCACCATCGGTTATCCGGGGATGACCAGTGGTCAACTGGCTCACGAACTGATGTACTATGGGGTGAGTGCCATCTGTCTTGTCACCACTGGCAGCCGCCAGGAGGGCCTGCGCGTCTGCACATCCTTCATCAATGACAACCAATACGACCTCCTCGACGAGCGCATGGCCATCTTCCGCGAGAACAATCCAGGATAAGGAGTTTTTAGGGGTTAGGGGTGAGAGGTAAGAGGTGAGAGATTACTCCTGCAATTGACGGTTGTTATCGATGCTAATAACTTGTCAACTTGTTTACTTGTCTACTTGTCAACTACACAAAGGTGAGCGCAGCGAACAAAGATAATCGCAACTTTGTTGCGTAAAATAATAAAACTGCGACCTATCTTCGGGAGCAGTACCTTAGTGAACGAGCGCCGAGTAGGCGCGGTTGAGCTTCCTCCCGATGTCGGGAGGGAGACGGAGGAAGGGTAGGTGCCCCTCCTTATGAAGGAGGGGGCGGGGTGGTTGGAATCAACCTTAAGAGTAAGGTGTGGTTGTGAAAAC
>JAFZAE010000177.1 GCA_017548385.1 Prevotella sp.
ATCATAACTCCCATTTATAACTCCCCATCATAACTTCAAATTATAACTCCCCCCAAAAAGCCTATGGCATTCTTTGAGACAGATGTAAACACAGGCAATGCAATTTTAACATAAAATCCTTTGTGGGTTACGGGAAAAAGTCTACTTTTGCAGACTGATTTAGGTAGGTTGGACCTACCTTTAGCCTGGGAATTGGAAGAATAAAAACAAAAACAACATAAACTATGAAAAAAATCAACGCTTACTTATTAGCATTCGGAGCAGTACTGACATGCTCGTTCCATGCCAATGCCCAAACCCTCCTGGACGAGGACTTTGAAACCAACACCACCGAAAACATCTCACAACCAGTAGCTGTGGGACAAGGATGGTCAACCGTCAACAGTTATACCGGTGAAAAAGCCTCCTACGTCTGGCACAACTACTACTATGAGCAGGGAATCATTGGTGGACAGCATGTGGCAGGATGCGACGGCCCCACCTACTCCACCGCACCTGGCGGAGGTTTTGGACCACGCGAGGAAGTGCTCCTCACCCCAGAACTCAATCTTGACAACACCTACGAACTGACATTCACTTGGATTGTCAGTCCTATGAACAGATATGATGACTCACGCTACGACCTACAGGTGCGTATCGTGGAGGATGGCGACCTCAATTCAGCCGAGACCATTTTCTCCATTCAAAACCAAGCTATGCTGCGCGAGAGTGGTGTGATGACCTATCCCATCGACTCCTGGGACCCCCACACATCAAAACTCGATCTGAGCGACTGGCAGGGCAAGAAGGTGAAAATAGCCTTCGTCTATAAGATGATGACCACCATCGCCAATGTTGTGTGGATTGACAACGTCTCCGTCAAGCAGTTCACACCAGCCACGGCACCGATCCCTGTGCTCAGCAACGACCGATATACCTTCGGTGACATCTATGTGGGAGAGAAATTCTACACAGACTTCTTCACCCTCACCAATCAGGGTGTCAACGGTCTGAAAGTGACGGGCTTCGACTTCCCAGAAGGCGTCTCCACCACCCTCGACCCAGCGCAAGTCAACCTCGACCGCTATGAGTCAACTGTCTTCCGTATGGCATACGAAGCCACACTCACCAGTCCCGCCAATGCAACTGCCGTCATCCACACCAATGGTGGTGATGTTTCCATCCAGTTGCAAGCCAACAAGCAGGTGGTGCCCGAAGGATATACTCTCGAGACTTTCGAGAAATACTTCCCACCCGCAGGATGGAAAAACGACGGATGGAGCACTGCCTTCGGCAACCTTGAGGGACTCGTCTCAGCCTATGCATCCGGTTCACTCACCGACAACTACCTCACATCGCCCCGCCTCGACCTCCCCGACGGTGGCAAGGTCACCTGCACCTACCGTAACATCTTCGACAGCGAGGAGGGAGGAACACTGCAAATGAACGACATCTACGTGCAGGTGAGTTATGACGGCGGACAGACCTGGACCGACAAATGGATGTTTGACTACAACCTTGAGACACATACCGAGACCGTCACCGTGGACCTCGGACAGGGCAGCGACAACTCCTATGTACGTTGGAAGAACACCGCCATCGGATATGATGACGAGGGACCGGAGGAGTTCTCCAACTTCTACCTCGACCGCGTGCTGTTGCCCACCATCTGGGGAGCCGACGGTGTGCCCTTCGGTGCCACACTCGTGAAACCTTCCATCGGAGCCACCAACATCTATCCAAAGAACGTGGAACTGGAATGGGGTCCGGCACAGTTTGCCATGGGATATAAACTCTATGTAGGCACCAACAGCGCATGCAACGACCTCATCGACGGACTCGACCTGCACGACGCACTTACCTATACCATCCCACAGTGTGAATACGAGACCACCTACCGCTGGCGCGTAGTGCCCTACAACAGCTATGGCCCTGCCATCAGCCGTGATGTATCCACATGGACATTCACCACACAGCCCGATGCATCAACCACCAGTTATCCATACGTAGAGGACTTCACCTCGAAGGAACTGCCCATCGGATGGCTCTCAACTGCAGCTGAGAACAGTTACAACCGCACCTGGTACGTCAACACCTACTATCCCTACAAGTATGAAGATGTAGAGAGCAACGCACTGACTTCCAGTTATCTGAACGAAGGCGACCAGAATGAAGTCACCACACAGGATTTCAAACTGCCAGCCGACAAGATCATGGCCATCTCGTTCTTCTGGGGCGACGAGCACCCCAGCGACCTTAAGGTGGACCCCACCGGACTGGTGCAGAAACAAAACGTGGAGCCTAACAACGGTGCCAGCGAAGGAATCTTCCAAATCTGCGTCGATGGCGAGTGGATTACCCTCTCCACCATCTCTGAGGCAGCCAACGAGGATGGTGAGAAATTCTGGATTGGTGAGAAATTCGACCTCTCTGCCTATGCAGGAAAAACTGTACAGTTCCGCTGGATACACAAGAGTTACAATGCCGGCCGGGATGGTGGCACATCTGTGGCACACGTTGTCATCGAAGAAGTGATGGGCGACAAGGCCGTCTTCAACAAGAGACAGTGGGCTGCAGGAAAGGTGAATTACGAAAAAGCCGTCAACTCCGGCGACATCTTCACCCTCCTCAACAAAGGTACCAACACGCTGAAAGTGAAGAGCGTTTCCTTCGGAACGCCCAACTTCTCTTCATCCTTGGAAGTTGGCACAGAAATAGCCCCCGAGGCTGGTGTGCCTTTCAACATACAGTTTAATGCCCTCACCACCGCAGCACCCGTAAGCGATGTGCTGACCGTAGAATTTGAGAGCGGTCTCACCGCCACTCTGCCCGTCAGCGGAGAAGCTATGGCAGAGGATATGGTTTATTATGCCTTTGAGGACAACCCACTCGATTACCCCTGGACAGACTTCTCGACTATCGATGCCGACAACCAACCATCGTATGCCTTCGGTGCATGGTGGATTAACTTCGAGATGAGCGGACAGAAATTCGCCTTCTGGCCCGGTGACGACGACCAGATGAACGGCATCATGAGCCCCATCTCAGGACACTGGGCACTTGTGGCCGCCTCACCTCAGGACGGCTGTGCCGACAACTGGCTCATCAGCAAGCAACTCAATGCCACCAATGAGTCGAAACTGCACTTCTGGGTGCGCAACTGGGAATGTCTGCAAAGCGTATTGCCAGCACCCAACCACCATGTGAGTGTACTCGTGGCTGAGCAAGCCCCCACGAAAACCAGTTCCTTCACCACCGTCATGCCCGACACCGAGGTTCCTTTCCTCGATTGGGACAGTTGGCAGGACTATGAGGTAGACCTCAGCGCATACGCTGGCAAAGCCATTTATGTGGCCGTGCGCCACACCACCAATGGCACCAGCAATGTGGCATTCTTCGATGATTTCACCTTCGAGCATTTCGCACCGACAAGCAGCATCCAGGGTGTCACCAGTGACCTCACTGCTGATGCCGATGTCACCGTCTTTAGCATCGATGGCGCCATGATAGCCACCGGCAAGGGCACCGCTCCATTGCGTTCCCTCGCCAAAGGCGTTTACGTCGTCCGCATCCAGAGTGGCAACAGTGTGAAAACCGTAAGAGTAACGAGAAAGTAAAGATGCTACGCGTAGCATCTTTACAGAAGTAAGGGGTGAGAGGTAAGAGATTTCTAACAAGCAAATCATATCTCTCACCCCTAACCCCTTACCTCTTACCCCTAAAAAAAAAATTATGAAAATCTTCAATTTTCAATCTCCAATTTTCAATCTCCAATTCGCCATTCTCCTCCTGTTCTTCGTCATGCCAACGATGGCGATGGCGCAGACCCGAGACAAGACACTCACCATCACAGTGACCACAGACACCGGCGACAACCTCGACGGACAAGCAGTCATGCTGATGCAGACAGACTATTCACTGTCGTATGGCACGCTGCACCTCAACAGCGACGGACAATGTACCGTGCGCGTCTATGGCGGCAACCACGAGGTGAGCGTCGATCGCGACGGCTATGAACCTGCTGCCACCACTTTCACCATTGCTGCCGATGCCACGGATGCTGCCGTGAGCCTCCACCTCACCGAGAAGACCAAGACGCCCTTCGCACTCGAAGCACAACAGCAACATAATGCCTATACTGGTGAGAACAGCATCCGTATGACATGGAACACCGAGCCACCGGCATTCTTCGACGACTTTGAGTCGTATGAGCCTTTCGCCGTGGAGTTTGGAGAATGGACGGGTATCGACGCCGACCATGAGGCGGCTGCACCACTCCTCGGTGACTATCCCAACCGCTGCGTGATGCAATACGCACAAATTATCAACCCCCTCGCCGTCACCCCAACGTGGTGGTACGACTACCCTATCCTACGACCTTACAGCGGCAAACAATACGTGGGATTCACCCGCACCAGCAGCGGCAACGGCAACGACGACTGGTTGATTACCCCCATAATCAACGTGGGTATGGAGCATAGTTTCATCTTTATGGGCAAGGCTGCAGACAGATACCCAGAGCGTTTCCAAGTCTATATCACCACCCAACTCGACAGCCCTGTTCAGGCAGACTTCACCCGACTCGACAATGGCAACTACGAAACCGCTGACTATACAGGATGGCGGCAGTATGAGTATGACCTCAGTGCATACGCCGGGAAACAGGTGAAAATTGCCATCCGATGCATCTCTAATTATAATATGTATGGGTCGTTCATGCTTATGATCGACGATGTCTTTGTGGGACAGGCACGCTCCTATGGCGAGGCTGCAGCAAAAGTCGCCGCACGACGGGCACCACGCCACTCCGAGGAAAATCCCAACGAACTGTTCCATCTCTTCCTCGATGGTCAGGAGAAGGGTACCACCACCGACTATTCCTACACCATCGGCGACGTGACCAGCGGCACACACACCGTGGGTGTCAAAGCCTCCTACCTCGCGGCAGAGAGTGAGATGGTGACTACCACCATCGATATCGGCAACGATTTCTCGCCCGTCACCTTCCATGTCACTACAGAGAGTATTCTCAATGCTGACGGACAGCATATCAACCTCGTCAACACAGCCACATCTGAGAGTTATGACATCACCGTCGCAGAAGGCAAGGCTACCATCGCCTCGCTACCACATGGTGAATATGTGGTCAACATCGAGGAGGGCGCGTTCAACGAATACCTCGAAAACATCGTCATAGATGGCGCCAAGGAAATCAATATCACCCTCACCGACCGTATGGTGACACCCTATAACATCACCGCCAACACCGATGATGAGAGTGGCGATGTAACGCTGCAATGGAACCAGGAGTTAGTGTTCTACGACAGTTTTGAGGACTATGACGACTTTGCCACAGAGGTATTTGGCGAGTGGTATACTGTCGATATGGACCACACCCCGGTCTATCCCATCGCCCTCGGCGACATCACCAACATTGTCTCCTTCCCTGGCTCGGGTACCGCCAACAACCCCATGCCCATCGCACCGATGGTGTTCAATCCTTGGAACACCACGCCACCCATGCTGCCCACTGACGTGGCGGTGGCAGCCCCCACAGGCGACAAGACCATCATTTTCTTCTCACCACAGCGGGCACAAGCCGACAAATGGCTCATTTCACCCGAAATCGACATCCACGAAGGATATGTCATGCAAGCAACACTCAAGTCATACGACATGATGTACCCGGAGTCGGTGGAGTTCTGTGTTTCCACGGAGGGGGCACATCCTCTGAATTTCACACCTATCAGCACCGCCACCAACATCCCCGCCGGAGAATGGACCATCTACCAGACCGACCTCTCCGACTATGAAGGTGAGCGTGTACGCCTCGCCGTGCATTACACCTCCTACGACACCTTCTTCCTGCAACTCGACGACTTCACCGTAGGGCCTGAGAATGGCGAGGGAGAGACCATTGACTATGGCAATGTCATCCGCTACGACATCTATCTCGATGGTGCTAAAATCGCGGAGGCCAACACCCCTGCCTACACTTTCACCGCTCTCTCACCTGGCACCCACATCATCGGCATCGTGGCCATCTACCAAAATGGTCAGTCGGAGATGGGTTCCATCACCATCAACGTTGCCACCGACCTCTCTCCCATCACACTCTCCCCCATCCCATCAACAGCGATCTACGACCTCCAAGGCCGTAAAGTCAGATTTTCCTCATCCCTCCCCCATGGAGTGTATATCAAAAAGGATGGGGTATCCACCAAACCTATTATTGTAAAATAAATGCTATAGATGCTATAGATGCTATAGATACAATAGTATATATATTAAATTCTTTCCCCTATGAGAAAAATCATCCTCGCCCTCCTCTCTATATTTACGTTTACTGTCCACGCCCAGCACTATATTGCCACGGGCAAGGCAGAAGGACTCTCCTCCACCCAGCGAGCCGTGGGATATATTGTAGACAACACCCCTGACAGCATCACCACAAAAGGCGTCTTTATAGGCGCATCTGGCGACTACCCCGTGGCTGTGCTCGCCACCGATGATATGCTCAGCAACTATATCGGTTGCAAAGTCATAGGTATACGTGTGGCAGCCGCCCAGTCACTCGGCAAGTCAGAACTCTTCCTCTACCCCGTCAGTGGCGGTATGGTCTCCGAAGAAGGCATTACGAAGAGCCAACGTCTCTATGAAGGATGGAACAACGTCTTCTTCAACGGTGACACCTCATGGGAAATTCAGGAAGGGCAACAACTTCTCGTAGGCTTCGAATACAAAGAAACCGACGCCATGGTGGACGCCGGCAAGGGAGGACTATGCACTGTGGGTGAGTCGCAAGGCAACGACTTCCTTGTCATGGGCGACTTCGGCAGTGGACAAGGATGGTATGGATTCTCCGGACTTGGTTCACTATGCGTGCAACTCATCGTCGATGTCAGTTCGCTCCCGGCACGCGAACTTACCCTGGCGTATGTCGATACCGGTTTCCGATACAAGAAAGCTGGTGAAAATATAGAAATGTATATCATCGCCGCCAACACCGGACTCGAAGACATTGACCACTACACACTCAGTTGCCAACTCGATGAGCAGTCACCGCAGCAATTTACCTATAACCAGGCACTGCCCGAACAAGGCAATGCCCACTTGCAGCCTGTTATCACGCTGCCCGCCGACCTGCCCATCGGCGAGCATCATCTCACCGTAACACTCCTTGATGGCGAAAACGCCGAACCGCTTAATGAGAAAGCCACCGAGACTGTCACCTTCTACGTCTATGAACAGACGGTGGAACGACAGAAAACTTACGTGGAACAATATACCAGTCAGCAGGAATATATGACATCCATCGTCGATCCCATCTTCAACCAAGTGGCTGACAATAATCCATCGATGGTGCTCGTCAATGTCTATGCCCCTGGTGAACCGCTCGCTGTCCCCGAAGCCAGTTATCTGCATGAACTCTATGCTTACACACTGCCGTCGTTTACCAGCAACCGTTCTTATTTTCCAGGAGAAAGCTACATCGCCTATGATGTGAACTATTATGCAGAGCAGTATGCCGCCTTCGTGCCATCCATCATCAATGACATCATCATGCAAGACCTCCTACAACCAGCATTCGCTACCGTCAATCTCTCTGCATCCTACAATGAGGAGGAACGTCTGCTCACCATCGACACCTCCGGAGAACTCGTAGAAGGAGCGACAGAAATACTGGGGACGCCGGCAATCACATTGTTGCTTACCGAGAACAACGTGGTAGGACAGCAGACGGTGCTCAACAAAATTACCGGCCGCACCAAGGTGCAGAATGACTATACCCACCAGCATGTGTTGCGCACTTTCATCACACCACCACTTGGCGATGCCGTCAACATCAGCGGACAACAATATACCGCCCACCACACCATCACCCTCGACCCTGCATGGAATGTCAACAATATGACCCTCGTGGCGTTTATCACACGTAGTGCCGATGCTGTGACCGATGACAACGTGCTGCAGATGGACATCACCAACTGCAACAGCATTTCACTCGCAGGCCTCACCTCCATCAAGCCTATTCATGCAGATGAAGCCATGCCATACGACGGTACAGAATACTATACCCTCGATGGCCGCCGCCTCACCTCTTTCCCCTCTCAAAAGGGTATCTACATCTATAAAGGCAAGAAAGTGATTGTGAAATAAGTTGGGAGTTTAGGAGTTTAGGAGTGTGGGAGTTTGGACAATACCAAAAAGTTTGAAATTTGAGAATTGAGAATTGAGATTTGAACTGTCCCTATAGTAGGAGTAATCTCTCACCTCTTACCTCTCACCTCTTACCCCTAATTAATATCCCCTTTCGCAAAAGATGGCTGTGCCGACCCTCACCATGGTGCTACGGCACTGGCAGGCAATGGGAATGTCGTGGCTCATGCCCCAGCTACGCTCCTTGAAATAAGGTGCATCGGCGAAAAAGCGCTGTTTGACTTCATCGAAGAAATCCGCGGCGAGTGTCATCTCTGCTCTGATTTGCTCCACATCTTCAACGTAGGAGGCCATCATCATCAGACCACAGATGCGTACGTTGGGCATCTGCCGCCATTCACCCTCTTCCAGCATCTTGCGACAATCGTCGAGAGAGAAACCATATTTTGTCTCCTCCTCGGCGATATGCAATTCAAGCAGCACGTCAATGACACGATCATGACGTGCTGCCTGTTTTTGTATCTCGCGCAAGAGCCGCAGAGAGTCCGCCGCCTCCACCATCGAGATATACGGTGCGATATATTTCACCTTGTTGGTTTGCAAGTGTCCGATGAAATGCCACTCGATGTCATTGGGCAGGAGTGCCACTTTCTGCGTCAGTTCACGCTCATGGCTCTCGCCAAACACCCGCTGTCCGGCATCGTATGCCTCACGGATGCTCTCTGCCGGATGGTATTTGCTGACCGCCACCAAGCGTACATGTTCTGGGAGTTGGGAACGGACGGCAAGAAGATTCTGCGCTATATCAGACATATTCTTACTCCTGTTCTTGTTCTGGCACATTCTCCACAGACTTTTGAGTCACAGCCTTGTGCTCAAAAACGTCCATGATTTGTGTCTCTGCCAAACTGGCAATGACGTAGTCGATCAACGTAGTGCCCATCACCTCCTCGATATGTTTTACTGCCACGGGGAGCGACTTTGCCTGCACGAGGTAATAGACATTGGAACGTTTCTCCTTGTCGGTTTTCTCGTCGATGGTGATAAACTGGAGTTTTGCCTTGAACCAACGGTCATCGGCATCAGCCTCACTGAAAAAGATTTCTTTGTAGGATGCTTTCTTGATGTCAGACACCTCAAATTCTCCGCTGATATACGATGACATTTCCTCGGTTATCGTTGTCTCTGCCTCGGTGAAACTCAGAGCATCGACAACATAGGCTTCAGTAACTTTTTTCTGTAAGCCGTCTTCCATCGTTTTTTCATAACGTATTTTGGTTTCAAACCAATCTGCAGTTCTTGATCTCATTTTTTAAGTTTATAAGTTTTTGAGTTTATGAGTTTGTAAGTTTTTGAGTTTTTGAGTTGGTGAGTTGGTGAATTTATGAATAGGCCCACTTACCTCTAAGTTTCGGTCGGCAAAAGTAGGCATTTTTTTTCATTTCCTTACGTCATTTCCCCAAAAAAAAATCCAAAATCGACACGACCTCCTGCAACTCATTCATTGACATATATCATTTTTTCACCATTTATGTACAAAAAAAACGCGAGAGGTTGATAGTTTCTAAAAAAAAGATTACTTTTGCCCTCGATTTATGGATAACGGCAGTCACAAAAACACAATTAATGGCTGTCTATTGTTTAACTTAAATTGGTAAAAAGATGAAAAAGATTTTGATGACTCTGGTGGCCACCGTGATGGCCCTGACAGTTAATGCCCAGGCTTACGTGGGTGGTGGTGTCGGTGTTGCAAGTACAGACGACGTGACTACCTTCAAGTTCCTTCCCGAAGTAGGTTTTAACCTCAATGAAGACTGGGCTGTTGGTACTACATTCGGTTGGCAGGGTGCCACTGAGGGCGGTGCCAAGGCTTGGATTATCAATCCATACGCTCGTTATACCTTTATTAAAGGCAAAATGGTGAATGTGTTCATGGATGGCGGCATCGGTTTCGCACACACTTACAATGCTGGTCACGATGAGAATGGTATGGAAATCGGTCTGAAACCAGGTGTGGCAGTGAATCTTGGCGAGCGTCTGAGCTTTGTCGCTCACTTCGGCTTCATTGGTTACAACCAAACCAAGAACAACAACACCAAGATCTCCGACGACTCTTGGGGCATCGACCTTGACGGCAATAACCTTCTGTTCGGTCTTTACTACAATTTCTAATTGTATTGTAGAGTACATACTTAATATGGGATAACACCCATAATACGCACCTCGCATGGTTTATGCGAGGTGTTTTTTGTTTTCACAACCAATAAATATTAGTTGACAAGTAGACAAGTAAACAAGTTGACGAGTTATTAGCATCGACAACAACCGAGAATAGCATGAGTATTCTCTAACCTGATGGTCAGTTAAAAGAACAAAAGTCAAGTAAATAGGCTGATATCTTATTGTTATTACAAAAACCAACGGTGATATTTTGTAGTTTGTCAAAATTACACTAATTTTGCAGTTTGAAACAAAATATAGTCACATGCCAAACATTTCCACACGAGGGTTAGAGATGCCCGAGTCGCCCATTAGGAAGCTTGCTCCACTTGCAGCAGCAGCCAAGAAACGCGGCACCCATGTGTATCATTTGAACATTGGTCAGCCCGACCTCCCCACTCCCCGCGAGGGTCTCGATGCCCTTAAGAGCATCGACCGCGAGATACTGGAATATTCCCCCTCGCAGGGTTATCAGAGTTACCGTGAAAAGCTTGTTGACTATTACGCGAAATACAACATTAATGTCACTGCTGACGACATCATCATCACCTCGGGCGGTAGTGAGGCTGTGCTGTTTGCCTTCTTGTCTTGTCTGAACCCCGGCGACGAGATTATCGTCCCCGAACCCGCCTATGCCAACTATATGGCCTTTGCCATCAGTGCCGGTGCCCGCATCCGCACTATCGCCACGACGATAGAGGAAGGTTTCTCGCTGCCGAAGGTAGAGAAATTCGAGGAGCTCATCAATGAGCGCACCCGCGCCATCATGATCTGCAATCCCAACAACCCGACAGGTTATCTGTATACCCGTCGTGAGATGAACCAGATTCGCGACATGGTGAAGAAATACGACCTCTATCTGTTTTCCGACGAAGTTTACCGAGAGTATATCTATACCGGTTCGCCCTATATCAGTGCATGTCATCTGGAAGGCATCGAGGACAATGTCATTTTGATTGACTCTGTTTCGAAACGATATTCTGAGTGCGGTATCCGTATTGGTGCCCTTATCACGAAGAACAAGCGTGTGAGAGCCGCCGTGATGAAATTCTGTCAGGCACGACTGTCCCCACCTCTTATTGGACAGATTGTTGCCGAGGCTTCTCTCGATGCCTCCGAGGAATACCTGCGCGACGTCTATGATGAGTATGTGGAGCGCCGCAAATGCCTCATCGACGGTCTGAATCGCATCCCAGGTGTCTATTCTCCGATTCCGATGGGTGCTTTCTATACAGTGGCAAAACTTCCCGTGGATGACTCCGAGAAATTCTGCCGCTGGTGCTTGGAGGAATTCGAGTATGAGGGTTGCACGGTGATGATGGCTCCAGCCGCTGGTTTCTACACTACCCCCGGCGCTGGTATCAACCAAGTGCGTATCGCCTACGTGCTGAAGAAAAAAGACCTCATCCACGCCTTGATTGTTCTCCGTAAGGCCCTTGAAGCATATCCTGGGCATATTTACGACGATTAATTGCAAACCTCCAAATACACTGATGAATCTCCCCCTTTTCCTCGCCCGCCGCATCTACAGCAATAATGATGACCGCCGCAAGGTGAGTCGTCCTGCCATCCGCATCGCTACCGCCGGTGTGGCCATTGGCTTGGCTGTAATGATTATCTCGGTGTGCGTGGTGACAGGTTTCAAACACACCATCCGCGACAAGGTGATTGGTTTTGGCAGCCATTTCACCGTGGCAAGCGACAGCGCCATGCTCTATGGACTGAACACCCCTGTCTGCGTTGACGACAGTTTGATGAACGTGCTTCAGAAAATCGACGGTGTGACCCATGTGCAACGCTATGCCATGAAACAGGGGATTTTAAAGACCGAGGATGATTTCCTGGGTATCAACATGATGGGTGTAGGAAGCGATTTCGACACCACTTTCATCTCTAACAACATGGTGGAAGGCGCACTGCCACATTTCAACGATACCGTCTCTACCAACCAAATCCTTGTATCGAAGAAGATTGCAGACAAGTTACGGGTGCAACCAGGCGACAAGGTTTTTGCTTATTTCATGGGGCAGGAGGATGTTCGTGCCCGCAAATACACCATTTCGGGCATCTACTGCACCAATATGAAGTATTACGACGACACCCATTGCCTGACCGACCTTCGCTCGGTGGTAAAACTCAACGGATGGAAAAAAGGACAGGTATCGGGAGCATCGTTGACGATTGCCGACTTCAGTCGTCTTGAGGAAGCCGACCAGAGAATTTCCTCCGTGGTTGACAGGAGCACAGACCACGATGGACGTATCATGATGTCGCGCTCCATTCTTCAGAGTTATCCCCAGATTTTCTCATGGCTCGACTTGCTCGACCTTAACGTGTGGATTATCCTGGGACTGATGGTGGCCGTGGCTGGATTCACCATGATATCCGGACTGCTGATTATCATCCTTGAGCGCACCAGTATGATAGGCACCCTGAAAGCCCTCGGTGCAAAAAACAAATCTATCCGCCATACCTTCCTTTGGTTTGCTGTGTTTATCATCGCCAAGGGTATGTTGATTGGCAACATCATAGGTCTTGGCATCTGTCTGCTACAAAAATATACAGGAGTGGTGAAACTCGATGCCGCAAGTTACTATATCGATGTGGTGCCCATCGAAATCAACATTCCTGTGATTCTGCTTATCAATCTCGCCACCCTACTCATCAGTGTGACTGTACTGGTAGCACCAAGTTACCTGATTTCACATATTCATCCAGCCAAATCGATGAAATACGAGTAGTTTTTTGCCTTTTTAACTGTTTTTTACTCATTTTTGTGTTGTTGGCTTAAAATATTGCACATTTTTTTTGGAATTGTGCAAACAACATATTATCTTTGCACAATATTTCAAAAATTGTGCAATGGAATTCCTTAGCAGCTTCAACCAAATCATCGAGAAGAGTATTAAAGACAATTGGAACCTCGATGCTCTGACCGATTATAAGGGTGCTACTCTACAATACAACGACCTTGCCAGGAAGATAGAGAAAGTTCATATCATCTTTGAGCAAGTAGGGTTAAAAAAAGGCGACAAGGTGGCCCTCTGTGGTCGCAACAGTTCACATTGGGTGGTTGCCTTCCTCTCCACACTGACTTATGGTGCCGTGGCAGTGCCTATTCTCCATGAATTCAACATGGAGCAAGTGCATAACATCGTCAACCACAGTGGAGCCAGGTTCTTGTTTGTCGGCGACGTGGTGGCAAAGACCATCGACGCCAAAGAGATGCCTTCACTTGAAGGTATTATCTATCTACCCGACTTCTCGGTGTTTTTCTCACGTTGTGAACAACTTGACTATGCCCGTGAGCACCTTAATGAACTCTTCGGCAAGAAATATCCCAAAATTTTCGACAAATCTCACGTTCACTATCACATCGACGACCCCGAGGAGTTGGCGCTCATCAACTACACCAGCGGTACGACAGGACATTCCAAGGGTGTGATGCTCCCCTACCGCGCACTGGTAGGCAACATCAATTTCTGCACTGAACGTTTGGCTATTCCCTATCTGAAGCCCCAGAGCAGCATTCTCAGCATCCTACCCATGGCACATATGTATGGAATGGCCGTGGAAGTGCTCTTCCCCTTGTGCAACGGCTACCATATCTTTTTCCTCACCCGTCTACCCTCCCCCGCCATCATCGCGCAGGCTTTTGCCGACATCAAGCCATCAATCGTGGTTGCCGTGCCATTGATTATCGAGAAAATCATACGCAAGAAAGTCTTCCCCAAAATACAGAACAACATCATCCGCCTGTTGCTCAACATGCCTGTAGTCAACAAAAAAGTACGCCAGAAGATATGCGAGCAAGTGTATGAGGCATTCGGTGGCAATGCCTATGAGGTCATCATTGGCGGTGCAGCCCTCAACCAGGAGGTGGAGAAATTCCTACACAGCATCGAATTCCCTTACACCGTGGGCTATGGCACCACCGAGTGTGCTCCACTCATCGCCTACAGCGACTACCACGAATATGTAATGGGCAGTTGCGGACAGCCCGTCAAGGGAATGGAGGTGCGCATCAACAGCAGCGACCCAGAGAACATCGCAGGCGAAATCATCACACGTGGCACCAACCTGATGCTGGGCTATTATAAGAATGAGGAAGCCACCCGTCAGGCCATCGACAAAGATGGATGGTATCACACCGGTGATTTAGGTACGATGTCTGAAGAAGGCCATATTTTCATCCGTGGCCGCATCAAGAACATGCTGCTGAGCGCCAACGGCCAGAATGTATATCCTGAGGAGATAGAAGACCGGCTGAACTCCATGGCTATGGTGAGCGAGAGCATCGTCATCCAACGTGGCGACAAATTTATCGGCATTGTGCATCCCGACTATGACGAGGCACGTGAAATGGGTTTCAACACCGACGACCTGGTCAACATCATGGAGCAGAATCGTCAGACACTGAATGCCACATTGCCAAACTACAGCCGTCTGTCTGCCATTGAACTGCATGAGGAAGAATTTGCCAAGACACCCAAGAAAAGCATAAAGAGATACTTATACCAAAACGTCTAACGACGAACGACACACTATGGAAGTAAAACCAAATTTCAATATCCTTATAGAGAAAAGCGTCAAGGAAAACTGGAATTCAGACTCACTGACCGACTACAAGGGCGTGACGCTGCAATACCATGATGTGGCGCGCAAAATCGAGAAGTTGCACATCATGTTTGAAAGCAGTGGTGTGAAACGCGGCGACAAAATCGCCCTCTGTGGGCGTAACAGCGCCGGGTGGGCCGCAGCCTTTCTTGCCACGCTGACATACGGTGCCGTGGCAGTGCCCATCTTGCATGAGTTCACTGCCGACCAAATCCACAATATCGTCAATCACAGCGAAGCTAAGATTCTCTTCGCCGGCGATGTGGTCTCCACACAGGTCGATGCTACAAAGATGCCCGATATCGAAGGTATCATCTACATCCCCGACTACTCGGTGCTTTTCTCACGTTCCGACAAGTTGACGTATGCCCGTGAGCACCTCAACGAGATGTTTGGCAAGAAATACCCAAAATATTTCCGTCCCGAGCATGTGGAGTATTATAAGGAGCAAAGTCCCGACGAACTGGCGATGATCAACTATACAAGCGGTACAACAGGATTCTCAAAAGGTGTGATGATTCCCTACCGCGCGCTGTGGAGCAACTTTGACTTTGCGTGCCACGCCATGGGCAACAACGTACCCAAGGGCAGCAATGTGCTGAGTATCCTACCAATGGCACATATGTATGGCATGGCTTTCGAGTTCATCTATGAGTTTTTGCGCGGCTGCCACATTTATTATCTCACACGCGTACCATCACCAGCCATCATCGCCAAGGCATTTGCCGAGATTCACCCAGCCGTGGTCATTGCCGTTCCATTGGTGATTGAGAAGATTGTCAAGAAAAAAGTGCTTCCACAAATCCAGAACAACCGGATGCGCCTCTTACTCAGTATGCCTGTCATCAACAAGAAAGTGCGCCAGGCCATCCGTGAGAAAGTAGTGGAGTCGTTTGGTGGTAATTTCTTCGAGGTAATTATCGGAGGAGCCTCCTTCAACCAAGAAGTGGAGCAGTTCCTCAAGAGCATCGACTTCCCCTACACCGTGGGTTATGGAGCCACAGAGTGCGCCCCCATTATCTGCTATGAAGACTATCGCAAATTTGCCCCTGGAAGTTGTGGCAAGGCAGTGATACACAACGAGATAAAAATCGACAGTGTGGATCCGGAAAACATTCCGGGCGAGATACTCGTCAGGGGTATGAATGTGATGCTGGGCTATTACAAGAACGAGGAAGCCACACGGCAGACCCTTGACAAAGAAGGTTGGTATCACACAGGAGACCTGGGTGTCATGGATGCCGAAGGCAATGTGTTTATCAAAGGTCGTAGCAAATACATGTTATTAGGAGCCAACGGACAAAATATCTATCCCGAGGAAATAGAGGATAAGCTCAACTCGATGGCACTCGTCAACGAGAGCATCGTCATCCAGGAAGGTGACAAACTG
>JAFZAE010000178.1 GCA_017548385.1 Prevotella sp.
ATAGTCACTCAAGGCTATCTGTAAAGCGTCTTCGAGAAAATGGAATTGCACAAAAGAATTGTGAAGAACTGCTTTTGGCCGTATTGACCCATATGCGTCTGTTTAGTAAACCAAAGTCAAACAAAGAAGCAGACAATTGGAGAAAAGGCCAATCTTCCATGTTGGCCATTGTTGTCTGGGCTGCAGACAAGCTCGATGCAAGCAGACATCCTGCCGGTAGACGACATAAACATTTTTAATAGCATCCTGATTTTGTCGCGGAGGCAGGACACGAACCTGCGACCTCAAGATTACAATATTTGTAACCAACATAATTACAGTCGGGAATGTCCGATTTGAACGGCTCCTCATCACCCCAAATGACGTATGCTTCCGGTTTACACTACATTCCCGCAAAAGCTGACCGACTGCCCTGCTCATACTTATTCCACTTATTCAATGAACTCTATTTATGTCAAAAAATGGTTTTCGGGAGCAAAGGTAGAGCACTGCGACGTAACGTTTTTGCGTAGCAGAAAATAAATATCAAGAAATAATCACTTCTGTATTTTCTCGAGTTTACGACAACATTCCTTGTAATGCTTTTTGACACATTTTTTGGTTAGATGGCATTTTTCGATTACCTTTGTGCTCGTTTTTGAAAGAAGGATGGAAGAAAGGAAAAAGAAGAGAGCAGAAAAGGTGAAAACCGCGGGCAACAGGAGTGAAATTATCAGTGGCCTGCGCGATGGTATCCCCATAGCGATGGGGTATTTTGCCGTGGCATTCTCCTTGGGCATTATCGCCAATAAAGCGGGGCTGACTGCCGCCATGGGTTTTGTGAGTAGCTTTTTCACCCGTGCCTCAGCCGGCGAATATGGCGTATATTCACTCGTGGCCATCAATGCTGCCTACGTTGAAATCGTGGCTATAAGCCTTGTTGCCAACCTTCGCTACATGCTTATGAGCGCTGCACTCTCACAGAAGATAGCCCCAGATACGCCCTGGTATCATCGAATACTGATGGCATGTTGCATCACCGACGAGGTCTTCGGCATCTCCGTCAACCACAAGGGCTACACGCCGCCGGCCTACACCTATTCTGCCGCCCTCGTTTCCACCCTTTGTTGGGCATCCGGCTGTGCAACAGGTATCATTGCCGGCGGTCTGCTGCCGACAGCAATTGTATCAGCATTGAGTGTTGCCCTTTATGGCATGTTTATAGCCATCATCATGCCTCCGTCACGCGCCGACCGGAATGTGCTCTATGCCGTGATTGCCAGTTTTGCTTTAAGTGGCCTTTGCGCCATTGCTCCGATTGTCAAGGAATGGAGTGCAGGCATCCGCACCATCGTCCTGACGGTGATTATATCCTTAGTAGCCGCTTGGCTTAAACCCATAAAGGACAATAGTGATGGAGACGCATGAAATAATCATTTGCATCCTGTTGGCGATAGTCACCACCAACCTTATCCGTGTGCTGCCGATGACGTTCATCAAGGGTCGCATACGGAATGTGTATCTTCGTAGTTTCCTCTATTATGTGCCTTACGTCACTTTGGCCGTGATGACTTTCCCCGCTATTGTCGAAACCACGTTGTCACCATTATCCGGGATTGTGGCTCTTGTTGTCGGCATATTTGCCGCATGGCGTGGAGCGGGTTTGTTCCCTGTCGCCATCATTTGCTGTGCTATAGCTTATCTGATGGATGGTCTGTTTGTTTGAAGGGTTATTATATTAATAAGGTGGTTATTTTTTCCCACAAAAAAAGTATGCGTCATTAACAATCCTTAAGACTGGAAATTTTGTAGTTTCAAATATTTTATTTACCTTCGCATCACCAAAACTCAAGGGGTGTCTGAAAGACAAAAGCACCTTAGCAAGCCCAAATTTAATAGAATATGTTTATCAAAAAATCGGCAATTGAAATTTGATCGAAAATGAAAACGGCTCTGTCTGAGCCGAGATGCAATGACCCCAGGTGTTGGGGTAGAACCTAATCCTTACTAATTCCTTTTACTTGTCGTTGGACACGTCCAACTTAATACACACTTAGCAGAGAAGACGAATATTCTCTGCACTCTCATGCACAAAACGTTAGGCTTAACGTTGTTCGTTTGTTCGGGAAAACAAATAACACTTTATTTTTCGGGAATAAGATCTACTGTCAGGGGAGGCATTACGCCTCTCATGAGGTATTCTCTCGCACTCTTTATCGGAGAATCACAAATACGTTCAATCTATTTATACATTTGAATCCATGACAATCGACATAAACGGACATCACATCACAATCGACAACATCGACCCATTTCTTATGCTAACCCACCTTGGCGACAAGGTGGATAAGAAAATCATCAACGAAATCGCCACACCAGACTTCTCTATCGTTGTGAAACCTTCGAGAAAACCAAACTTCACAACAAAGGAGGGAGATTACATAATCATCATTCGCAAGGACGACGGTGAGGAGATTACGCTCGACATGCCGCACCGAGGTGCAAAAATGTTCTACTTACTAACGCTGTTGTGTCAAAAGGCAGTAGGCGGACTGACCAACAAATATTTCTGCAACGAACGCGCAGCTGCTATCTTCTCATCACTCTACAACAAGATTTACCGCTCGGGTGGTGAACAGTGGGTGGCCAACTGCGCCGAGAAAAGTCACAACCTCTCCACATTCCGAACACATGCGAACAAAGCAGTTGAGGACAATCAGGTTCTGAGCACTATAATACGCTATTGGTGCGGTATCGAGGGCGAGAAGCGAACTATCGGAAAGAATCAACTACAACTCAGAAGAATCCGCATCTCTGACGACCGCATTCTCTTCGAAGACTCTAACAAAAAGAGCGTCTCGTTTGAACAACTCTTGGAAGAACTTCCTCCATTGGAGGATCTGTTCGGATACAAAAACAAGATTACCGAGCGCATACGAGAATTACGAATGAAAAAAACTAAGGGGCTCTACCCACATAGTTAAACAAGTTAAACAATCTGTTACAGCGGATTTCGCTGGACAAGAGTTGGGGATCAAATCCCCAACCACAGATTGCTTAACAATTCCCTTCCTTCCGTATGGAGGATTAATACTTTTCTACAAAGTCGCGCACCAATCGGAAGACTGGTTCATAACTATCAAATCGAACGGTTTTATATGTATCGAAAATGGTATGATAGTACTGGAAAGCATCACCCTCTTCGTTTTCCAGGAAAATACAGGGGACGTGACGTGTAGCAAAAGGATAATGGTCGCTATTGGCAGCCAAGTCTCCACGGTGCAAGTCCTTGAAGTAGTGTTCACGTTTGTTAATCTCTTCAAAGAGCGAGAAGCCACGCATCCCCTCATCACTCACCTCACAATACTGAACAGGGTTATTGTCGCCAATCATATCTATATTAAACAGATACTTGATTTGCTGGAGCGGCACGATTGGATGCTCTGCGTACCAGGTGGAGCCGCGTAGATTGGCATCCTCACCCGAGAATGCAATGAAATACATATCGTAAGGAGGACGATTCTTGGCGTAGTATTCTGCCAATGTCACGATGGCGGCAGTGCCAGAGGCATTATCGTTGGCACCGGCATAGAAGATTTTCTTTCCCAGATTGCCCAGATGGTCGTAATGTGCCGTGAAGACGTAGCAACTGTCATGCCGTATTCCTTTCACTTTAGCAATGACATTGAAGCACTCATAGTCACTGAGGAAATGATTGTCCACCTCCACGTGTACGGTCTTCACACCTTCCATAGCCTCGGGTGTTACCCAGATAATGGGTTTATCCACCACACGTTCCCCATAAGCTTTGAAGAACTTGATTGGCGCCGCCCATGTATAGATGAGTCCAGCATTGGCACATTCACCCACTTTCTGAAGACGTGAGAAGGCCTCACGATGACGGTAGGTAAACCAAAATTCGCAAGACACCAGACAATTTTCATACTCGGGTTTGGATAAATCGGCAAACATACGGTCAGCATCAAAATTCAGCGTGTCCACATGGTAGACAGGGAATGTACCATATACACCTGGGGAGTATTCTCGCATGGAAAAATCAACACCTGCACGAAGTTTCTTGCCATCAGCCTTCATTTTCATCTTACCGCAGAAAGTATTGATATTCAACTTGAAGGGCTGAAGGGTCACTTCGTCCACCCCTGCTTTTTCAAACTCTTTTTGCAAGTATTTTCCTGCTTTGTTGGCCCCATCCTTAGCATAGCCGCGTCCTTGATACTTTGCGGAACTCAATGCCTTGATTACTCGCTTGTAATGCTCTATATTCTGAGCACTCAACTGTATACTGGCCAGTGCCAGACAGATCATTATAACAGTCCTTTTCATGTCCCTATAATTGTTATTATATGAAACTAACGTGTATTCCGTTTTGTTTTTCTCTTTGACGACACAAAAGTATAAAAAAAACTTTACGTTCAAAGCAAAGACAAGACAAATCATCTATTTTCCATTATTCTAAATGGATTACGCTGATAAATTTCTATTGGCAGAGTTTGTTGGTGAGAAAGATTTTATTAATTTTGCCAACGAAACGATTATCTGAATCTACACATCATCAAACGCTAGCAGTATGAACACCATCGATTGTATCAAGACACGCCGTAGTGTGCGAAAATTCAAAAACGAGCAGATCAAGGATGAAGAACTCATTCAAGTGTTGGAAGCCGGCACTTGGTCACCCACAAGCATGGGTGCACAGCATCCTCATATCATTGCCGTACAAAATCCCACATTCCTTCATCGGTTGAGAAAAATGAACGCCGAGGTATTGGGAACTACAGGCGACCCCTATTATGGTGCCCCCACAATCATCCTTGTCTTTACGGACAGAGGCTATGGAAATGAAATTTATGACGGAAGCATCGTTCTACAGACAATGATGTTGGCAGCGCATGAAATCGGACTCGGCAGTTGTTGGATTCACAGAGAGCGTGAAATGTTCGACACGGAAGAAGGGCGTCAACTGCTCCGTGACATGGGAGTAGACGAAGACCTGGTGGGCATTGGTGCCCTGAGTGTTGGCTATGAGGCAGAAGGTGGCATCAAGGCACCAAAACCACGCAAGCCGAATTATTACAAGGTTATCAAATAATCTAAAAATTGCATATTAATGACTAAATAACTAGAACTAATTATGAAAAAAAGAAGAAAATGGCCATGGTTTATTGGGATATTGGTTTTGTTGTTGGCTGTGATGTTTGCCACATGTCCTGCGGAAGATAAGCACCATGAGGAATTTGCCAAAGCCTTTGGCAACAACATAGAAAACATCAACCTGCCTTTTTCTAAGGAGTTAAGCTTCCCAATAAAAGCAATTGTGAAAAGTGCAACCACTCCAAACGGAATGCTCAACAAAGTAGCAAAATTATTGGGTATCGACCTTGGTATCGATGTGACCAATTATGGAGTTGTAAGCATTGGTCGACTACCCAATGGCCAAATTGTCAGTATAGGAGCATTTGGACATATTTTTACCATGTCGGACGATAAATTCTGTACAAGTATTGAGGAATGGCTCAATCAAGAAGGCATGGGTGATCTAGCACCACATGTTCGACGCAACAAATAAGTATTAAGTATCATGACCTCACAAAGGGAATCCTTCTCGTGAGGTCATTTCTTTTTTGTGGAGAATTTATCTCGAAGGAAGCGGCCGTTGGCTTTTAAAAATCGGGGGAAAAAGTTTGTGAGATAGATTTTCCGTGAGTGCTCACTGAGGGAAAGATCTATAGCGAAGTCATCTCTCATCGTTGAACGTCGGGTGACGAGCGATGGCCATCGCCTTACCAGCACATCATTGAACACATTGTCATGGTGAACCACCTCAGCCCATGCCGGGTAGTTGTTTTTGATGATTTTTACCTGACACCCCTCAAAAACAGAGAGAGAACTATGGCTACCAAAACCAAAGACCGTATGTGGCACCTTATCCTCAATAACAGGTTCCAACAATGACAAGAAGTGGTTGTTACGGTAATTGACAGCCGTGGCAATGTTCATATCGGTAAAATATTGTATTCCCCGACGATATGAGATAAACAACGGTTCACGGAGCGAAAGAGAGTCCGCATCACGATGGAGGTCTTCGACAAATGAGGTACGGAGCGCATCGTCATTATCGAAATAAGTGGAAAGCACGGCATCATATGTCGTGCCATTTTTTTGTTCTTTACCAAGGTCATCGGCAATTACCTCCTGAAACACCCTCAAGAACAGACGCCCCGCCTCATGCTTTACAAAAACAGGATGAAACTGTTGACATTGCGACTTATAGTTTTCGATTCTCTCTTTCCACTGCTGCGGGGTGTTCCTGTCGAATAACACCACCCAAAGGAAATCCTTCTTCGTCTGCGCCATGATTGAAGGTAGGCAGAATTTGTCGAACAACTCGAAACGGTGTTGGAGCCATTCATCGGTAAGCGTAGGAGCACCGTTTTTATCAGCTCTCCAGATGGGGATGTTGAAACGTGTAAGGATGTAGTGGCGAAAAAGCATGTATGAATTAAGGGTTGAGAATAATCAGAATGTTCGGTATTATCAAAACTAAAAAACAAAGACAAAAACTTAAATCCCCACTTCCAACACAGCCTTCACGCGCGCGAAATATTCTCGCAGATGGTTTTTGAAGCGAGATGAGCGATAAGGTGAGTCGGCAGCATTGAAACCCACAGCATCAACACCGTAGTGTTTTGCCTGATAGATGGCCCGTTTGTTGTGGAACTCCTGTGAAATAATGATAATAGAATCTGCATGAAAGACCTCCTTTGCCCTTAGGATGGAAAAGATGGTACGGTCGCCCTCGTTGTCAAGAACAATGGCACTGTCGGGAACGCCACGTTTCATCAAGTCTGCACGCATGGATTTAGGTTCGTTATACTCATCATCGATCCCTCCACTAACGATAATCTTATCGTATTTACCAGCATGATAGAGTTGGGCTGCAGCTTCGATACGATTGACATAGTAAGAACTGGGATTACCACTCGGTGTGAAGGGGGAGGTTCCAAGCAATACAGCTACATCGCGATGTGGCACATCGGCAGGGTTGTCGTAAACTCTATTTCTGGCAGCACAGCTGACAATGAGATTTGCGCCAGCTGTCCCTATCAGGCAAGCGGCAAAAGGAATAGATGTCCATATCATTCCCTTATGTAGATTTTTCTTTGTGGAGGTCTTCATTGATGGATACTTGTGAAAGATGAGTCATATTATAAATCGGCTGCAAAAATAGCAAAAAAACATGATAATCGGCTAATAATGTTTCTTTTTTGACTACTTTTGCAGTGGAAACAAAATTGTTGGCAAGTAGACGAGTTGACAAGTTATTTGTTCTTTTGGCTGAAAAGGAAACAAGACGGGAAGTTGATACAATACTTTAAACATCTCGTCAATCAATGTCTTACCAACAAAAAAGGAAAAGAAGTATGGGAATATTTGGATTGAGTTTTGACGATGGGCGCATGGACAATTACCATGTAGCCTACCCTATCCTACAACGGTATGGGCTGCCCGCTACCTTCAATATTACAACGTCGTACATCGAGCGCAAGCCCACCAAGTGGCCTTTCACCTCCACCCGTGCAATGACGATGGATATGGTGCGTGAATTGCATGCCGACCCACTGATGGAGATTGCCAGTCATGGCTATTGGCACAACAACGATGTGGACAACCTGTTGGAGGGTATTCGCACTCTCTGCGAACATTTAGGGGTAAAACGCCTCCATGAGCGCGGCAATGGAATCGCCCTCACTGGTGACACATCGTTTTCTTTCGATGCTGATGCCGCCCAGGCACAACTTCGTGCCGCCGATGTGCAATATGTGCGGCGCTCTATTCGCCTGCTCACCCACCCCACCCTACGCACCCTTGCCCGCAAGGCCAACCGGGTCGTAGCTCTTTCGCCTCTGATGCGCTATGCTTTCAGCGACACCCTCATGACCGAGGCCGATGGCATGACACTTTACAGCATCCCCGTGGTAGGCACGATGCCAGCACGTGTGCTGAAGACAATGGCCGACCTTGCCGCTGAGCGCGATGCCGCCTGCATACTAATGCTCCACAGTGTGGTGAAAGACGGCGAAATGCGCGACCTCTATAGCCTGGAAGAAAAGAAATTAACAGCTCTCTGCGAACACCTCTGTCGTCTGCGTGACAGCGGCAAAATAGAAGTGGCTACAACCATGGACATCTTTAGAAGATTGAAAATTCGAAATCACGAAATACCGTAATACCGAAATCAAGTATCTAACAACAGAGCGAAATCATGTAAATCATAGAAAAGCATGAAAAAGAAAACTATCATACCTGGAATCATCGCGGTGATACTGCTTAGCACAACCATTTCCTGCCGTATGCGCAGCCATAAAATTGAAGACATGGCAGGCGACACGTTGCAAATGAAATATGCCACACTGCTCCATATTGTGCAACACGACGGCGGAGCAACCACCGTGACCATCGACAACCCCTGGAAGGAAGGCAGTACACTCCACAAATACCTTTTGGTGGATAAGGATAGCGTTGTGCCCGACCATGCGCCTAATGTGACCGTCATCCGCACCCCTGTCAGCCGGAGCGTCATGTTCACCAGTGCCCATACAAAACTGTTGGAATGGCTTCATGCTGAACAGAGTGTAGCGGGTGTGGCGGATTTGAAATATATGTTGCTTCCTTGGGTGCAGGAGGGTGTCAAGACAGGTAAGATTGCAGACTGTGGCGATGCCATGAGTCCGTTAATAGAAAAAATAATCGACATCGGCCCCGATATCATCATGCTGTCGCCTTTCGAGAACTCTGGTGGTTATGGACGTCTGGAAAGCATTGGCATACCCTATGTGGAATGTGCCGACTACATGGAGAAATCAGCTTTGGGGCGCGCTGAATGGATGCGATTCTATGGCATGCTCCTTGGAAAGGAGCGTGAGGCAGACTCACTCTTTGCCGTCGTAGATTCCGCCTATCATGCATTGAAGGCAAAGGCCGCCACAGCTAAAAGCCGCCCCTCGATTATCACCGAGAAACTCACGGGGTCCACCTGGTATGTAGCAGGTGGTCGAAGTACGGTGGGACAGTTGATTGCCGATGCCAACGGCAGTTATGCCTGGGCTGATGACACACATAGTGGCAGTTTGGCGATGACATTTGAAACAGTGCTCGACCGCGCCGGCAATGCCGACCTATGGATTTTCAATAGTTCACCCGTGCCTTGCCAATACGAACTGGTATCGGAATATGCGGGCTATGAGGAGATGCATGCCCTTAAAACCAGTAACGTTTGGTGTGTAGATACACAGAGAACGCCTTATTTTGAAGAGGTCTCGTTCCATCCCGACTACTTATTGCGGGAGTACATTATCCTGTTACATCCCGAAATGGGACTTGGCGAACCAAAATATTATGAGATAGTACAAGAATGTTGTAAAAGAGAATAAACAATTAAAGAATTCTGCAAAGGTTAGAATTTGAGAATGAGAGACTAAACAGATGATATAAACCATCATTCGATAATTCGAAAAAAGTATGGAAAGGTCGAGGAGCAAAAGTAAAGGAGTAACGTTCTGCCTACTGATGACGTTGGCAATTGTGGTGTTATTTGCACTCAATTTGCTCACTGGTTCCATCCATATCCCCTGGAATGAAGTGGTAAGAATCCTCACTGGCGGGGAAGGGACAAAACCATCATGGCAATATATCGTGCTGGAGACACGCCTTCCCGAAGCCATCACAGCCACCCTCTGCGGCGGTGCCTTAGCAGTAAGTGGACTGATGCTTCAGACTGCATTCAAGAATCCCCTTGCTGGTCCCTCGATCTTCGGCATCAGCAGTGGTGCCGGATTGGGTGTTGCCTTAGTAATGCTGTTGATGGGTGGTTCGGTAGCTGCCGTAGGCATTGAGGCCACAGGATTTGCCGCTATTCTCTTTGGAGCTTTCGCTGGTGCCATGTTTGTCACGTTGATTATTTTCTTCCTTTCCACCTTGGTACGCAACAATGTGATGCTTCTTATTGCCGGTGTGATGATTGGCTTTATGTCATCGTCGGTTATCACGCTACTGAATTTCTTTGCCACTGAAGAAGGAGTGAAATCTTTCGCTATCTGGGGAATGGGAAATTTCAGTGCCGTCACCATGAGACAGATGCCCATATTTGTCTCGGTGACCCTGATAGGACTGTTTGCTTCTCTGCTACTCATCAAGCCCCTTAACGCCCTTCTTTTAGGTGAGGAGTATGCCGAAAACCTGGGCATTCGCACCATCAGGGTGAGAAACTGGTTGTTGATAGTGACGGGGTTACTGACTGCTGTCACCACGGCATTTTGCGGTCCAGTGTCATTTATCGGACTTGCCGTTCCTCATATCGCACGACTTATTCTTGGCACGGAAAACCATCGTGTATTGCTGCCTGGTACCATCCTCACTGGTGCCGTCGTGGCATTGATATGCAATCTTCTCTGCCATGCCCCTGGTGAGGATGGCATCATTCCACTCAATGCCGTCACACCACTTATAGGTGCCCCCGTGGTCATTTACGTGATTGTTAGGGGAAGAGTAAAAGGATAATCAAGCCATTGGATTGGATGTATCTTATTCAGAGGTATTCTGTTGGTGAGCAGATTTATAGAGTTGGTTGTTTTTGTATTGTAAGTGGTTGACCACTCTGCGCTCATCGATAAAATCCTTAAGCCCCAAACCGTTCAAGTATTCATTAGAGATGAACATACTATCGAAGAGTTTTTGGACATTTTTGAGCAACGGTGCGTACTCTTCCTTGAATTGGACAACCTCTTCGTCTGTGAAAAAATGAGACGGATCTGTGAGTTTTTGCAATTTCTCGTGAAACTCTTGAACTCCTTTTGCGCATTGTTGGGCCATTGCTTCCAGTTGTCGTTTTTTTCTATAGGCAAGAAGAGCCAGAATAACAATAGTTACGGTTAGGATTACGATGAAAATAGTCATAAAATGAGTTTTTATCCCAAAACGGTCATTAGGTTTGCTGATTGGGGGTAATGGTTAAATATGAAGATAGTTATTATACTACAGACATTATCTTGCAACGATTAATTTGTCAAGATATATTCCCGTTATATTCTATCAGATTTGTTGTGTTTTGCAAAAATAAGATGTTTCTTTCATATTTCCAAAAAAAAATTGAGCAGAAAGTAATATTGAACAGGGAGTCACTACGCAAGAAATGAGCTATTCATATTAGACTGAATTTGGTTTTCCGAATTAAACTATTTTCAGTCATTTTCATCTAATAAAAAACAATCTACTGTTCGATGAAGACCCATTTGCCTTCAGCATTGATTCTTTTGTCTTTGCTGTTTTTTTCTGTTGTTCCCGCCTTTGCCCAAGATGCGGCCATTTCCGGTCGTGTGTTGGACCAAGAGAGTCGTGAATCCCTTCCAAGAGCCACCGTACAACTCTACCGTCTTTCCACCAGTAATCAACGAAAGGACACAACCCTCGTGGAAGGTGTGCTGAGCGACGATGATGGCCATTTCTCCTTCCAAAGTGTTACGAACGGACAGTATCTGCTGAAGGTCAGTTATTTCGGCTATGAAGAAATCTCGCGCACACTACGCAAGACGAGAGAACCAATCGCCCTTGGTAATCTCACAATGAAAGTCAATGCCAAACTTCTGGCCGAGGCAGTAGTGACGGCAAACATCCCAAAAATGGTGGTGAAGGACGACACCCTCGTCTATAATGCCGATGCTTTCCGCGTGCCAGAAGGCTCCGTCATTGAAGCTCTTGTAGAAGCACTCCCCGGTGCAAAGATTGACGACAATGGAGGCGTCACCATCAACGGAAAGAGTGTGAAACGTTTTAAGATGGATGGACGCGACTACATGACAGGCAACAACGATGCTGTGATGAAGAACCTACCCTCCTATGTCGTCGACCAGGTGAAGGCCTACGAAGAGAAGAGCGACCTCGCACAACTTACCGGTATCGATGATGGTAACGAGGACTTCATCCTTGAATTCGTGACAAAACGCAGTGCACGGAATGGTCTCCAGATGAACCCCGACTTGGGTGTAGGAACTCATCACCGCTATGGTGTCCGCTTGACTGCGATGAAACCTTTTGGTGACATCCGTTATACTTTCATGGGTAATGCGAACAATGTGAACGACCGCAACTTTACCGGCCGAGGCGGCCGTGGGCGAGGCAACAACAATGGCCAGCGCCACTCGAAAACCGCAGCCCTCGATGCAAGTTATGAGAACGGCCAGAAACTGAAGATGAGTGGCCGTGTCACATGGAGCCACAACAACACGGACAACTGGAACCGTACGGGTTCGGAAACATTCGTCAACACCCGTGGCGGTGCATTCTCCAATAGCATCAGCCAAAGTTTCTCGCGCGCCAACAGTTGGACAGGCAACATGAACCTGCAATGGCAAATCGACTCACTGACCAATCTTTCCTTCCGTCCCAATTTCAATATTTCCACTAACGATAGTCGCAACCATTCCACCTCGGCTTCCTTCAATGCGAACCCCTTCGACTATACTACCGACCCACTCGATGAGATTGGTTTGCAAACGATGGATGACTTAGACCTCATCGTCAACAGCCGCCTCAACAAATCGATGAGTTACAGTTCCAATCAAAACTTCAGTAGCCAGCTGCAACTCTTCCGCCGTCTCAACCGACGCGGACGCAACATGACCCTTAACACCAACATCGACTACCGCAACGGCAAAAACGATAACGCCAACCTCTCTGCCGTCCACCTCTACCAAACCTTTAGCCGTGAAGGCAATGACTCCACCTATCAAACCAACCGTTACAGTAAAAGTCCCTCAAACAACTTCTCTATCACCACCGGTTTCTCCTACACCGAGCCCCTACTAATCATCCAACCGAAGCCCCAGGTGGTAGAAGAAGGCATGCCAGGAGAGCCTGGAGGATTTGGAGGAGGACCAGGAGGAGGTCCTTTCGGCGACCGCAGAAGAGGTGGTAGACAAAGTGGTCTCCAGGGACTGTTCCTGCAAACCAACTACCGTTTCCGCTACAACCACCAGAAGAGCGACCCGCTGACTTATGACTTCCCCGACTATACCGATGAAGCATTCATGGACGTATTGAGACAATACCGTGACTGGGCAAGGCTCTTTGGCTACCTGAACAACCCCTACGAGAGCTATCTTTCCCAAGACCTCAGCCGCTATTCGGAGCGTACGGAACGAGAGCACAACATCGACGTGCAATTGCGCTATGTCAGAGAAAAACTCAATATGAACGTCGGCGTGTCCATCCAACCACAGCGTTCGCATTTCATCCAGCAATATCTTGGCATACCCGTGGACACGACCAGGACGGTGACCAATTTCACCCCTACCCTCAACCTCCGCTATCGTTTCAATCGCCAGACCAACCTCAACGTGACCTACAGGGGCAGCACGTCGCAACCCTCCATCACACAATTACTCAACATCTACGACGACACCAACCCTCTCTCAATTACCATGGGTAATCCGGGGCTAAAGCCCTCGCTCACGAACAACCTGAATGCCAACTTCCAAAAACAACGGACGCCTAAATACCGTACCGACACCCTTGGCATGAGCGTCCCCGTCGGTCAACGGCACTGGAGCTACAACATCAACGGTAGTTTCCAACGAACGCACAACTCCATCGGCAATGTGGTGACATACAACGAGGAAACGGGCGGTCGCATCAGCCGTCCCGAGAACATCAACGGCAACTGGAATGCCAACGGCGGTGCCACGTTCAATATTGCCCTCGACACTCTCAACCGCTGGGACTTCAGTGGGTCGCTCCGTGGCAACTACAGCCATCAAGTGGCGTACGTCAACATCAACCGCACAGCCATCCCCGACCGCAACGTCACCCATAGTTACAACCTCTCCCCACAAGTTTCGCTCAGTTTCAGGAACAGTTGGCTCAACATCTCAGCCAACTACAACACCACCTATGCACACACGCACAACCGTCTGCAGGCCTCCAACAATCTCACCACGTGGAATCACCAATATGGTGCCAACGCCAGAATTACCTTCCCATGGGGTACCAACCTCTCTACCGACATCCACATGAACAGCAAGCGAGGTTACAGTGATCCGACGCTCAACACCAACGAATTGCTCTGGAACGCTCAAATCTCTCACAGTTTCCTGCGTGGCAAGCCCCTCACCATCATGCTGCAATGGTACGACATCCTGAACCAACAATCGAACTTCACCCGCACCATAAACGCTAACGGATGGACCGACCGCGAAGTGAACGCTATCACTTCGTATGCCATGATTCATATCAGCTATCGTTACAATATGTTCGGCAATGGAAACAGAGGCCAAGGTGGTGGCCGAGGGCAAAGTGGAAGAGGCGGCAGAGACAGGCAGGGTGGCGGATTCCCTGGCGGAGGTTTTCCCGGTGGGGGATTCCCTGGTGGAGGTTTTCCCGGAAGAGGAGGTAACTAATTCACTCAACAGTTACTTTACAATCCACTCAAATAATCCGGCGGCGTAGTCGGTTGGCAAAACCACTTCAAGTCTCAATGCCCTGGTCTTGACTGGGTCGAAATTGACGGTGCATGCTACGCCTTTATCAGTGGGATAGTTATCAGCCCCACTCACAGGTGTCCATTGTCCTGATGCATCCTGATAGAGGATACGCCAAGACTTTGGCACACGGCATCCACCCCATGGTCCGTCATCAAACCAATAAACCGTGGCACTCTGCACGGTAGATTCCTCTGGAAAATCATATTCAATCCACTCCGTGCAGTCTTTCTTGGGCCACCAATGCGTATATGGCATTGAACGGTCATTTTCGTTTTTGGGCACGAGACGATCGTTGATGGACGATGATGCCGGTATAGGTGATGATGAGGTGATTTTACTCTCACTTGCCAATGTGGCAGGTTGTGTGGGATTGGTGGCATTCAGGTCCTGAGGCAACCACACCCGCATTTTTCCACTTCCCCGATGGCACCAAGCATAGTAAGGAATGAGCGTGAGAAGATGATTATCAGTTTCCAGTTCACCCCGCTTATTGAATTTTAGCGTCTGCACCTCGGTTGTCAACGTCTGTATCGGTGTTCCTGCCACTTCTTCTTGACCGAGTGTGAATTGTGGGTTTTGGTTCATCAGCACTCCCATGATATCGAAATTGTTATCTGGATGCTCTGCACAATACACCAATGGTCCTCTCTCCACGCATATCATACCACGGTCGGCCTCCACCTTATTGTTTGCTCTTACGGTTCGTGCATCCATGTCGAAATGTATCCGCACGACATCACCCTTCTTCCATGTACGATTGATGGTGAGATATCCGTCCTCTCCGACATCGGAAGTGACAATCTGTCCATTGACTGTGATATTGTATCCAAGTCGTTTGCCGTCAGTGTACTGGTAGAGATTAGACGGCACCACTTGTCCGCGCAGCCATCCTGGGATGCGGATTTTCATAGCAAACTGTTTGGCTGAGTTTTTGTCGATATTCAGTGTGATGTCACCATTCCATGGATAATCAGTACTTTGTCTCAATGTCACGTTTTTGCCCCCTACTTTCAATTCGCATCTGTTTGAAAGGAAGAGGTTGACATAGACATTCCGATCCTTCACAGCATAGATATATCCTGGCAGTGATGGTATGAATCGGCAGATGTTACTTGGACAACATGCACATCCGAACCATTCCTGGCGCTGATGTTGTCCCATCGACTCCAGTGGGTTGGGATAGAAAAATGCATTTCCCTCAAGGCTTACCCCACTGATGAGTCCATTATACAATGTACGTTCGAGCACGTCGTAATATTTTGCATCGCCGTGCAACAGGAAAAGTCGGTAGTTGACATATACATTACCTATGGCGGCACAGGTCTCGCAATATGCGCTCATGTTTGGCAACTCGTAGTTGGCGCCAAACGCTTCTCCATTGGAAGTGGCGCCGATTCCGCCCGTGATATAAAGTTTTTTGGTAACAATGTTGTCCCAAATATTATCAATGGCCTTGATATAATCTTTGTCGCCCGTGAGAGCAGCGACGTCTGCCATTCCCGCATACATATATGCAGCCCTCACGGCATGTCCCACGGCCTCCTCTTGTTCGATGACAGGTTTGTGCGCCTGTGAATAATCATGCACGATGGTGGTCTTTCCCCGGTAGTCGAGGAAGAATTTTGCCTCATCAAGGTATTTCTTATCACCGGTAACCAAAAAGAGTTTTGCAAGAGCCATTTCAGCAATCTGATGCCCTGGCACCACACATGCCTGTCCTTGGCCTGGTCCCACCTCACGGCACACCACATCGGCATATCTGATGGCTATATCAAGGAATTTGCGGCTACCCGTGGCCTGATAGTGAGCGATGGCAGCCTCCACCATGTGTCCCAAGTTATATAGTTCATGGCTCAGGTTTTCCTCTTTGCTCCACCGTTTATCACCAGCCCATTCATGTGGATGTTGCGGGTTCTGGGTGCGTGAGGTATAGAGGTATCCGTCAGGCTCTTGCGCCGACGCAATAATGTCAAGCACGCTATCAGATCG
>JAFZAE010000179.1 GCA_017548385.1 Prevotella sp.
AAGCGTGCAGCGATGGTTTTCTGCTCCCGAGGCTCAGCGAGATGCATGGTAGAGTCGAGGCGAGCCAGTTGGATGCCTCCCCAAAAAGAGCCCCACGTCATCCAAGGTGTGTCCTCCTCGTCGATGATGATATTTGAATCGATGGCGTTCCAATTGTCGCGCAAACGTTTTGAACAGACAATCGGTCCCTGGTCCACCCAATGTGCTGCTGCTCCCAAGGAGTCGCTGGTCATCAGTCCGATGGCAGAGGTATTCTTGCCAAAGGATGAACAAGCGTATGTGAGCCACCATTTGCCATGCCAGCGGATGATATCGGGTGCCCATACATGTTCACGGAATTCAGGCACAGAGTCGTGTGTCCATGCCGGAATGTCGATGGTGGGACGTGGGATGAACGTCCATGTCTTGCGGTCGGGGGAGGTCATCTGCTGTATACCGTGACCTGTGCTAAACATATAATAGACCCCATTTTCGTAGGCCATGACGGGGTCGTGCACCATGGCAGTGTCGGTCTGGAACTCGCGCATGGGGCGGCGAGGGCGAGGCTGCGCCAAAGTGGCTAAGGAGACAGAAAATAATAGAACGGTTATAAAATAGGCTATTTTCATCAATAGAGTTGGTGGTTTCTGGTTATTATTAATTGTATCTGGAAATAAATAGGTATATTCGAAAAATCAGAATATCCCGAACACTACCACAGAAGGAGCAAGCCGGCGAAGCCCGCGAAAAGAATCATGCGGATGGGATTGATTTTCATCACCCTCACTCCCACGAAAGTGGCGATGAAAAGTGCCACACTGATACAGAAACGCCAAGGGTCGTCGGAAAATGAAGAAAAATTTTCCTTGTTCATCAAAAGCAGGGCAGCCGCAGCTAATAGTCCCACAACGGCAGGACGCAATCCGAGGAACACGTTCTGCACCACAGGATGGCTCATGTATTTCATGAACATCTTGGCAATGAGAATCATGAGGATAAACGAGGGCAGCACCAAAGCAAATGTGGCAGTAAAACTGCCCAAAACGGCCATCGTATCACCCATGCCAGCATTTTTCACTGCCGCATATCCACAATAAGTAGCTGAGTTGATACCGATGGGTCCCGGGGTCATCTGACTGATGGCCACGATATTGGTAAACTGCTCCGACGACATCCAGGCATGGTTGCGCACCACCTCAGTCTGGATGAGCGACAACATGCCATAGCCACCACCAAAACCAAAGAGGCCAATTTCGAAGAATGTGATGAAGAGGGAAAGGAAGAGCATAGATTTTTATGGTTGACAAGTTGATATTTTTTAGTTGACAAGTAAACGAGTTGACAAGTTATTTGCATTGATAACATCCGTAATTTGCAGGAGTAATCTCTCACTTCTTACCTCTCACCCCTAACCTCTAAGAACTCTCTTACCCCTCACCTCTAAAAACTAAAGTCTAGAGTCTAAAGTCTATTCTCTCACCTCTCACCACTAAAGGACTCCTAACTAACTCTGACATATTTTCCATACAGATAGCCGCCGAGGCCTGCGACGAGGATGACGATGATGGGGTTGACACCCATGAGCCAGATGGCCAAGGCGCTGAGGATGGGAATCCAACAGTTGTAGAGAGAGATCTTAGCCTTACTTGCCAAATTAAAGGTGGGAGCCGCAATAAGCGCCACCACCGCCGGACGAATGCCACGGAAGATAGCCTCCACCACAGGGT
Source organism: Prevotella sp. (assembly GCA_017548385.1). GTDB lineage: Bacteria > Bacteroidota > Bacteroidia > Bacteroidales > Bacteroidaceae > Prevotella. Next base: position 1,707 of record JAFZAE010000179.1, read on the forward strand.
TGTCCTGAATCTTGGTGAAGAACATAGCAATGAGCAGGATGATGATAAACGAGGGAAGCGCCGTACCGATGGCAGAACTAAGTGCCCCCTTTTTCTTTTTCAGTTTGTAACCGATAAAGGCACTCATATTGATGGCGAAGACCCCGGGACACACCTGTGCAATGGCAATCACATCAAGAAACTCTTCCTTTGAGAGCCACTTGTGCTTCTCCACCACCTCACTCTCAATCAATGGAATCATGGCGTATCCACCCCCGAGGGTGAATGCGCCAATCTTGAAGAATGTCCGGAAACTATCCCAATAGAATCTGTCCATAATTTTTAAGGTTGTGAGGTAAAATATGCCTTTCTTCTCGCATTGCAAATGATACTCAGTGCGGTCGGATTGCAAAACTGCGACTAAGCGAGTGCTGTGCAAACTTGTTTGAACACTGCCGAGCGAGAGCAGTTTATCTAAATCCGACCGAACGGGTGAACGGTATGCCCCTACTTTTGTTTCTCTATCCAGCGGCGGGCATTGACGAAGGCCTCAATCCAAGGGGTAATCTCGTCGAAACGACGGTTGGCGGGATACCAGCCACACTGCCAGGGGAAGATAGCCCTTTCAAGGTGAGGCATCATCGCCAAGTGGCGGCCATCGGCACTGCAGATACCAGCCACATCGTAGTCGGAGCCGTTAGGATTGGCAGGATAGCCCGAATAATTGTATTTCGCCACGATATTGTATTGGTCCTCAGCCTCCGGCAGATGGAATTTGCCCTCACCGTGAGCCACCCAGATGCCTAACTTGCAGCCACTGAGCGAACCCATCATCACACTATTGTTCTCGGGGATGGTCAGACCAACAAAACCACTCTCAAACTTCCTTGAATTGTTGTGAAGCATCCTTGCCCGTTTGTCGTGGTCGGGATTGATGAGGTTGAGTTCCACCATCAGCTGGCAACCATTGCAGATGCCTAATGACAGTGTATCGGGACGAGCATAGAAACGCTCCAGCGCCTCCTTTGCCTTGGGATTGTAGAGGAAGGCCCCAGCCCAACCCTTGGCACTGCCGAGGACATCGCTATTGGAGAAGCCACCGCAGAAGACAATCATCGAGATATCGTCGAGCGTCTCACGTCCCGTGATGAGGTCGGTCATCATCACATCCTTCACATCGAAGCCTGCGAGGTAGAGCGAGTATGCCATCTCGCGCTCACCATTGGTACCTTTTTCACGGATAATCGCTGCCTTGACGCCAGAGGAATCCCTACGTTTTGCCGAGAGATAATACTGCGACAACTTTCCCTTGAAAGCACCCTTGAATCGCATCTCCAGCGGTTGGTTCTTATAGTTCTCAAAACGTTCACGGGCACATCCGTTCTTGCTCTGTTTACGGTCGAGCAGGTAGGAAGTCTTGTACCACACATCCCTCAGTGCATCGATGTCGAAAGCATGCTCCCATCCGTCTTTCTTGACCGTGATGGTTCGCTCCTTGGGTGCCGGGTAGCCTATTTTGGCGAATCCAACGCCCATATCCTCGAGGTATTCCTTCAGTTCATACTTATGTTCATCGCTCACCTGAATAATGACACCTGGATTCTCGGCGAAGAGGATGCGCACCAAGTCATCGTCATGCATATTGTAGAGATTGATGTGCATACCGCCTTTGGTATTGGCGAAACACATCTCCAGAAGCGTAGTAATCAATCCACCGGCACTGATGTCATGACCTGCCATAATCCAACCTTTGCGAATCATATACTGTACCGCCTCGAAGCACTCAGCGAAATACAAAGGCTGCTGCACGGTGGGAACCTCGTCGCCGACATGTCCGAGCGACTGTGCCAATGCCGAGCCACCCAGTTGCAAGCGGTCGAAACTGAAGTCGATATGATAAAGCGAAGAATTCTTGTCGTTGACAAGCACTGGCGACACCACTTTGCGGATGTCGGACACCTCGCCGCCGGCAGAGACGATAACCGTTCCCGGAGAGATGATTTTCTCGCCATTGGGATATTGCTGACTGAGCGACAGCGAGTCCTTTCCTGTCGGCACATTGATATGGAGCGCGCAACAGAAGTCACTCAACGCCTTAACGGCAGCATACAGACGAGCGTCCTCACCTTCCTGTGAGCGGCATGGCCACATCCAGTTGGCAGAGAGCGACAGGCTCTTCATGCCATCGGCAAGTGGAGCCCACACGATATTGGTGAGCGACTCAGCCACAGAGAGCACACTGCCCGCCTCAGGTGATACCAGTCCTGCCTGTGGAGCATGTCCTAATGCTGTGGCAATACCCTTGCGGCCGCGGTAGTCGAGTGCCACAACACCACAGTCGGAGAGCGGCAACTGCAACTCACCCTGGCACTGTTGCCGGGCGATTTTTCCCGTCACCGAACGGTCCACCTTATTCGTGAGCCAGTCCTTGCAAGCCACAGCTTCAAGTTGCAGCACACGGTTCAGGTATTCATCAATTTTGTCGGCTGTATATTCCACCGCACTGTATTTCCGTTCCACGGTATTGTCGCGCATCACGGTCTTTGGAGAGTGTCCGAACATCTGAGCCACGTCGAGGTCGAAAGGTCTGATGCCATCTGCCTGTTGGAAGGCAAAATGTGCGTCGCCGGTTGTTTCGCCGACCACATACATCGGTGCCCGCTCACGTTCTGCGATGCGTTTCACATGCTCGATATGCTGTTCGTCGATGAGCAGTCCCATGCGTTCCTGACTCTCATTGGCGATAATCTCCTTTGCAGACAGCGTCTGGTCACCAATAGGCAGTTTCGACATATCGATGACGCCACCACACTCCTCCACCAACTCCGAGAGGCAGTTCAAATGGCCTGCCGAACCATGGTCGTGGATACTCACGACGGGGTTGGTGTCCTCTTCGCAGAGTGCGCGGACGAGGTTGTATGCACGTTTCTGCATTTCGGGGTTGGCACGCTGTACGGCATTCAGTTCGATGCCATTGGAATAGCGTCCTGTATCCACCGATGATACCGAACCGCCTCCCAGTCCGATGCGGTAGTTATCGCCACCGACGACCACGATTTTATTACCTTTCTGCGGTTCCTTCTTTAGACAGTCGCGGCGTGTGCCATATCCGACGCCACCGGCCAACATAATCACCTTGTCGTAGGCGTATTTCTCCTGATTTTCCTGATGTTCGAAGGTCAGCACCGAACCACAGATAAGCGGTTGGCCGAACTTGTTTCCGAAGTCC
>JAFZAE010000180.1 GCA_017548385.1 Prevotella sp.
ATTATTTACTATTCTGCTTATAATATTTGATCAGCTTTGGTACCACTTCCTCCACCGTGCCGTTAATCACGTAGTCAGCGATGCTGTTGATGGGGGCATTAGGGTCGTTGTTCACGCTGATGATGATACCAGAGTCTTGCATACCGGCAATGTGCTGAATCTGTCCGGAGATACCACAGGCGATATAGACTTTGGGATGTACGGTGACACCCGTCTGTCCAATCTGACGGTCGTGGTCGCAAAAACCTGCATCGACAGCGGCACGTGAGGCACCCACCTCGGCGTGTAACACCTTAGCTAGGTCGAAAAGCATATCGAAGCCTTCCTTACTGCCCATGCCATATCCTCCGGCCACCACAATTTGTGCACCTTTTAAGTTATGCTTGGCAGCTTCCACATGGTGATCGAGCACTTTCACAACAAAAGCCTCAGGTGAAACATATTTTGACACCTCAGGATAAACTACTTCTTTCTTGTACTCACCCTCATAGATGGCTTTCTGCATTACACCACTACGCACTGTTGCCATTTGGGGACGGTGCTCTGGATTGACGATGGTTGCCACAATGTTGCCACCGAATGCTGGACGTATCTGATAGAGCAGATTCGAGAAAGTCTTGCCGCTTTTCTTGTCTTCGTAGTCACCGATTTCCAGTTCGGTGCAGTCGGCAGTAAGACCACTGGTGAGTGATGAACTTACCCTTGGCCCAAGGTCGCGGCCAATGACGGTTGCGCCCATCAGGCAGATCTGCGGTTGTTCCTCTTTGAAGAGGTTTACCATAATATCTGTATGTGGAGCAGAGGTGTAGGGGAAGAGACCTTCTCCGTCGAAAACAAAAAGTTTATCAACACCATAGGGCAAAATCTGGTCTTCTACTTTTTCGCGGATGTCAGTGCCGATGACTACGGCGTGCAGTTCCACGTTCAGTTGATTGGCAAGTTTTCTGCCTTTTGTGAGCAATTCCTGGGATACTTCGGCTACCTGTGAGCCTTCAATTTCGCAATATACAAATACAGCCTCCATTTATCCTATGATTTTATCGTTCAACAATTCCACAATCAGACCATTGATGTCTGCATCGGATGCGGTCAGTGTCTTGCTCTCCTTGGCCTGGAAAGAAATATTCTTGATTGCCTTTACCTTAGTAGGACTGCCGGCAAGACCACATTGGTTGACATCACCATCTACATCGGCCACAGACCACTGGTTCAATGTGAGAAACTCGCGCTCGGCATAAAGTTTCGACATCCGCTCGTCCAATTCTGCAGGACGCTCCATCGGACAGGTGGCGTATTTGTATTTCATAACCAACTTGGCATTGCAAGGACGACAGGGAGCGGCACTGCCGTTCACTGTGATAACAACGGGCAGGGGAGCCACCACGGTCTCCACACCACCGTCGATATGTCGGCGGATGGTTGCCTTGCCGTCTTCTATCTTGAGGATTTCCTCGGCATAGGTCACTTGGTTGAGGCCTAATTTCTGAGCCACCTGTGGACCTACCTGCGCGGTGTCGCCATCAATAGCCTGGCGGCCGCCAATCACGATATCGACATCGCCAATCTTCTTGATGGCGGTAGCAAGTGCGTATGAAGTGGCCAGCGTGTCGGCACCGGCAAACAAACGGTCGGTAAGCAACCAACCGGTGTCGGCACCACGATAGAGGCCCTGGCGGATTATTTCACCAGCGCGTGGAGGACCCATAGTGAGTAGTCCTACTGTTGAACCTGGATTTTGCTCCTTCAGACGAAGGGCTTGTTCCAGTGCATTAAGGTCTTCGGGATTGAAGATGGCGGGAAGGGCGGCGCGGTTGACTGTGCCTTCGGCAGTCATGGCGTCCTTGCCCACATTTCTTGTGTCGGGTACTTGCTTGGCAAGTACTACAATTTTCAAACTCATACTAAAATAATAATGTTACTGTTTTGGCCGACAAAAGTACTCATTTTTTGTCGGCTATCAAAGAAAATAAGTGTAAAAATGCACATTATTCCATAAAACGTGCATTTTTACACATTTCAGAATACTCCGATTACTCCGAATAATCTGCCTCCCCATTTATTTACGGTTTGTTTTCAGCTCGTTGCCGTTGTATTCGTTGAAGTCAAGGTCGATTTTGTTCCAAGGCACACGGTCGCGGAATAGTTCGGGATGATGAACGGTGAGCGTGCATTTCAGTAAGCCGTCGAAGGCATCGGGTGCACATGCCGGTGGGTTTTCGGTACGTACTTCGATAGATCGAAGCATCGTACAGTTGGCAAAGGCCAATGCCCCTATCTCTGTCACCCATTGAGGAATACGTATCATCTCCAGACGTTTGCAGTTGGCAAAAGCGGTCATTTCTATCGTGCGAAGCTCCTTAGGTAGCGGGATGATGCGTACCCCCGAATTCATGAACGCTCCTTTCCCGATTTTAAGGATACGGCTGTTGTAAATGTTTATTTTGTCGAGCGCAGCACAGTCTTTCAACATCTGGTCGGGGATGGCCTCCATGTAATCGGAAAACTGAATGTTGGAAAGCCTTGTGCAACCCTCAAATGCAGAGACCCCCAGACGCACAAGTTTTTTGGGCAGACGTGCGTGTTCCAAATGGGTCATTCCATAGAATGCGGAGTCGCCCATCTGCTTGTTCTTCACTTTGTAGAGGTCAATTTCTCGTAAATTTGGCAATGTGCGGATAAACTTTAGGTCGCGGTCATTGATAGTACCGGTCAGAACAAGCCTCTCCACGTTCTGAGAATTGTTCATTAGAGTTGACAATGTTCCTTCTATGGGTACATTCAATTTCACTTCCTGGGCTGAGACTATTGTCGTCATAGCCATTGCTGCCAATAAAATGATAGCTTTTCTCATAGAATCAATGTTTTTTTTAGGTTTGTTTATTTCTTTAATTCAAGTTTCACATTCGTTCAACTCTTGGTAGTTAAACGGTTGTTAAAATATGAAGGGTAGTCACCGCATTTATGTCATTCATATTTCCTTGCAAATTTAATCATTTTTTTCAAACATACAAAATAGGTGCTAAAAAAGATAGAATTGAGGGTGTTTCCCTAATAGATTATCTGGATGATTCACTTTATTAACCCTGTTCATTTTTTATGATTCTTAACTTTTCTTTCTCCAAATAAATTTTGATTTGAGAAATATTTTGCTTACCTTTGTCATTCATTTCGATGAGTGGAAACGTATAGAAAATCGTACAGATGATTGACAGGGCGACAGTGGATAGGATAATGGATGCGGCCAACATCGTGGATGTGGTCTCTGAATTTGTCACACTCCGTAAGAGTGGGACAAGTTACAAGGGGCTATGTCCATTCCATGACGACCGCACACCATCGTTCTCCGTCTCGCCGGCAAGAGGGGTGTATAAATGCTTTTCATGTGGCAAGGCGGGCAATGCTGTACGCTTCATCATGGACCATGAGCAGATGTCGTATGCTGATGCCCTGAAATGGCTTGCCCGGAAATACAATATTGAAGTGAAGGAGCGTGAACTCACCTCCGAGGAACGCCAGCAGGAAAACGAACGTGAGAGTATCTTTATCGTCAACGAATGGGCAGCGGAATATTTCCACAATATTTTGCTGAATGATGTTGATGGCAAGGCTATCGGTATGGCATACTTCCGCTCCAGGGGAATACGCGATGATATCATCAAGAAATTCCGCCTTGGTTATTCGCTCAACCGACGCGATGCCATGGCAACAGAGGCACAGAAGAAAGGCTACAAAGCAGAATTTCTTGTCAAAGGTGGCCTTTGCGGACAGCGTGAGAATGGTAGCCTCTACGATCGTTTTGCTGGACGTGTGTTGTTCCCTTGGATGGGGGTCAGTGGTAAAGTCGTCGGATTTGGAGGACGCGTACTCGACTCGCGCACAAAGGGTGTCAGCCAGAAATATGTCAATACTCCCGATACGCCTGTATACCACAAGGACCACGAACTCTATGGTCTCTTCCAAGCTAAGAAAGCCATCGCCAAGGAAGATTGCGTATATATGGTAGAGGGCTATACCGACGTGCTTTCCATGCACCAGTGTGGAATAGAGAATGTCGTGGCCAATTCTGGTACAGCACTCAACCTCCACCAGATACGACTGCTTCACCGCTTCACGCAGAATGTTGTGCTGCTATACGATGGTGATGAGGCGGGCATCCATGCGGCTATGAGAGGTACAGATATGTTCCTTGCCGAGGGGATGAATATCAAGGTGCTCCTGTTGCCCGACAACGATGATCCTGATAGTTTTGCACGCAAACATACCGCCACGGAGTTTCGCGAGTACATCGCCACTCACCAGACCGACTTCATGGAGTTTAAGACACATGTCCTGCTCAACAACAACAATGACCCCATCAAGCGCGCCGAGGCCATCAGCAGCATCGTCAAGAGCATTTCGGTTATTCCCGATCAAATCAAGCGTGCAGAATATATCAAACAATGCTCTGTCAACATCGGCACACCAGAACGAACCCTCATCAATGAGATGAATAAGTTCATCCGGAGGGAGCGGGAGGAAAAATACAAACAAGCAGAGCGTGAGGCGGCAAAACAGCAACAAAACACGCCCATTGAAAGGGCTACTGCAAGCAAACTGGCCGATGACGTGGAGCGGATGATAACACAAGAGGTGATGCGCCATGGTGAGGAGGTCATCTTCCACAACGTACAATTGAATGAGGGAGAGGAGACCACTGATGTCACCGCGGCAGAATACGTCTATTACGACCTTGGGGCTGACCAACTGCGTTTCCAAAATGCTATCTATAACCGTATCCTTGAAGAGGCGGTGGCTCATGTCCACGACGAGGGCTTCAAGGCTGATGAGTATTTCCGCTCACATCCCGACGGGGAAATCAATCAAGTGGCTGCGGAGCTATGCACAGAGACATATATGCTGGCTAAGAGTAACCAAATGAGAAAGGAGGAAGATTCGTTGCAAAGCCGCATCGTACACTTGTTGTTGGACTATCGGATGACATTTGTGAAGAACCGCCTGGAGCAGATAAAACTACTCCTTCCCACGGCCTCTGAAAGTGAACGCCCTGCGCTACAGCAGGAATGGATGAAACTACTGGCTATCAGACAGGAAATCGCCCGCCGTGTGGGGCATAGTATTTTAGTTAGAAGTTAGATATTTATCAGGAAGTAAGACTTTTGGCTTTTAGCTTTAGTTATTAGTCGTGATTCCGTAATTCCGAAATATATTTCAATCATCAATTTTCAATTTTCAATCATCAATATATAAATCATGGTCGTTGCAAATTTTGTCATAATAACTGTCATATTATTCTTAATATGTGTGTTCTTTGGCATCTTCTTCTACATGTGGTACAGGGAGAAGAAAAGAAGAGCGGTGATGGTGTCGGATGATGCCGAGAAATCATCCGACAATAAAGTCAGGGCTAAATGGCTCGAGAAATTGGTAGATAGGACACTCAAGTCGCTTAACTGTCAGACAGAATGGGAGAGTGATCATGGCGACCGCATCGTGAAATATGACTATCAAAACGGACATTTCCGTATCAGGGTGGAACCAGGGTCATCGTATGTCAGTCTCACCTATTTGTTCTGTTATACCACACCAGCGGCAAATATAGATATAGCTCGCATCGTATGCAATCAGTGTAATCTCAATTCCAACAACGAACGACTGGTCTATTCGGTCAATGAGTCTAAAAATGAGATAGACGTGCATATCCTTGTGGGACTGCTTATCAATAAAGATAATGCTAAGCAGGCGCTCATGTCATCGATGCGCGATATCTTCAGTTGGCAAAATGCTTTTGCAAAGAGATTCGAGGAACTTACTTCTGAAGGAGAGCATTCGGGTGAAAAAGACCCTGAATTTGCGGCTTCTCAGATGGGGAGGCTTCTCTTCCTCATGCGACAACAGGAGATGGAAATGCAACACAATGATCAGTTCAGATTCAACGATACAGAGAAGTTGCGCCTCGGACAGTTTATGGACAAGGCCATGGGTATTACCGAGGTGATTCCTCACAACCTAAGCAAGCATTCCGACAGCAACAAACAACTCGTCGATGCGGACGAAATCCTCAACCTCGACTTGCTTAACCCGAAAAACAGCATTATGACCTTTAGGTTTGAGACAGACAAACAGCCTGGTCAAGAGCAGAATATGTTTATCCTTGTCAATGATGCCGGCGATGATGGCCAGACGGAATATAAGCGTATTATGGCTTGCGTGCAGCATCCTGACCCTCTGCCAAACCAACCTTTTGCTTTCACACATTCGGCACCACAGGCAACTTCGGTACTCGTGGCACACGACCGTGTGTCACCACAGTCAAAAATCGACGAGTTTAACTATATGTGGAAGGAGGCACTCCAAAAATTCAAAAAAGGTGAGGAGGATTCACTTTCTGAGGAACAACGTTTGATATGTCAGTGTACCGACACTGATACCGCACGCTCACTCTATGAGGGAAGGAAACTTTTTCTCTCAAAACGCTATTTCGAGGCGCTACTACATCTGGAGAATGCCTTCAGAAGGATGCAACCGCATTACGACGAGATGAAGAATTCGGAAAGGGATAATTTCTTTGAGGTCATCTATCTCATCGGATTCTGCTATAGTGACATGAGACAGTATAAAAAGGCAATGGGTTACCTTGATATGATTTCTGAGGTTCACCGCATCAACTATACGGAGGAAATTGTCAATTGTATGGTTAACGCAGGTGACTTCAGATCGCTTAGTTCCATTGATGGCCTGCTCAAACAACTGACGCCGCCGGAAGATGACGAAGATGAACCCATACCACCGCATATCGCCAATTTCCTCAGTTTCCTCAAACGCAGAAAGGCTTTCGTTCTTGTGGATAAACGGCGTTATGATGAGGCGAAACAACTGCTCAATACCATGCTCGAGGAGCCTGATAATGTAGATTTCGCCATCAATGAACTCGCCTATATACAAAAATTGGAGAAAGAGTAATTTAGAAGTTAGGAGTTAGAAGCTAGAAGCTAGAAGTTAGTGATTAGTAATAACTTGTCAACTCGTCAACTTGTCAACTCGTTTCTTTGTCAACAGAAGAATTAACTTGTCAACTTGTCAACTCGTCAACTTAAAATATATGATTTCCTTCCATTGGCTTTTCCTGTTGCTGCTGACTTTGGTCTATCTGATCATCGTTTTTGCCTTGGCGGCCCGATTGTTGCTCGACAACAGGTCGCCGTCGAGCACATTGGTGTGGCTGATGGTGCTCATAGGTCTGCCTGTGGTGGGACTCATCCTCTATTTCTTCTTCGGACGCAATTACCGTAAGGAAAAATATATAAGTAGTCAGAGCCTAGACCAGATTTCTAAACGCTCGTTGTTCGGGTATGTGGAACAGCGCGACTTGATAATTCCCGAACAACATGCCGAACTCATTCGGCTGTTCTCCAATCAGAATGTGGCATTGCCCTTCAAAGACAACGAAATGGAGATTTATGAGCATGGTTATGAATTCTTCCCTGCTCTGCTCAAGGCCATTGCCCAAGCAAAGAATCACATCCATCTAGTGGTGTATATCTTCGAGAATGATGCCTTGGGAACACTCGTCAGCGACGCACTTATCGATAAGGCTTTGCAAGGTGTGGAGGTGAGAGTCATCTACGACTATGTGGGTTGCTGGCATGTGCCATCGGAGTTTTATGAGCGTATGCGTGAGGCGGGTATTGACGTACATGCCTTCATGCCAGTGAAATTCCCGGCATTCACTAGCAAGGTGAATTACCGCAACCACCGCAAATTGTGCGTCATTGATGGTGAAGTGGGATTTATCGGTGGCATGAATATTGCCACACGCTATGTTAAAGGGAAAACTGATACGCCATGGAGAGATACGCACATGCGTATCAGAGGAAGTGCCGTCTATGGAATACAGACGGCTTTTCTCGTCGACTGGTATTTTGTGGATCGTTCATTGGTGTCGGGCCCTGCTTATTATCCGGAGAACACCTCTGCTGTCAGCAACAATTGTCTGGCGCAGATTGTCACCAGCAACCCCACGAGCCAGTGGCCGGAAATTATGCATGGTTATGTGCGCATTTTGATGGAGGCTAAGAAATATGTCTATATCGAGACGCCCTATTTCCTTCCTACCGACCCGGTGCTTTTTGCCATTAGAACCTGTGTGCTTGCTGGGGTAGATGTGCGCCTCGTGGTGCCTGAGCATAGCGACACCCGTATGGTGGAGTGGGCGGGAAGGTCGTTTATACGTGAGGCTCTTGAGGCTGGCGTGAAAGTTTATCTTTACAAAGAAGGCTTCAACCATTCCAAACTGTTGGTTTGCGATGATACCCTTTGCTCGTGTGGCTCCACAAACGTCGACTTCCGTAGCTTTGAGAATAATTTCGAGGCCAATGTTTTTGTTTATGATAGCGATATCGTGGCACGGATGAAGGCCATCATCGAGCGTGACATGGAACGAAGCCAACTCATCGATGCCACATCCTACCGTAGTCGCATCCGCGTCCGTCTCTTTGAGTCCATCGTCCGTCTTTTCTCGCCATTGTTGTAGTTTAAGAGGTAAGAGGTTAGGGGCAAGAGGTGAGAGATTACTCCGGCTGTTCCCTATGCAAAAACTTATCAACTCAAAAACTAATAACTCAAAAACTTATCAACTCAAAAACTTATCAACTTACTAATTACGAAATAGACTCCATGCTGGGGATATAGTTCTTTTGGATGGCGACGGCGATGGAGGTGGCCACTTCCATATCGCTTAATCCCACGTTTCGCCCGAAGTCGTATAGCATATCCAACTCTTCATTGGAGATAGTTTTGTCGGATATCACAATTTGTATCATATATTCGAGCATATCCTCGCGCATACCAGGGTTCACTTTGAGTATATTCTCCACCGAGTCGTTGAATGTCTGAAGAATATCGCCATTCATCACTTCTTCTATAAATTTGCGTGGAAAAATCTTCAGGTCGGCAAGGTTCTCAATAATGGCATTGTATTCTTCTTGGTTGAGTGCTTTGTCGATATTGGCAACAATGATTCCTGCTGATACGATGAACTGTGCTGTGTATTCGTCAAGTTCGCTGTTACCCACTTTGAGCAGGATAGAAATCAGTTCATCCATTCCCTCGTTGAGTTCCTTCTGCGTCTTCATGGTGGAGAATAGGTTAAGCGCTTGAACACGGATTGGGTTGACGGGATGGGTAGCACGGCTGATGCCTTTGTCTTTCAGAAAATAGTCAAGTCGGCGGTTGTTGTCGGCAATGAGCGCGTCAATACTCACGTTCATCTTTACCAAATCAAGGCCGGAGGCAAGTTTAAAGAAGGCTGTGACACACACACCTAAGTCGTCGGTAGCCATATATCCATAGCGGTCGGCCACTAATTCTGCAAGTTGGTCGTGCAGACGTATTTTGTATTGCAGCGACACAGGAACGGCTGCCTCTGGAGGGAAGACGAATTGTATGAGACGGGCCAACTTCGTGTCCTTGTTGATGAGATGACCCAGTTCATGTCCGATGACAAAACGTAGTTCATCTTCCGTCATCAAGTCAAAGAGAGCAGAGTTGACATTCACGATGTTTGGTTCTCCTTCGTCCTCTGCCGCCACGGAAAATGCGTTGACCGACGAGTCTCCTGTGATATAGAAATCGACGGGTTCTTCGAAGTGCAGTTTGTCTTTCACGTCATGACAAAGTTTGTAGAAATCAGGCAGTAGGTCTTCCTGTACTTTCAGGCTATGCCCTTCCATGCTGCTACGCCAGTAAGTGTCGGCACCTGATGTTTTTATTTTTTTAAGCACGGCCTCTACAACAGAACCTTGAAGGGCGTTGTATATCTGCTTGCTAAGTTGCTTCTCCAGGGAGATTGATGGCTTGAGATGTTTCTTGCTTTTTGTGCTGTGTTTTGTTTTTTTCTGTGATTCCATAGATTCTGATTTTTCGGGAGTAAAGAGTTTTTCGGCTACTTGAACAAACTGAAGTTCACGCTGCCATAACTGCGATGTTCTACAAAGCGGGGATGGGTAGAGAAATCATTGTTCTCACCATGCTCAAAGACAAAGATGCCACCGTCGGCAAGCAGTCCACCATCTAATACCAGTGAGGGTATCTCTGGCAATTGTGTGAGGGAGTAGGGCGGGTCAGCGAAGATGAAATCAAACTGTTGATGACAGCGTTTCAGGAACTTAAAAACGTCGCTTCGCACCAGTACCGATTTGTCCGTGCCTAATTTTGTGGTACACTGTCGGATAAACGCTGCATGGTCACGGTCCATTTCCACACTCACCACTTGAGCACACCCCCGTGAAAGCAGTTCCAGAGATATGCTGCCAGTGCCGGCAAACAAATCGAGTGCATGGGCATCCTCAAAGTCGATGTAGCCCATGAGCACATTGAAGATATTCTCCTTAGCAAAGTCCGTCGTAGGACGGGCCTTGAATGTGCGTGGAATGTCGAAACGGCGTCCTTTGTATATTCCAGTGATGATTCGCATGTATGAGTTTTAAAGTTTATGAATTAATCATTGCCATCATGTCGAGTGGGATTTGCTGCCAACGTTGGCTTTGGTCTATTCCTAGGTCAGTGGCATCGGCGGGGACAATGTTTTTCACATATTCGTGTAGTTGGTCGGTAAGCCATTTCTTCCGTGGAATGTCTCCAATGACGTAGATTTCGTCGCGGGTGGCATCCATGGCCAACTGACGGAATACATAGAGCAGAAAATACAGGGCATCCTGTGCTTGACTGGCGGCGAAACTGTTGCAGAATTTGAAACGGTTCTGGTTGAAGCGGAAAATCTCCAACCTGTCGCCGTGCATGTATCCGTATAGCCGTTGTCGTCCATGGCTGTTGCCTCGTTGATTAAGGTGCCTCCAAAGTGGTAGACAGATAGGGAGAAAGTGCTTGTCGGAAAAATGCTCGTCAATCACCGTCTTTAGGTCACGGTCAATGGAGAATATGGCTACGACATGTAGTTCAGGCAGTGAGCAACTGATTTTCAGTTGTTGTTCGTTGTCGGTAAACGTGTGGTCATAGAGCATTGCGGCCTCATTGGCTTTGTATTCATCTGATGGTATGAGCATTGTCGGTGTGTCGACCATGATATATACCGTTGCATATTTCTTCTGCAAGAGTTCATTGCTGCGAAACGACTCAATTAGGTTGGCTGCCGCCGACAGACCACTTTTCAGTGGTGTCTGTTCGAAGGACACAAGGCTTGACGCTGTCTCGCCCACAACGGCAAGCGACAGCGTGTCGATTCCGATACGGATAATAAGATTCCCTCCTTTCAACAGACTTTCATTTTTGGTAGATGGCATGTTGTGCTTATTTTTGATGCAAAAATAAATAAAACATACCACATCACCAATTTTTCGATAATAATTCTCATCTAGACTAAAATCTCAGCCCCTTATAACTCCCTTTCATAACTCCCTTTCTAACTCCCCATTATAACTCCTTTTATAAAAGAAACCCTCACGTGAGCGGATGTGTTCAATCATGCGCTGGAAGATGATGTTGCGAGAGAGTAGCGAGGGGTTGCCGATGAGGATGAGATGCTCCATGGCACGGGTCATGGCCACATTGAGTTTGCGGTCAATGATTTGACCATCGGTGTCGAGGAATACGCCGTCGGCGAGGAACTGCAACTGGTAATGATGTTTCACGGTGAAACCATAGAGGATATACCTGCGCTGGCTGCCCTGGAAACGTTCCACAGTGTCGATGGTGATGTCGCGGAGGTGAGGGATGCCATGGCGGTCGATGGCATTGCGTACGGCGGCAATCTGGTTGCGGTAAGGCACAATGACCCCCACTGTCTCATCGACATTGAAAGCTGTGCCCTCGATGGCATAGATGTGTGCGACGATGTCGGCAATCAACTCAGCCTCAATGGAGTTGACTTTGTCGGAAACGTCGTGTTGTGGCGTCTCGGTAGCCACAAAACAGATTCGCTGTGTGCGCAGCATTTGGTCGATGGCGTCGAGAGATACTTTTGGTGTGGGCAGTGCGGCACGTTGATGGGGTAGGGGAACGACTTCCAGTTTATTGTTGTAAAAAGCCTCGTTGGGAAATCTTGCAATCTCCTCGTGCATACGCCCGTGGTGAGTGAGCAGATAGGTCACCCGTTCGTCTTTACCATATCGCTGTAGCAAACGCTCAAAAAGCGACAACCGACAGTCGGTCAGATGGATGGCTCGGAGAGTTTCGTCGGAAACAATTGACTCCTGTGGCGTCTGTTGTACCACGGCGGGCAGTTGCTTGTGGTCGCCAATGAGTACAATTTTTTTGATGGTCGGTTCATGCCCATCGTTTGCGCTGAGCAAACCAATGATGTGCGGTTCGAGAATCTGCGAGGCTTCATCAACGATGGCCAGCGAGAATTGCTTCAACTGAAGCAGCGATGTGGCATTGGCGAGGGCGGCAGTGGTGCCAACAAAGACACGCGTGTCGGTAATCAGTTGGCGCACTTCCTTGGCATTTTTACATTCCATCACACGGTTTTCAAGCAGGTAGGGACGGTATTCAGGTGAACAAGAGGGCTTGCTGCCCACACGCACAAAGGGGATGTCGTCTTTCACAAGTTTGCTACAGATCTCCTCCACGGCACGGTTGGTGAACGAGAGCAGCAACACCGACGTTCCTGGCTCCAGCAGCTCCTCACGAAGCGTGTAGAGCATTCCGAAGGAGGTCTTGCCTGTGCCCGGGGGACCGATGATGAGGAAGAGGTCGTCGGCCTGACGCACATGTAGTGCCAAGTCATTGAATGAGCCATAGTCCCCACGCAGGGTGCGCTGGGGCGTGATATGGGGCTCGCGCTGCAACAGCAGCAGGTCGCGCCGCTCTTTGGGCGCCGACAGGAAGGCGTGCATCCCACGGTATAGGCTGTTGTATGACGACTCGAAGAAATCGTGCTCAATAGCCCACTCATCTGTCTGATGTTGTGTGAAGATTCTGACATCGCTTTGGGCGGCTCGCAGGTAGAGCAGGAGGGTGTCGGCGCGTATCTCCTCGATAGTGCAGCGGAACACCATCGTCCGACGTGCGTCGGGTTCTGTGCCGGGGCGGTAGGGGTAGAGAATGACAATATCGCCGGGACGGAAGTTGGACATGTCGTTGTTTGCATCTTCCGAGAAAGACAACTCGATGTGCTGCACCTTACCGTCTTCCATGATGGGGGTGCTCAGGCATAGCCGGTGGTAGATGTTTCCTGTCTGCAGTTTGTCGCCGAGGGAGGCCTGCCAGATAGATGAGAAACCGGAATTCTCTCTCGTGGGATTGCCGGTTTTCGACAACAGGTGCTCACGTGCGATAAAAGTCATCATCCGCAGGTAGTAGGCTCGCTCCAATGGGGTTGCAGTATGGATGGGTTGCAGTAGGTCGGCGATTTGTCCGCGCTGGAAGTTGTTCCACAGGTTGTTGGTGACCTTTTTCTCATTCACGCTGTCGGGGGTGATTTTGGCCAGAATGTCCATCCCGCCTGGTTCGGCATAGTGTTGTTCTGCCCAGGCGATGAGGTTGCGCACGCGAATGGCACGGAATACCAACTCTGGTGAAAAACCGAGTCCCAAGAGGCTTCTTTCGTATTTGGAGTAGAGGAGGAAGGCATGCAACTCCTGGTTGTTGGCTTCATACTGTGAACGGAAATTGTAGCGCACCAGCAACATATAGAGTAGCATCTGCACATAGTGCTGCTCTTTTTGGTTGGGGAAAACGAAATTGTTGTACGGATACTTACCTTTCCCGGCCTTCTGCTCCAATAAGACGTGGAAGTCGGTCTGCAACAAGTCCATACGTCCTTGTAGTCCCAGCATCTCGGAGAAGAACGACGGTTCGAGGATGACCTTATGGGTGTCGAAGGTTCCCACCTCATTGGGGAGTGACTGTCGCACGGCCTTGGCAATGTGTTGCTTCTGTTGCTGGGCTTCGGTGTGGAAATTATCATCGGTGCCGGCAGTAAGCAGGTCGAGGGCATGGTGGCGGAAGAATTCTTTCACGCTGTCTGCATATTTCTGTCCTCCAAGGCCATGAACCTCTTCGTCGAGCAGTTGGCTGGCGAGATTTCCGAGCAGGATGGCTGGATTATTAGCGAATGGCTGGATTTTTGCCAACAGGTGAACGGTGTGCGACTCGGCATAATTCTCGAAACATTTCGCCACAGCGGAGATATCTGCCAGGTAGTCGGGTTCAACGATGATGAGTTCGGGATAGATGACGTCGTTCTCACGTCGTGGCCGCACCAAGTTGACTTGTGTTCCCTCCTTCATCAAGTCTTTGATGTAACTCCAGTCATGGGGATACGCTTTGTTTTCCCCCGTGTAGCAGACGGTGATTTCGCTCTCTATGGGCACGTCGGCATGGCCATAGAGGTAATCCGTATCCCATCGCTCTACAATCATCCGCAGGCAGTCGCCAAGCAACTGACGGCGCTGGGTGACGGGACGTTCCGTGGGGAAGAGCGCGGTGAGATCGTCGGGGATGGGCTCATCAAAGATGAGTTGGATGAATAGGCACAGGTTGCGTAGGTCTGTGAGGTGATGCTTTTGCAAGTCATTGGAAGAGTGTTGGGCACGTTGGCGCAGGCGTACACGAGTTTCATTGACCTTATTCCTCTGCTGTTGGTTGGCATGGTGCTCCTTCAGCAGGTAATCGGTCTTGGCAAACGTGCCGCTCAGGTGGATATCCATCATTGCGGTACTCTGTTCCACACATTTGATGAAGGTACGGCTGAACGCATGGTACATCGCGACGAAGTCGGGCTTTAATCCCAGAGCGTTCCGCAACTCCTCGTAATAGTCCTTGCCTGTCTCTGGCTGGTATATCTCTGTGAAAATATCTTTTCTCATGGTTATCACCTCTTCGGCCTGTTCTCATCCAATATCCGCTTGAATACTTCCGCACAATGTTTGATGTCGTTATACTCATTGAGCCGCCTTCCTGTCAGGCTGTCGCTATTCCAATCTACGAATGAATTGGCATATACGCCCCTGACGGTTTGCTCCAATGTGTCGGCTTTGAGGGGGATGTCGGATATGGGCAGATTCATTCCATCGATGATACGTTTGAATTGCCTGAAATCACCATCAATGACGAAACATTCGTCTGCGGCAATTCGGTAGATGGAAATCCAGTGGCGCTGCTTGCAGAATGTTCTGTCTGCTGCCCGGTATCCTCCATGGTTGAGCATTTGCTGAAGGCTCTTTTTGAGCACATCTACTCTCTGTTGCTCAGTGAGTTCACTCGCAGGGATGAAATCGGCAGCCTTGTCATACTTCTGTTCATCGGATTCCTCATGGCGGTATGGACGGATGGGAATAGTTGGTGCCACATGCTGGGTGCCATCTACGTTGTGCCCCCTCATCTCCAGGTCGGTGATGCACGAACCTGTGGCGTAGCAATACATGGTGATGATGATATTGATGGCAGCCTGAACTTCTTCTTCTGAAGCCGTGGGAGAGATGTGCGACTCGCTGTTACGCCATTCTTTTATCATCAACAACCACTGATAGAGTTGCTGTTTGGACTCTTCTGTGCTGTATTTCAAAATCCATAGTGGTCTTATGTCATGGATGACATTGGCCCAGGTGACATCCTCGCCCTCATTCCTCGGTTTCACCTCTTCGCCCTTCATCAGGTAGTACAATTTCTTGAGGTAGGCTTCAAACTTAGTCACTAGCAGATTGAAGGTTACAAACTTGTCGACGATGGTCGCACTCTCCTTATACATGTTGTTGAAAGCCCGATGCAGGAAGATGCCCACACCGTCAAGGGAAGGAATGGAATCCTTGTCCAATACATAGAAGAACGTGTCAACGATTTCTTCCTGTCTCCGCATTTGACCTCTGACGCCCGCCAGGGTTGAAGAGATGATTTCCAGAATTCCTGTTTTGGCCTTCTCGATAGTGTATTCAGATGGTGTCTGCTCTTCCTGGGGAGTGCTGGTCACCATATCATCCACTGTGGGATGCTCAATCACAGCATTTTGCAATGTCACCTCATCATTCAGATAGGCAGACAGAATCTTCTCACGCATTTCCGCATCGAGGATGAACTCTTTCAACAGTTTCGCCCCCTTTGTTAGCAACATGCGAGGTTTTGGCTCCTTGCCCTCCACTTTTGTAATAAAGATTCGGGTCTTGGCTGGGTCAAGCGTCAGACGAAGTTCTGTAAAGCGGTTGAAATCATCCAGATTTTGTTCTGTGGGGTTAGCCAGCATCAGATTCGTCAACATACTGATGTTCACGCCTGTAGCCTCCGACAAGATGAGGATTTGCTGGTGCAATTCCCTCAATTGATACTCATTGATATAGTCTTGGATGGTCTTTCCTGCCTCAGGACGCAGGTCACCGCTCTGGATGTCATGCAATATCAGGATGGCGGTGCGTTGGTCTTTCTGTGAAAGAGAAGCGAATGTCTTATGCAGTTCCTGCAGTGCTTTCTTTGCTGTTTCGCTGCCAGGACCTTCTGTATACAGTTTCTTGATATACCGTTGGAACTTTGAGTCTATATACTCTGCGTCGATGGTTCCCGTTCCCGTCTCTGTAATGTAAGTATCTATAGGGTAGTCGAAGTCTGGGCCAGGACCAGAGCCACCTCCAGGTCCGAACAGTTCACGGTAGCGTTGCAACAAAATCTGATAGGTCTGCTCATCCAGTTCCATGACCACCTTGGTATAGGTGTCGCCGTGCTTGAACTCATACACACTCTTCTCCCAGTCGAAGCCCTGCAGTTTGGCAGCCTCCAACAAGCGGGTCATGGTGCTGAAGTCCTGGGCAAACATCCGTCGGTCTTCCCGTGTATCAGGCAGCCTCTCGAAGTTGAAAATTTCATGCGAGTGGAAAATGTCGCGGATGTGCAGGAATTTGCGGTTGATGTTCATGAGGTTGTCCTCGAGCTTGTCCACAAAGACACCGAGTGGACGGTCCACATACACCTCCAGCGCATCATTGATGTTCTGCTCCATCGTGTAGGGGAAGGAATAGTAATAGATGGTGCCGAAGGGTTTGTCAGGACCGAACAGGCGGTTGGTGCGAGAGAACGACTGGATGATGTCCACATATTTCATCACCTTGTCCACGTAGAGCGTGTTCACCCATTTCGAGTCATATCCAGTCAGCATCTGGGTGACCACAATCAACAGGTCTATCTGCTGCGAATGGTCATGCTCCACGCCGACGTATGGTTTCTTATGTGCCAGACGTTTCGCCACGTCTTTCTTGTACTTGCCATAACTGGGCAGGGCAAAGGATGTCTGATATTTCGCGTTGTAGTCCGTCAGCATCTCCAGGATGGCATCCTCGCGGGCGATACCTTCGTCGCTGTTGTCGATATTGTTGTCGAACACCGTCACTACATTCAGCGAAGAGTATTGGCGTTTGAAAATCTGGTAGTAGGCGATGGCCTCAGGGATGTTCTGTGTGGCGAGGATGGCGTGGAACTTCCGGTTCTTGCTCAATCGGTCGAACTTCCCCATGATGTCGGCTGCCACGGCTTGATGGTGCACCTCCTGCTGATAGAGTTTCTTCGGCAGATAGTGCTCCACGCCATGCTTCGTCTCTCCGTTCTCCGTATAGGTGTCGGGCATTTGCATCTCGTGCATGAAATGGTTGTACACTTCCATGGCGTCTTCGTCGCCCTCTATCTCATCAAGACTATGGATATCGAGTTTGCTGAAGGCGGCCTTTTCACGCAACTCCTCATCGTCGTAGGTGTTCATGCGGTATGGGTCGAAACCCAGCACGTTTCCATCGGGGATGCCGTTGGCGATGGTGTATTTGTGCAGCATGTCGCCGAAGAGCGTGCCCGTGGTGATTTCGTTGTGGGCATTCTCCTCAAAAACCGGAGTTCCTGTGAAGCCAAACAACAAGGCACGCGGGAAGGTACGCTTGATGCTCATCAGCATCTCACCGAAAACGGAGCGGTGGCACTCATCGATGATAAATACTAGGCGTTTCTTGCCGACTCGCTCTATCAATGCCGTGTCGATGGAACCACCGGGTTTGATATTTGCCATCTTCTGGATAGAGGTCACAATCAATCGGTCGTCGTTGCTGGTACTGTCGAGTTTGCTTGCTAAGATGACGGTGTTTTGGGTGTCCTGTACAGATTCATCTTCACCGGCAAAGCCACGGTATTCATCCAGCGACTGCGTACTCAGTTCGATACGGTCCATCAGGAACACCACCTTGTCGGCATCGTTGCTGTTGGCAATCAACTGTGCCGACTTGAATGAGGTCATGG
The DNA here is from genome assembly GCA_017548385.1 of Prevotella sp. Lineage (GTDB taxonomy): Bacteria > Bacteroidota > Bacteroidia > Bacteroidales > Bacteroidaceae > Prevotella. The sequence goes on from JAFZAE010000180.1 coordinate 18,220, forward strand.
TCTTTCCCGAACCTGTGGTGTGCCAGATATAGCCGCCCCGGTGTTCGTGCTCGTCCCAATTGGTTTGGTGCGTGACATCACATATTTTACTTGCCGCATAATACTGATACGAGCGCAGCACTTTCAACGTCTGGTCTTTGTCGTCGGCAATGGTATAGTAGCCGATGAACTGATGTGCCATCGGAATATTCAGCAACTCTACTGCCACACGGTGCCAGTCGTATATCTCTTGGTTGTTGAAATCTGCCCAATGGAACTGGAACTCCTGCAAGAACTTGTCTTCACCGCCGGGGTTTGAGAAGTAGAGCGTTTTCTCGGGTGTCATGGCCACAAAAATCTGTACCATGGAGAAGATACCATGCGAGAAGACGCCCTCGTGCATATAGCGTTTGATTTGGAACACCGCCTGTGACACATCTACACGGCTGCGCTTCAGTTCGATATGAACAACGGGCATGCCATTGATGACGAGCATCACGTCACCCCTACGGTCACCTGCCAATGGGTTGGTGGCTCGGAAACGTGGCTGGCGCACAATCTGATAGCGACTCTGTCCGCTCTTGATTTCCTGCGGGTCAAATATCTTCAGATAGACTTCTTTCCCATAGTTATTCCTATCCTCTGGGTTATCTCGCTTGATGCATACCTGTTTGCCGTTGATGAGTTTGTTCACCTTATACGGACTGCCGCAGACGTTCACCTGTTCCATCACCTGCTGCATCTCCGAAGGAGTCAGCGGGTAATCGCCCAGCACATCGCGGTCGCGGTTCATGTCATAGAGGATATCAGCCCAGTTTTGGACCAATTCGTCTTCTGTGGGACGAACCAACACCTCGTTCCAACCATGTTGCAAAAGGGTTTTGCAAAGTGCATCTTCAAACGCCAGTTCCTTGTCGAAAGGTTGTATGTTTAGGTTGTTGCTCATATCGTAGTTGATTAATTCTTATTCTGTGTCGATGGTTACTTTCCAATAGCCCGTCTTGTTGCTGCCGACACGGACAATGAGACCCAAGGTCTTCAGTGTGTTGAGGTGCGTCCTCACTTGACGAAGCGAAAGACCAACATTTTCTCCCATCTCTGTTGCGTTAAGACTTGGATGAGTCTTTATGACACCGACCAACTCAAGCGCCTTGTCTGACAACTCCGGGAATTTATCGTGCAGTTTATCGTGCAGTTTATCGTGCAGTCTGTTTTCTTCCTCTGTTTCTTCCTGCGGTTTGTAATTGAGCATGGTGTCTAACAGACAATCCAGCATGAACTCTACGAACAAGGTGCTTTCACCGGCAGTATCGCATTTTGCGATTGCGTCATAATACTCCTGTTGATGGTCTTTCACTATGGACTCCACTGGCAGCCATGCAAAGATTCCTTTCCAACGAGAGAGCAGCATGGTTTGCCAATAGCGTCCCATGCGACCGTTGCCATCAATGAAGGGATGTATGAACTCAAACTCGTAATGAAACACACAAGAAGAAATCAGTGAGTGGGTATCGGTAGTGCTCACCCAATGGAAGAGGTCACCCATCAGTCGTGGAATCTGATTGGCGGGTGGTGCCATGTGTATGATTTGTTGGCCATTGCTCACACCCACCCCTTCTTGGCGATAATGACCTGCATCACGCACCAAGTCTTTCATCATCAGTCCATGAGCGCGCAATAAATCCTTCTCTTTAAAGGCATCCAACATTGGCATAAGGCGATATGCCTCAATAGCATTTTTCACCTCTTGTATTTCATCTGGAGGTCCCAATACTCGCTTGCCATTGATGATGTCGGTCACTTGCTCCAGTGAAAGGCTATTGTGCTCAATGGCCAATGAGGAGTGAATGGTTTTTATATGGCTTTTTTTGCGCAGCATAGGAGAAGGAGCATTTTCACCCAATAGCGTGGTGATGATGCCCACTTGCTCAGAGATTTCTGAGAGCAACCGCGTTATTTTGTCTGAGATCTTAAATGGAGGTATGTACATAACATTCAAATTGTTAGACAAACATTTTATCGAGACAAGCAGACTTGATTTGCTTCAGTTTTTCCAAACGCTGGGTCAGGAGGGAGATTTGAGAGTCGAGACTGCGGAAGAAAGAAGCAATTTTCTGTTGTTCCTTGTTAGAAGGGCGTCTAAAATGACAATTACATAATTTATCATAGAAGAAATACAAGCGTACGCCACCCTCCTGATATAAATCTATCATCTTCTTGAACATTGGTGTTTTAAACCAATAATTCAAAAATGGATTATAGGTATCTTCATCTGTCTTGAATACAACATACAAAGAACTGACTATAACATCTTTGTCTAAATCATCATACCCGATAGAGCCTACATTAATTCTTGCTGGGTTATAGGCGAAAGAATCTGGTGACACTATATAATACATCCTTTTATCTGCATTAGACATAGTTCCTCCATTTTCAAATTGTTCATTCTGTGGTATAAAACCAAATTCGTTTGAAATCGAATAACTCTCCAATGATAAATTATCCTTATTTTTTGTTCCAGCAAGGTAAGAGATTTCTTTGAAAGATATATCTTCCCACTCCCCTTCAAACCCCTTGAAGCGTACACGAGGTTTGGTCTCTCCTTCTTGAGGGAACATGGAAATAAGACAAGCGGACTTCATCTGTTTCAACGAGGCAATCTTCTTCGTAGTTGATTGTATTAAAGAATCAAGTGATTTGAAATATTCGGCAATGGCTTGTTGTTCGTTTTCAGATGGAAGAAATATTGGCATTTCTTTCACATCATTGTATGATAATGTCTGCCTTAAACCATCCCCCATACTATAAAACACTTTGCGTAAATCATATGAGTAAAGTTGCAAATACAAATATTTGGCCAAAACATTTTCGCATTGGACACAAACATATGCAGGAGAAATAATACCCTCCTCTGTTGCTATTCCAACTCTAAGACTCTTTTTGTCATTTTGCAAGTCAGTAAATCTAAAAACGATAATTCCTTCTTTTATTATTTGATAAGTATCAAAAGAAGCAGGAAGCAAACCTTTTTTAGATTTAATATCTTTCTTCTTTATTTTTCCATAACTTAGAGACAACAGATTTTGATGGTGAACTCTCTTATTGGATACAAAATATTGTTTTGCGACAGAGGAAAAAGGGCATTTAATCAAATCCCCTTTAAACCCTTTAAGTCTAATTTCTGGTACTGCCATAATCTTAATCCTTAAATGATTCAATCAATCCTTGTAATCCTTGAATTGAGAATTCGTCACCAATCAAATCTTCAATTAACTCATTCAATTGTTCTTGTGATTCGACCAATTGGTTGTTCAATTCATAATAGGAAACAGCGTATTTGCTAGCCAATGCAGAGATGCCTTTTTCCATCTTTTCAAGTTCGGCGGAGAGTGTTCCGTAGATTCCCGCTACTACAGGTTCAATCCATTTCATTTGAAGAAACTTTTTCATTTCCTCGTCTGTCAGATTCTCAATAGCCTCTTTGGTCTTGTCAATTAGAGCCAGCCTTTCCCCCTTGACGGCTTTGTTCAGTTTCGTCTGTTCATCCCAAAGCGCGACGAAACGTTTCAGTTTCTCCTGTGTCTCGAGTTCGATTTCGCCTCCCTTTGCCTTGGCATCTTTCTTGATTTTCTTTTTGTCAAGTTTCGGATTGTCGTCACCTTCCAAATATTCCTGCGCCTCATCCTCAGTAAATCCCTCCTTGATTTCCTCTATTTCAGATACAATCTCCTCGCTACGGGATTCCATGTCATCGATGGACTGCAGTGCCGCCTTAAACTTGATTTTTTGTACCAAGGCAAACGGGATGATGCGCCCTTTCAGTCCATCGGGCACCTCTACTTCATCGTCACCTTTCTTGACCAATTTAGTGGCTTCTTCCACCACACGGGCAGCATCCAATCCCTCGGTCTGTAACATCTCGATGTCGCTCACAATGGTCTGCCAGTTGTCGCTTAATGCCTGGTAGGCGGCATAACGGTCAACCAAGGGTATAGGCTCCAAACGGCGGAAGATGTCGTCGGCAATCTCATAGAGCGCCTTAAGGTCGTTCACGGTGTCATAGTTCTCTATCAGCCGACGGTGCAAATCATCGGCAAAGCCTTCGAAGGCGCGGTCGAATTGTGTACGGAGGGATAAAACATCCTCGTTGTTTTTGATGACCTCTGCCACGTCATCGGTGGTGATGGCAGAGAAGGGTTTGTTGCCGGCAGGCTGGAACAACTCCTTGCGGAGCGATGGCAGGGCTTCCCAGTATTTGGCCAACTGGTCAATTTCAGCATTGGGAATGCCGCCGAACATCGTGGCGTAGATGTCGTATTGCTCGGGAGCCTCCGAGGAATCGACATAACGCGGAATGTTCAGGTTGTAATTGTTCTCGCGGATGGTCTCACGACTCACCTTTCTGGAGAACCCCGGCTCCTCACGACGTTCACGCACGGTATCGGCAATGCGCTTGACATCACAAGCACGTAGTTTGTTGCTCGTGCCGTCCTTCACAAAACCTTTTGAAGCATCAATAATTAGGATGTCGTCGTTTTTTCTGTTCTGCTTCAACACCATAATGAGTGTGGGGATACCCGTTCCAAAGAAGATGTTGGCAGGGAGGCCGATGATGCAGTCAATCTGGTTTTTCTCAATCAGTTTCTTACGAATCTTACCCTCTCCGTCATCCTCGGGACTGCCACGGAACAGCACACCATGGGGCAAGACGATGGTTAGGATGCCATCGGGCTTGATGTGGTGCAACTCATGCAACAGGAAGGCATAGTCGGCCTTGCTCTTCGGCGCTACGCCATAGTCGCGGAAACGGGCGTCGAACTCAGCATCCTTCGGGTCCCAATGCTGCGAATACGGAGGATTCGACACCACGGCATCCACATAGAGCGGTTCACCTCCCTCAATGGGCCAGTCCTCGTCAAGGGAATCGGCGCAACGGGTGACGATATTGCTCGGACGGATGCCACGCATCACCAAATTCATACGGGTGAGGTTGTAGGTGCTCTCCTTCAACTCCTGCGCATAGTACTTCACACGGTTTCGATCCTCGATATGCCGGCCCACACTCTTGCCGATGGTGATGAGCAACGAACCCGAACCGCTGGTGGGGTCGTAGATTTCAATCTGCTGCTTGTGCTTATGATGGTCGGCCACAATTTCTGACATCAGCATGGCCACTTCATGGGGCGTATAGAACTCTCCGGCTTTCTTTCCTGCGGATGAGGCGAAATTGCCAATCAGAAACTCATAGACATAACCCAGCACATCATAGTCCTGCGAACCATCCGTGGGAATGTCCTTGATGAGTTTGATGATTTCTTTCAGGGCCTTGGTCTGTGACGCTGGGTTCTCGCCGAGTTTGCTCAGTCCAGCCTGGAGCGTGATGAAGATTTTCTCATACACATGCTTATAGTTGGAACTGACTAGACGGTCGAAGGAGTTCAGTGCTATGCTTAAATCGCCAACGCTGAAAGTGCTGTCGGGCAGGAGCCAGGTGGAGAACAGATTCTTGTACTCGATGAAGTAGCCGATGCTGTTCTTGCAGTCGTCGATAGTGACCGCCATATCCTCGTCCTCATAGTCCTCCACGAGGTCCGGAAGATCCTCATCCGTCCATCCGAGCGACTTCAAATGGGCAACCTCATTGTCCGACAGAAATTTATAAAATATAAGTCCCAGCAAATAGTCCTTATACTCATTGCTGTCAATTTTCATCCGCATCCTATTCGCGGCCGCCCATATCCTATTGGCAAGTTGTTGTTTATTCATAGTTGGTTATTATTTGTTTCCTAATAAGTTGATTGTGGAAAATAATGTTTGTCGTTATTTTTGAGAAATTAAATGCTCGATTTTTATCTATGGAATTCGCCACAATCCTTTAACAATATTTTCAATAAGAATTTGTCTGTACGTTACAAAAACATTATTCGAACTGTTAAGAGCTAAAATTGCTTTGTCAATTTTACCCACAACATCATCAAGATACGTGGCAATCCTCAACTGCTCCTCTATGGGAGGTATCAAACATTTTAAATCAAGAATAGATCTTGTTGTCAACGTTTTGATTGTAATACCCTTTGCCATTGACATCAATGACTTCTCATATCCTTTAAGAAGATAATAGAGATATTGTGGTGCTATAATAGTTTCATCAGAACATTTGATTGCAGCGAGGAACGGAGAGAGTATACCGTTAACTCCTCGGAATATTTCTCCAGGTTTTGCATCCTTGTTTTTTTTCATTACAATGATTGTGTCTTGGTCCGAAGAACATTTGGTCTTGGTAGTAACTGCATAGAGATTATCATCGTTAGCTGCTCCTATTAAATAAGGAACAGAAAGGATTGGAAGACCTTTGACATCAGGTGTAGGTGGTCTGTTGATACCATATACTATATCAGTCGCAGAACGTAAAGGAAGTTCACGCCACGATTTAGAAATTTGGTTATCCTCTTCATGAAGCGTTATTTTTTCAATGTCATTTTTCAAAGAGACAATGTTTACTATAACGGATAACAATGCCTCGGATTCATCTTTCAGTGATGCAATATTAGCCTCTTCTGTTTTGAAGAATATGTCAAATTGAACAGAATAACCTTTTTCTACTGAGCTGTAGTCTACCGTTATCTTGCCTTTTGTATATGGTTGCCTTTCTTTTTTAATAAATTGCTCTATGTCGGTATCTAGAGAAATAGTGACAGTTTCTTTTTTCTTGCCATTTTCAAGAAGATCAACTTCATAATAACCAAATTGCTCATTTTTCACAATTTGGGATAAAGGAGAATTTGCATATTGCTTATACAAAGATACTGTTGATTGGGTGTCATCTTCTTTTAGATTTGATATATTAATAAGACGTACTTTACCTTTTTGTATATTATTTTTCTTGTTTGAAAGAATCCACAGATAAATTGGAACGTTTGTCGTTGATAGAGCTCCAGAAGGTAATGCAATAATAGTTTCTACCAAGTCATTTTCGAATAGCCATCGACGAATGCGCGATTCTCCACTTGATGCACCTCCACCATACAAAACTGATGCCGTAGTAATGAAAGCAGCACGACTGCCACATGCATCCATCTTGGAAATAATATGCTCTATAAAAAGAAATTGACTATCGGTGACGCTAGGGAGACCAATATTGAATCGGCCATTTACATCAAGACTTTCTTTTTCAATCCTATCTTTAATAGTTCTCCATGGTAAACCAAATGGTAGTTCTGCCAGTATATATTGGAAACGATTATCGGGGAACAAATCATCTATTAAAGTATTACCATACTGAACTTGGCTATTCTCATTCCCTGTGAGAAGGACTAATGCCTTAGCAACAGCAGTCGGAAAAATGGACACTTCTTGGCCATACAAGCATACATTTGCTATAGAAACAGCAGAGGCCTTAGCCTTTTCGCCAGCTATCGCAAGTGAACTTCCTGTTCCACAAACAGGGTCATATATGGAAATAATATCCTCCTTGTTATTCCTAATAAATTCCGAGAAGAGACATTCACAAATAAGATGAGAGATGTATAATGGTGTGCAATTCTCATTTGTATTAGATGACACTATTAGCGTCATAAGTTTCACGAACTCTTCATTGTCCATGACTGAACTTGACAAATCCATTTCCGCAAAACATTGGAATAATTCAACAAGATACCTAGATTGGCGTTTCAAAATGGCGAGATTCTGTTTGAAGTTCAAACCATCCAAAATCTCTAATATGTTTTTACTAAATCCTTGGAAATATGAATTTAGAACTACATCTATTGAATTTTCTGATAATAAGATGCTTTCAAACGTAAAGCTTGAATAATTATAAAAAGGATATCCACCAGAAATGTTGCTTAACTCTTGAGTCATTCGCTCATCGCTTAAACGCTCTCTGTTCTTGGAATAAAACTCAGACGATTTTTTTGCATATTGTCCAATCAAACAGTCTATACGACGCAAGAATGTAAATGCAATGGCAACCTGTTGCAATTGCATATTTGGCATCTCTCTTCTTATATGAGAACATACCAACATAATTCTTGTGGCAGTGGTTTTAGTATCGTATATTATCATTTTATTTGTATTCTTGTTGTTTCATTTGCAAAATTAATGTAGAATTGTCGCACAATAAATTAAAATTTCAGATAATTACTTTTTTTGTCTCCATAACATTTTACTGGACCACTAGCTATTTCTTGAAAAATACCATTAATTAATGCTTTAGAAATTCTTTCATTAGAAATATATGCGTGCGATTTTATTTCTGTAAGAACATCGTTTTTTAAGCCGTTGTCATTGAGATGAAAACAAGCCCCGTGCTTAACACGATAATAGTTTGTAATTAACGCTCGATCATGACTTTTATACGTTGTTAGGATCGTAACTGAAGATTTCGAACTTTTTGAGGCGTTTTTTACTAACTTTTTTAAATTATCTATCTCAATATTTAAATCCAATTGAGAATCGATTTCGTTTTCTTTAGTTATTATTATCACATTAATAGGAGAATTATTAGGTATCCCACATAGATATTTTAATAATTCATTTTTATTATTCTTATATGTTTGTAAGGATTTGAAATAATGATTATCGCTTATAATAATATCTGTAAGTGGGAGTGAGGGCAAGTAATCACTCCAAGAATGTATTTCTTTTGCCTGACATTCTGTTCCTTCTATAATTAAACTACTTAAAAGATTAATTTCTTCTCCTGTTTTCCCAATTAAGATGCATGACTTTAATTTAATTACATCAC
>JAFZAE010000181.1 GCA_017548385.1 Prevotella sp.
GAGGCGACACGGCTGGGTAGTTTGCCGTTTTGGAAGTATCGAAAACGATAGCATGTAGTACGTGATACGACAAAACGTCCTGTATTACTCGTCATACCATTGGTCATTGTGGGCAGGGTGCCGTCGGTGGTATAACGCAGGGTGACACCATCAGGGATGTTTACCCTCACTGTTATACTGCCGTTGAAAAGTTGGTCGGGATGGGATACTTCGGGTATATCAAGTTGTTGGGTGGCATAGACACCATTGTTGTTGGTAGTGCCAGGGGTGGGTTCTGCTGTGTATCCCCATTCCTCTCCACCATCTGTGATGCGTGCATAGGAGATACGCTCCATGGCCTCGGGGTAGGCTTGGCTGGTGATAAGTTGACCATTGGCATCACTGATATAGATAGTGCCGCCATCGACATCAAGTTTGAAATTGGTGTTGGTATTACAGAGGTGGGTATAGTCGAACCACACCACCTTATAGCCATGTGCGGGAATAAATCCGAAATTGCTGGGAGCCTTCCATTTTTTCAGGTTTGCTGGGTCATCACTCATGTAGATGCCAGCCATCGTAGCAGCCTCGCCTGTGGGGTTATATAATTCTATCCATCCGTCGAAATTGACTGATGGACTCCAGAACTGGTCTACATTGGCTGCCATTATTTCGTTGACGATGACATTTTCAGCCGTAGGAGCGACAGCAGAAGCGGAATATGGCAAAAGGCACAGTAGCCCGAAAAGCCAAGAAAAACGAAGATACTTTAACATTGTTTCTTTGATAAATAATTTGTTTTGTTATAGTTCGTAAATAGTAAGTGAATAAGATGGTAGTGTCAGTGTGCCGTCAGAAGGGGTGACGGTACCCTGCAAGGGAGTAGTTTGTTGGTCATCGGGTTTGCCGTGGAAACCCTCGTATTTCATGGTGGTGGGCAGAGTGATGCCGTCAACTTTCAGTGTAAGTGAGATGGGGAGGGCGTTGACCACTTTCAGATAGCGGCGTTGGCTCTTGCTGTCCTCCACGATGCTTGCCACCACACGTCGGCAGTAAGTCTCGTCGGCATTGATAGTGCTCTCCACATATCGGTCGCCGCCAAATACAGAGAAAAGACGCTGGGTGTCGTAGCTTGGTGTCACTCGTACTTCGGTGTTGCTGAAGTAGATCATGTCGGGGTTCCAGTTGTTATGGCCGTCTTTTGCCAATAATGGGGCATATGAGGTCATTGCGACGATGTCGCCGTTGCGCTCGCAGTTGCACAGGTGGATAGCCTCGGCGAGTGCAGTCTCCACATTGCTTCGTTTGGTGTGTGTACTGGCGGCATATTCACCTAGATAGACTTTGGGCATCGTGCGGTCATAATGGTCGTAATAATCTTGGTGGTTGATAAACCAGCCCGTGCTCTCGTAATAGTGTTCATCGACCATGTCGATGATGTCAGCATGTTGGCGGGCGAAATCCCACCCTTCGATATAGTCGGCAGAAGGGGTATGGAAAGGTCCTGCCGTGCCACAGACGATGATGTCGGGATATTTCTCCTTAATGGTCTGGCAGATCATCTCATAGCGTTCCTCAAAAACAGTCGAAATGATGTCCTCATTACCAACACCCACATATTTCAGGTGGAAAGGCTCTGGGTGTCCAGCATCGGCACGCATTTTGGCCCATTTGCTGGTGGCAGGGTCACCATTGGCCCATTCTATCATATTGAGAAACTCTTGGCAATAGGCTTTCATCTCTTCCATGGGAATGCCACCTTGTTGACCGCCGAAGCCCTCGCTGTCGTTGGCGGAATTTTGGCATGGTACACCAGCGGCCAGTACAGGCAGAGGCTCTGCGCCGATGTCTTCGCAGAACTGAAAATATTCGTAGAATCCCAGTCCGCGTGTCTGATGGTAACCCCAAATGTTGAAGTCGGGTTTGCGGTTCTGGAGTGGTCCTACACTGTGATGCCAGTGGTAGATGTTGTCGATGCCGTTGCCGTGGGTCAAACAACCGCCGGGGAAACGCACAAACTTGGGATGTAGGTCAGCGATGACTTGTGCCAAGTCACTACGCAAACCATTGGGATGATTGTGGAAGGTTTCCTGTGGGAAAAGCGATATCATATCAACAGCTACAGTGTCTTTCTTCAGTGAGATGAGTCGCAACTGGCATTTGGCTGTCTGGATTCCATTTTTCTCCCGTTCTTTGCCCGATGTGGTCAGTGTTGCTGTATATTGCCGCCAACCTTCACCCTCGGTGACAAGTTTCTGCTCTGCCAGCACGATGCCATCATCAGTAATCAACTGAACAAGCCATTTCTTCTTCTTGCAATGGATGTTGCGTGCATACATCGAGAATTTGTACCCACTTCCCGGAGCCTTGTCTATGATACCGTCCCATCCCTCGTTACAGATGGTGTCGCTTACCATCAGGGCATAGTGAGGATTGTTCTGGCTAAGTGGATTATCGGTGGCTATCTGGATAGGACGTGTGGAATGCCATGCCGTGGTGGCTGTCCACTCCCTGCGGTCTTTGCTATTATATTCAAAATCTCTGTTTTGTATTAATTCAGCATAGAGTCCTCCATCAGCAGCATAACTGATGTCTTCAAAGAAAACGCCAATCAATTTGTCGCTGATGGGTTTTTGCTTTGATGCCTTGACGGTCAGCGTGGCATGTGCTTCGGTCAGGTTCTTGAATCTTTCGCCATCATTGCCCATTTGCTCGGTATTCCTTTGACTGTCGCGGCGTAGCAGTTCATGATGAGCGAGCAGGGAAATTAATTCACCTTGGGTGATAATAAATTCTTTTCCAAAGTAGTTTTTCCCATCCAATGTCAGTGTATCTCCCCCCCAGGCGATGTCAGAGATGCTACTGTTGCTATCTTCTGAGAAATGACGGAAATCTTTTGATGCCATGACATACCGCTTTTCGTCGCCCGACTTAAAGA
>JAFZAE010000182.1 GCA_017548385.1 Prevotella sp.
TACCATGTCGTCCATGTAGTATCTATGGTAATAAACCCTGCTATCGTGGTGATATGGACTGTATGAACCGCATCACTCCAGAAATGGTGATACAGCGGGTGGAGGCTGTATTGGATAAATGATTTATGGGAGTATAGACAAATGATCTGATTACTTGGAATATTCTGATTACTCTGATAAACTTAAAAAAACTCAAAAACTTACAAACTCAAAAACTTACAAACTCAAAAACTTACAAACTCAAAAACTTACAAACTCAAAAACTCATAATTATGAAGTACGTATGCGAGACTTGCGGGTATGTGTATGACCCCGCCGTTGGTGACCCTGACAATGGTATTGACCCTGGCACACCGTTTGAGGAATTGCCAGAGGACTGGGTATGCCCTCTTTGTGGAGTGGGAAAGGAAGACTTCTCACCCGAGGAGTAATTCTCCTATTCCATCATACACCTGATATTTTTCTCTAATTGTGCGGTGCTACTGGCACCCACTAATACGGAGGTGACACCTCGTTGGTCGAGAATCCAGCGGAGTGCCATCTCTGCTAGTGTATATCCTTTCGACAGCGCCTCGTCATTGTATGTTCGTAATTGTGCCAACAATTCTGGTGTGAGAATGTCGCTTTTGAGTGATGAATCGCGGCTCATTCGTGACCCTTCAGGTATGCCGTTGATGTATCTGTCGGTGAGCAAGCCCTGTGCAAGTGGTGAGAAAGATATAAAGCCGATACCATGTTCTGCGCAGTAGTCTGTGATATGTTCTTCTTGAGGTTCTCGCTCGAGCATATTCAGTTTTCCCTGATAGATAAGCAGGGGGACATCTCGCTGCCGAAGGTATTCATCGGCAAATTTCAATGCCTCTAGAGGCCATCGTGAGATACCCACATAGAGCGCCTTACCGCTGCGCACAATATCAACAAGTGCTTGTAGGGTCTCTTCCAAGGGAGTGACAGGGTCGTAGCGGTGACTGTAGAACAAATCTACATAGTCGAGATTCATTCTTCGCAGGCTTTGGTCGAGGCTTGCCATGAGGTATTTGCGGGATCCCCAATTACCATACGGACCTTCCCACATATCGTAACCGGCTTTGCTGCTGATAAACAGTTCGTCACGGTAAGGGGCGAAATCTTCAAGCATTAGTTTACCCATGGTTTCTTCTGCCGTGCCGTAGGGAGGTCCATAGTTGTTGGCAAGGTCGAAATGGGTGATACCATGGTCAAAGGCATAGTGTGTAATGTCTCGGCTGCGTGTATAGGGGTCAACGGCTCCGAAATTGTGCCAGAATCCTAATGACACCTTGGGGAGCAACACACCGCTGTTGCCACAACGGCGATAAATGTTCTCTTGTTGGTCATAGCGATGAGGAGATGCTATGTACGGTTGTTTGATGTTCATAGGTGAGTTTTTGAGTTTTTGAGTTTTTGAGTTTTTAAGTTTTTGAGTTTTTGAGTTTTTAAGTTTTTGAGTTTTTGGGTTTTTGAGTTTTTAAGTTTTTGGTTTTTTGAGTTTTTGAGTTTTTGAGTTTTTAAGTTTTCGTTATGTCGTTATATCGAGTAACGTTTAAAAACTAGAGTGTAAATAGAGTGTAAAATCTAATCCTTTATTTTAGAGAATCTTTTTCTATTAGTTCGAGCAGTTTTTCCACGGCTTCCTCTTCAGGTATGTTTTTTTCCACACATACTTTTTGTCGATAGAGTGATATTTTTCCACGTCCGGCACCTACGTAGCCGTAATCGGCATCAGCCATTTCGCCAGGACCGTTCACGATGCAGCCCATGATGCCAATTTTGAGCCCTTTCATCCCTCGTGTAGCTTCCTTGATACGTGCAATGGTGTCTTGCAGATTGTAGAGTGTACGTCCACAGCCCGGACAACTGATGTATTCTGTCTTGCTCATCCTCAGTCGTGCGGCTTGTAGAATGGCAAAGGCTGTTGCAGTGATGTCATCGGTAGGTATGTCGTTATCCACGAGCCATAGTCCATCAGTTAATCCATCAATCATCAGTGCGCCCATATCGGCGGCAGCTTCTATTTGGAAGTTCTCTTTTTCTGCTGGTGTATGTTGATAGGCTTGGCAGAAGACCACGGGGTTGGTCACGCCAGCTGCCATCATCTCATGTACCATGGCGCGCTGTTCGCCCAGACGATTGGCATGTTGGCTCACACAGACCACCACCACTTCGGGATGGGTTTTCAGACAGGCAAGATATTCCTCAGATGGCAAACCTGCAGGCAGCACCAGGAATTTGCGTTCAGCCTGCACGCTGGCAATCCATGGCATGGCACTATGTGGGAAAATGGGAAAGGTACCAGGCCGCCCGTCATAGTTATTCAGATCTACGATATAATTCTGTTGTTCGTCGAGGTCTGCAGGGTGTTTCCCTCCCACATAAATATAATCGGGTCGGGGAGAAGACGTGGTCTGAACTCCTGTATTTCTGAATTCCTGAACAATAACCACAGGCACATTATGTCCACCGATGTTTCCCACGGCAGTAGTCTTACGCCGTTCAGGGTGTAGATAGTTGAATACTGGCGCTGTTTTTCCCACGATGGGTGTGTGTGCGGTATGTCGGGTGATATAGTTCACAAGGTGTCGGGCAACGGGGATTTCATATTCTGGTTCTTCGCTGAGTGATACCCTGATAGTGTCGCCGATACCATCGGCAAGGAGGGCACCGATGCCTACGGCGCTCTTGATGCGCCCATCCTCACCCTCGCCGGCTTCTGTCACGCCCAGATGAAGAGGATAGTGCATCTGCTCACGTTCCATCTGCTCTACAAGTAGGCGCATGGAGCGTACCATCACTACCGTGTTGGATGCTTTGATAGAGATAACCACGTTATTGAAATGCTCTCGCTGGCAGATACGTAAAAATTCCATACAACTTTCGACAATACCCTCGGGGGTATCACCATAGCGCGACATAATGCGGTCGGAGAGTGAACCATGGTTGACGCCGATGCGAATGGCAGTATGGTGTTCGCGACACAATTGAAGAAGGGGAATGAGTGTATTGGCGATTTTTTCCACCTCTTTGGCATATTCCTCATCGGTATATTCCAATTTGCGGAATGTTCGGGCCGGGTCAACATAATTGCCGGGGTTGATTCGCACTTTCTCGCAATACAAGGCTGCTACCTCTGCCACACGAGGATTAAAGTGGATGTCAGCGACAAGTGGTGCTGTGTAGTTTTCAGCATGCAGACGGTCATGAATATTACGCATATTCTCTGCCTCACGTACACCCTGAGTGGTAAATCTGACCAATTCGCCACCAGCATCAATGATACGTCGGGCTTGTGCCACACATCCCTCAGTGTCGTTGGTAGAGACTGTTGCCATAGACTGGATGCGGATGGGTTGCTCTCCCCCCATGGCAATATTACCCACCATCACTTCAATGGTCTGACGGCGGTGATAGTTGAACAAATCTATCATACTTTGTATTTGTATGTTGTAATCTCACTCAGTTGGGCATTGGCTTTCTCAATTTTCTCACCCAGTGTCGATTTATAGTTTTCCATCTTGGCCGCAATGGCGTCATCACTCAAAGCAAGTATTTCAACAGCTAGGATGGCTGCATTTTGGGCACCATTGACACCCATGGTTGCTACGGGGATTCCTGGAGGCATCTGGACGATGCTCATCAGGGCATCCAGACCGTCTAACATTCCCTTGATGGGCACGCCGATAACGGGTATTGTGGTAGATGCTGCAATCACTCCGGGGAGAGCAGCGGCCATGCCAGCCCCAGCGATAATCACTTTAATACCGCGCTCACGGGCACCATGGGCAAATTGTTCAACAGCTGCGGGTGTGCGGTGTGCCGACAGAGCATTCACTTCGAAGGGAATTTCCATCTCCTCCAGAAATTTCATGGCTTTTTCCATGACAGGCAGGTCGCTGGTGCTGCCCATGATAATGCTAATAATAGGGGTCATATTTTTTTTAGTTGACGAGTTGACAAGTTGACGAGTTGACAAGTTGATAGTTTTAAAGTTGTAAAGGTATTGTCCCTTTAACTCCCTTTTATCTCCCTTTTACAAAATCGATAATATTGAGGCGATGAGGCCAATGCAATATCCTATGAGTGTTTGTGAGAAAGTGTGTCGGCGAAGTATGATTTGGCATGAACCAATCACACCCGAGAGGATGATGACCAGGCATAGCCACCAAGTGGGATTAAACTGGAAATGTTGGAGTGAATAGATTACCAGTAGTCCCGTTGCGCCTCCCATAGCGGCACTGTGTGTGGAAATGTTGGTTTTTTGGTTGAGGAGCGAACAGCATGTTAGGGTAATCAATGCAGTGATGATAATGCATTTTATGTGGTAAATAATCTGATACTGGCATAACAGATAGTAACAGAATAGATAACAAACGATGGCTAAGGCATATGGCACAGTACGTCGCTCTTTTTCCAAAAGTTGTTCTCTGCTCCATCCTTGATACAGTCTGAAGAGTGTAATGAGAATGGTGGGTAACAATAATGAGAAAGTGAAGAATATCCAGATGGTCAACAACTTGTTGTCATTAGGAAACACGCTGAAATCACTAAACCAAAACAGGATTATCACACCTATCGTTGGCAGGATGATGGGGGTGAAGATACCGTTGAGTGCTTCTGCCCAAATGGTCAGTGGGTCTTTTTTCTTTATCGAGTTCATTCTCTTCTAAGGCTTGATTTTGGAATTTTCATTTGTTCTCTGTATTTCACGATGGTGCGTCGTGCGATAGGAAATCCTTTTTTCTTCATTTCCTCTTCCAGCTTGGCATCGGTGAAGGGATGCTGCTTATCTTCGTGGTTAATAATCTCGCGAAGAGCAAGTTTGATTTTGCGGGTGGACATCTCCTCTCCATCTTTCTCATACTTGTCGGTGAAGAAAAAACGTAGTCGGAAAATGCCCCATCGTGTCTGGGCATATTTCTCGTTGGTCACACGTGAGATGGTGGAGATATCGAGACCAGTATCGTCAGCGATATCTTTGAGAATCATCGGACGTAGGTCTGCCTCGTCGCCTTCTTGGAAAAAACGGTATTGTCGGCGGATGATGGCTTTCATAGTGGCATGCAAGGTGTGCTGGCGTTGCTGGATGGCATCAATGAGTCCTTTGGCGCTCTCAAGGTCTTTGCGGAGTATTGGAAGTGCCTCGCGGTCGCGCTTTGAAAGGTTTTTCGCGTTGTTGACGATATCGATGTATGTTTCCGAGACAGAGATGTCGGGTAGGTCACCACGGTTGAGAGAGAATGTTACTGTTCCATCATCATTGGTTTCTACGATGAAATCAGGTGTAATTTGATGGATGTTAAATCCTTGTACTTCTCCGAGCGAGGAGCCGGGTTTAGGATTGAGTTTCCTGATTTCCCCCTGAATGGTTTCCTTGTCTTCATCGCTGAGGTGCAACACATTTTGCAGTTTGCGCCAATGGTTCTTCAGCAAGTCGTCGAAATAGTTGGTGACGATTTGCTTTGTGATGGTTTTCACCCAACTGGGTTTCTTGCGGTCTATCTGTAGCAGCAGACATTCCCTGAGATTGTGGGCTCCTACACCAGCGGGGTCGAATTGCTGCAATTCCGCAAGCACTGTCTCCACTTCATCGGTTGATGCATCGATATTGTAATAGATGGCGAGTTCGTCGCAAATGGTATCAGTGTCTTTGCGCAATAATCCGTCACTGTCGAGTGACCCGATGAGGTATTTCATGATTTCCTGTTGTTGCTCATCGAGGTCATGCTCTCCCATCTGTTCTTTCAGTTTGTCGTAGAAAGAGATGGTGTCGCCGTAGGTGATGTCGTTTTGTTGAGTGTTATAAACAGGGATGGGAACATCATTGTCGTAACGGTCGTCGTTATTGTCTGTGTTATAGTTTTCGTCGATGTTATAGTTATCATCGATGCTATGGCTTTCATCGTTGTTGTCGCTGTCTTCGGGATTGTTGCTGTCTTTGGTATTTGTACTGTCATCGTGATTTTTGGAGGAAATTTCTTCTGGTAATGGGTTGTCGTCAACCATCATGCCCTCCCAGTCATCAGTTTCGTTAGGTGTAGTTTCGAGGGCAGGGTTTTCCAGCACCTTTTTTTCCACGAATTCCCGCAGCTGGTCGATAGGTTTTTCGATGACCTGTCCTACAAGCAGCTGTTGGGGAGTCAATCGCTGTTTGGCTTTTTGTTGTTGTCCTTGTTTAAGGGTTTGATTATTGGCCATGGTGCTATTTGAAATATTCTTTGAGTTGGGTGGCATAGGCAGCGAGGTCTTCGGGCTTATCGTTGCCGTATTTCTGCCAGACACGTTGACATGCCTCCGACAGTTCATCTTCGGATAGTGGCTCACGAACTAAATAGGGGTCGCAACATTGAAAGATGTTCATCACTTGCACAATACGTTCCTCACCGACTTTTGTCAGTCGTGCAAGTTCTTTAATCTCTGGGGTTTCCGCCACCATTGTGTTGGGTGTTAGACGGAAATAGAGGTCGAGAATGAGTACCAGGGTGATGGGTTTGATGTCAGGTGTAGAAAGCAGCGGTTTGAAATCAGACTCAAACGACTCGTTCACCTCCACACCCTCGTAGAAAGCCTCAGCATTGTTGAATCCATTCATCTGGCGGAGCAATGTGATGCCTTTGGCGATTTTCTGGGGCTTGTCATAATAGGTGTTCCACAGTCGCTCGAGGCGTGGTGTGCTGAGGCGACGGAGTTGGAACATCTTGCGGTAGAGGTATTTGGGTGGCAGATGCAATTCCATCGCCAAATCTACCAGATGGCGTGAGTACAGAGGTTTCACACCAGTAGGTTTTTTCAAATACAGATACATCAGCATCAGCCAATACTCATCTTTCCATCTACTCTTTGTTGCCATATTTTTTTATCTTAAAATACAAAGATTGTGACAAAGGTACAAATTTTTTTTAGAACACAAAACAATGACGATTGTTTTGTATGTATTATCGAGGCATCATTTCATCCCACGTTGGCAGAGCAGCGGCTGGCAGCATGATGGCGATGGTTTTGGCGCGGACATAATTTTCAGAGAGGTACATATATCCATTATAGGGATTATCTTCCCCCCAGGAGTTTTTACAGAGATAGTATTTTTTGCCGTGGTTATCATGTGCGATACCGATGATTTCCATTGTGTGGTCGTCGGTGGTTAGTCCTTGGTTGAAAGCATGCTGACGACTTTCTTGTGTCACTGTCTGGTCGTCATTCTTGAGCAGGGCATACCCTTTGCTGAAGTCGAAAAGGGGTTCACTCACGTCACCCTCCCAGCAGACAGGGTGGTTGTGAATCAGTGCTCTGTCGATATAGGACATCAGGGAGTCGAGCCTGACATTGAGAAATTCGTCTTGATAGACATTGTCGGGCACCTCCAGTGGGAAGCGCACACCCCATGGATGGTGGGTGAAACTGGTCAGTGCGACGTACTCCTCATGTTGCATGATGCTATGGGTAAACTCGATAGGGGTGTATTCGCAGCCCATCATGAAGACACTGGCAGCGGCAGGGGAAAGTTCAGCATCGAGCAAGTCGGTAATTTCTTCCGACAGTTTTTCAATACCCATGGCATGAAGTCGAGCCGCATCGGCTTTGCGTTGTAGTTTGCGGAGGGTCACCCCAGCATCCCATTTCTCTGGCATACGATACGAAGTATAAGGCATAGCACCATAGCGTTCGATAAGTCTGGGAAGCATGGTAATCATGCCCCGAATACTTATGTCTTTGGAGACTTTCTGACTGTAGCGCATCAACGCCTGTTCTTGTAGGAAGTTTCTCAGCACATAGGCTGCCGACAAATCGATGGAGTCGCCGCGCATGATATGTTCGGTTTCGATGGTAGCCAGCATAGCATAGGCCCAACACAATTGGTTGCTACCTTGGTCTTTCACAGGGGTAGTACGTAGTCGGATATCGTTGTCGAACGACACTGGCAAGCATTGTGTTTCTGGTTCATTTTCTGAGCAACTGGCCAATAGCAGGATGAGTGTTAGGGGAAGGAAATATAGACGGCGCATATATCATCAGGGGTTAGAGGTAAGGGGTTAGAGGTGAGAGAAATGTGAGCACAAAATTAATAGTTTTATATCAAAATGACAATTTTAAATCTTAATTTTTCCGATTTTCCTTTTTTCGGACATATACGGGGTATATCCCAACATTCCCCTGCATTTGTCCTTTTCGTTTCCCTTTAACTACTTTTTAACTCCCCTTTAACTCCTTTTTCCCTCCTTTTTTGTACTTTTGCAACCCAAAACAGTATGAAATGCAGGAGAAGACCAAAGAATATGAAATAATGGCGCCTGTAGGCTCCCGTGAATCACTTATGGCTGCAATTCAGGCAGGTGCCGACTCCGTCTATTTCGGTATCGGGCAGCTGAATATGCGGGCACATTCCGCCAATACCTTCACCGTGGATGACTTGCGGCATGTTGCCGCCGAGTGTGGTAGCCATGGCATCAAGACCTACCTCACTGTCAACACCATCATCTATGACGATGACATGACAACCATGTGTGAGATTATTGACGCTGCCCATGCAGCAGGTATTACCGCCGTAATTGCCAGTGATGTGGCGGTGATGAACTACTGTCGACGTATTGGACAGGAAGTACACCTTTCCACGCAGCTCAATATCAGCAACATTGAGGCACTGCGGTTCTATGCACAGTTTGCTGACGTGGTTGTGCTGGCACGAGAACTGAATATGCGGCAGGTGGAGGAAATTCACCGCCAGATTGTGGAGCAGGACATTCGCGGACCCAAGGGTGACCTGGTGCGTATAGAGATGTTCTGTCATGGTGCCCTTTGTATGGCCGTCAGTGGCAAATGTTACCTGAGCCTTGACAATGCTGCTCGTTCTGCCAACCGTGGTGAGTGTATGCAACTGTGCCGCCGCTCATACACCGTGACCGATAATGAAACGGGTACACAATTGGAGATAGACAATAAATATGTGATGAGTCCAAAGGACCTGAAGACCATCCGATTTATCGACCGCATGATGCATGCGGGTGTCAGAGTGTTCAAAATCGAGGGTAGGGCACGCGGACCAGAGTATGTCTATACCGTGGTGAAATGTTATAAGGAAGCCATAGCCAGTGTTGTCGACGGCACTTTCACCGAGGAGAAGAAAGACGAATGGGACCAGCGGCTCGCCAGCGTGTTCAATCGTGGCTTCTGGGATGGCTATTACCTGGGACAGCGATTAGGCGAGTGGAACAAAAACTATGGCAGTAATGCCACCGTCCGCAAGGTGTATGTGGGTAGAGGCGTGAAATACTATTCACGCCTTGGTGTGGCGGAGTTCACCTGCGATGCTGCAGAGTTCAGTGTGGGCGACCACCTGCTCATCACAGGTCCCACCACTGGGGTCATCTACCTCGATGCCACAGAGATACGTTACGAACTCCAACCCGTGGAAACAGCCCATAAAGGCCAACATATCTCCATACCTGTCCCAGCACAAGTGCGCCCCAGTGATAAATTGTTTAAATTGGTTAGTGAGTAGACTAGTTGA
>JAFZAE010000183.1 GCA_017548385.1 Prevotella sp.
ATCATAACGGGATAGAAATGGAAGCCATCACTGAAACCACCAATAATTGAAAGCTGGTATTTCCCCAGGTCCTTCGCCTTTTCCGCCGCCCCTGACGGTGTGCCAGGCTTGGTATTCCGATTGGTAATTTGCTGCGACACATATTGATATGGCACAGGGGTATAAATGGCATCAGGATTTCGGGGTTGTGACTCTGTAGGGCCCGGTGGAATGCTCATATCCAACTGGTCGACCAACTTTCCTGTGGAACAATCAAAAATCCGGATCATGCCCTTGTTGCCCAGTGACACTTCATCGGGAAAAGTTATGGTTAATCGGGTGTCTGGACAAACCTCCGTCGCCCCGTTGGCAGGAAACAGCATCACATCATCGCTGGCAGTAACATGGAGAGCGAAGAGACAAACAAGGAGAAGTAGGAAGTTATTTTTCACGAGATTTGAGTTTTTAAGTTTTTTAGTTTATGAGTTTGTAAGTTTTTCAGTTTTTGGGATTACGACTAAAGATTAGTGTCAAAAGACTAAAAACTAACGTCCCGCCTTCGGGCATCTTGACCGGATATATTCATATACGAAATCAAAATCCTCCTTGTCGACATAAATTTGGTTTTTTGCGAAAGGTTCATTCACTTTGATGACATTGAATCTCCGAATGGGTTTGATTTTTCTGACGGAGTTGAATGTAGAAGTGAGAGAGTCGTGGCTTGCAATCAACAGTCCCCGTCCCATACCTCCTGGAGAGCCAGTAGCCAATCCAGCCAGCACATTCAACATGCCGATGGCTTTTGCCTTTTCCATCGTTTTTGGCAGTTGTTTGTGTATCACTTTCGTTTCATCCATTTCAAATAGTACGATGTATTTCCCTTGATACATTTTTGCCACTATCAGATAACCAATCACTGTGAGAACCGAAAAGAAGGCTATGAAGTAGAAAACATATTTCAAGTCTGACCATGAGTTATGCAGCAATGCATCGAGGTTTCCCGAACATGCCCCAATGAGAAGTACAATGATTGCAACAATGGCAAAGCTCATCCCCATCACCTTGAATACAGTAAAGAGAATCATAGGATTCTTCAACATATTGACCTCATACAACCATCTGTATTTCCCATCGGGACACAATTTCACACGAGTTTCATCCATATTTAAAGGTTGGAAATATTTCAATGCAAAAATAGAGAAAAAATTGTTTCCTTCAAAAAAAACATCATATTTTTATTTTCATGACTCGAAAGGGGTGGTTTAAGGGATAGTTTAAGCGACGGCAAAACCGTCGCATACGGAGAAAACTGATTTAATCATATTGCGCACTCGATTTATTAATTTGAATAAGTTACTTCATCTCGGCATAAAAAATGAACACGTTCTGAAGATTTTGTCCGCTTAAGGACTAAATCGTGTTCTGCTCTCGTTTTTTTAATAAATTTCTTATGCTCAGAAAAGAAACAAGCTTTCTTTTCATTCGCTTAATCGAAATTTTGGATAAATTTCTCACGCTCAGAAAAGAAAACAAGCTTTCTTTTCATTCGCTTAATCGAAATTTTGGATAAATTTCTCACGCTCAGAAAAGAAAACAAGCTTTCTTTTCATTCGCTTAATCGAAATTTTCGTAACTTTGAATAAGTTACTCCATCTCGGCATAAAAAATGAACACGTTCATTTTGTTCTGCTCTCGATTTTTCGTAACTTTGCAGCGAAATTGAGTTTACGGACGAGAATTTCTTAATAAAGGCACGGTATTTGCAGGAGAAAAGAGCTATAAAAATGGCTTAACCGCTTACCGATTCTTCTTGCCAGCAATGTCTGGCATATTTCAAATGACAAAAAGAAAGATGGAAAAAGAACATAATAATGCTTTTCAGATGATTGCCGACTATGAAGGCGACATCAACAACCTTTTTGATGTGAATGCAGAAGGCGAGATACCCATTCTTGCCACCCGCAACATGGTGCTGTTTCCGGGTGTTATCTCGCCAATCCTTGTAGGTCGTCCCAACAGTCTGAATTTGGTCAAGAAATACAGCGATTCCGACACCGTTATTGGTGTGTTCTGTCAAAAAGACCCCTCGGTGGAGAGACCTTCTGCCAACGACCTCTACGAGTACGGTGTTTTTGCCCGTATCATCCGCGTGCTGGAGATGCCCGGTCCTGGGCATAACCTGACAGCGATTGTGCAAGGTCTTGGCAAATGCCACCTCGATAGTATCACCAAATACCGTCCTTTCCATATGGGCAAGGCCTCTTTGATCCATGAGGAACTTCCCAATTCCGCCGACCGTGAGTTCATCACAGCCGTTGACGATTTACGCAGCAGTGCCATAGAGTATATCCGGAAGAATGACGATATTCCCGATGAGTCGCAGTTTGCCCTCACCAATATCTCCAATCCTATCATATTGGTCAATTTCACCTCGTCGAATCTTCCCATTGCCATCAACGACAAGATTCATTTGCTTGAATGTGCATCGGTGAAGGACCGTGTGTTTGAATTGCTGAAAGTGCTCCACAAAGAGATGCAGTTGTTGCAACTCAAACAGAATATCCGCACGAAGACCCGCGAAGACATCGACGAGCAGCAGCGCGAATATTTCCTTCAGCAGCAAATCAAGAACATCAAGGAGGAACTTGGCAACGGAGAAGGCTCTCCCGAACGCATGGAACTTCTTGAGCAGGCACGCAAAAAGAAATGGAGTGAGGATGTGGAGAAGACTTTCTACAAGGAGATTGACAAGTTGGATATGCTCAATCCCCAGAGTCCTGACTATAGCATCCAGATGAACTATCTCCAGACGATGGTAAACCTGCCTTGGGGAGAATATACTTCAGACGATTTAAACTTGAAGCGTGCAGAGCGCATTCTCAACCACGACCATTATGGAATGGAGAAAGTCAAAGAGCGCATCCTAGAACATATCGCAGTGCTCTCACTCCGTGGCGACCTAAAGTCGCCCATTATCTGTCTCTATGGTCCTCCGGGTGTGGGCAAGACAAGCCTTGGCAAGAGCATTGCCTCGGCCATGAAGCGGAAATATGTGCGCATTTCCTTGGGTGGTCTGCATGACGAGTCGGAAATCCGCGGTCACCGTCGCACCTACGTGGGTGCCATGCCCGGCCGTATCATCAAGAGCATCCAGAAAGCCGGTTCGTCGAACCCAGTCTTTATCCTTGATGAAATAGACAAGGTGACCCAGCACACCATCAATGGCGACCCTGCCTCTGCCCTACTCGAAGTACTTGACCCTGAGCAGAATAACGCCTTCCACGACAACTATCTCGACATCGACTACGACCTGTCGAAGGTGCTTTTCATTGCCACTGCCAATGACCTGAACACCATCCCCCGTCCATTGCTCGACCGTATGGAGGTAATCGAAGTGAGCGGTTACATTACCGAAGAGAAGATAGAAATCGCTCGCCGGCACTTGGTGCCCCGCGAACTGGAGAATACTGGTCTGAACACGCTGGAGGACAAGCCAACCTTCACCAAGCCCTCCCTTGAGGCTATCATCGAACAATATACCCGCGAGAGTGGCGTGCGCCGTCTGGAAAAGGAAATCAACAAGGCTTTCCGTAAGCTCGCCTTCATCAAGGCCCGCGACGGCCAGTTGCCATATGCGAAGATTACCCCTGACAAATTGATTGACCTTCTTGGCAAGCCACCATTCTATCGTGACATCTATCAGGGTAACGGCTACGCCGGTGTGGTGACAGGTCTGGCATGGACAAGTGTTGGTGGCGAGATACTCTTCATCGAGACTTCCCTCAGCAAGGGCAAGGGCTCTAAGCTCACCCTGACGGGTAACTTGGGCGACGTGATGAAAGAGTCGGCTGTGATAGCCCTTGAATATGTCAAGGCCCATATCCATAAATTGGATGTCGACTATCGCATTTTTGACCAGTGGAACATTCATATCCACGTTCCCGAGGGTGCCACACCCAAGGACGGTCCTTCTGCCGGCATCACCATTGCCACATCGATAGCCTCGGCACTTACCCAGCGTAAAGTTCGTCTGAACACGGCCATGACAGGTGAGATTACACTCCGTGGCAAGGTTCTTCCCGTGGGCGGCATCAAGGAGAAGATTCTGGCTGCCAAGCGTGCGGGTATCACAGACATTATCATGTGTCGCGAAAACAAAAAAGACATCGACGAAATCCCTGCCATCTATCTGAAAGGTATTAAATTCCATTATGTGGAGAACATTCAAGATGTATGGGATTTTGCCCTCACGAAAGAATTGGTTGACAATCCCGTGAACTTCACTATCGAGGAAACACCACAGAGTCCCATTGCCTCATGACCTTCGAAATCCAACATAACGACAGTCAGAGCGATGCCCGTGCTGGCGTCATCACCACCGCACATGGTCAGGTGACGACGCCCATCTTCATGCCCGTAGGAACCTGCGGAAGTGTGAAAGGTGTGCATTTCAGTGAATTGAGAGAGCAGGTGAATGCACAAATTATCCTGGGCAACACTTACCATCTCTACCTACGTCCAGGCCTTGACATTCTTCGTGCTGCCGGTGGTCTGCATCAGTTCAACACATGGGACCGTCCGATTCTCACCGACTCGGGTGGTTTTCAGGTATTCTCCCTCACTGGCATACGGAAATTACGAGAAGAGGGCTGTGAATTCAGATCGCACATCGATGGTTCGAAGCATTTCTTCACACCAGAGAATGTGATTGACACCGAGCGTGTAATCGGTGCCGATATTATGATGGCCTTCGATGAATGTCCTCCCGGCGAGAGCGACTATCAGTATGCCCGTCGTAGTCTGACGCTCACACACCACTGGCTTGACCGTTGTCTGCAACGCATGAAAGAAACGGAGCCGCTCTACGGCTACGAGCAGTGCCTCTTCCCCATCGTACAAGGTTGCACTTATAAGGATTTGCGCCAAGAGTCGGCGAAATTTGTCCGTGACAAGGGTGCCGACGGCAATGCCATCGGTGGTCTTGCCGTGGGCGAGCCCACCGAGGTGATGTATGAAATGATAGAGGTGGTGAACGATATTTTGCCCAAGAACCGCCCCCGCTACCTGATGGGTGTAGGCACGCCTCAAAATATCCTTGAGGCAATAGAACGAGGTGTGGATATGTTCGACTGTGTGATGCCTACCCGAAATGGTCGCAACGCCCTACTATTTACATACGAGGGCACGATGAATATGCGTAACAAGAAATGGGAGTCAGACTTCAGTCCTATCGATGGCGATGGCTGCTATGTGGACCGCATCCACACCAAGGCCTACCTCCATCATCTGTTCAAGGCCAAGGAACTCCTTGCCATGCAAATTGCCAGCATCCACAACCTCGCCTTCTATCTCCGACTGGTGGGCGATGCGCGCGAACATATAATAAAAGGGGACTTTGTGACATGGAAACGTGGTATTATCGACCAACTTGGTCGGCGTATCTAGTTGTTAGTTTTTGAGTTTATAAGTTTTTGAGTATTATAAAAGGGAAGAGAAGAATCAGGAAGATGAAATACTCAACCATCAAGAAACACCATAAGCAACTCCGTGCATTGCGCACCATGC
The DNA here is from genome assembly GCA_017548385.1 of Prevotella sp. Taxonomy (GTDB): domain Bacteria; phylum Bacteroidota; class Bacteroidia; order Bacteroidales; family Bacteroidaceae; genus Prevotella. The sequence continues at coordinate 5,545 of JAFZAE010000183.1, forward strand.
GACATGGGGCATCCAAAGGCATCCGGTTTCTGAGACATTGGATTCCCAAGGGGCTGCGAAAATTGTGGGCGGTGTTGTGTCTTCTTCCCAAAGCTTTGTCGTGGCTAAGTCCCAAGAAATATTTGAAACGCATCGACTGGTATATCATCAAGAAATTCATCGGCACATATATTTATGCCATTGTCTTGATTATCTCGGTATCCATCGTATTCGACATCAATGAGAACTTGGCAAAATTCACCCAGTACAATGCGCCACTGAAAGCGATTGTCTTCGATTACTATGCGAACTTCGTCCCCTATTTCGCCAACCTTTTCAGTCCGCTATTTGTTTTCATCGCCGTGATTTTCTTCACGTCGAAGTTGGCAGGCAACTCAGAGATTATCACCATGCTTGCCTCAGGTATGTCGTTCCGGCGGTTGCTCCGCCCCTATATGATTTCGTGTATTCTCATCTCGTTGGTGAC
>JAFZAE010000020.1 GCA_017548385.1 Prevotella sp.
AACAACAACAGTGCTGTCAAATAACTGCGGATTTTCATATTCGGGTTTTATTAACGGATTTTATTCAATCACCACCTTTGTGCCGTTGTGGATATACACACCACGGAGACGAGGCTTGCGTGGTAGTTTGAAGCCCTGGAGAGTGTACCAACCGTCGTCGTCAAGACCCTCACCGGTGAAGATACCCTTGATGCCCGAAGCTTCGTCGAGATCGAGCACGTAAGGTTCATCGAGGTTGCCCAGTACGAGGTCGTTGATAAAGGTGTGGCTTTGGTCAACCACATATTCCTCGCCGTTGGCATAGACACGCAGTTCCACCGTGCGGTTCTGGTCGTCGGCCGACGAGCCCATCACCGTGAGGAAGTAGTAGTCGCTGCCCTCATTGGCACGGATGGCACCACGGCACTCACCGTTGACGAAGGCACCGATTTCCACATCGTTGAGCAACTGTCCGTCTTGTACCACCACGGCAATCACATTCATATTGTCAGGGAAGTTGTATGGGTCAACAGGCGTATAGTGCTGTGCCGGAGCGTAGGCTGGCGCCGCATGTCGTGGTGCATACGATGTTTGAGTACCTAACTTCGGATAGTGGAATGTCTTATTGCCTTGAGCCTCGGAATAGTAGATATAACCCTCGCCTGGGATGATGCTCTTCAGCACACCCTCCCAGACACCGTCGCCACGGTACATGGTAAAGCCGGAACGGTTTTTCACCATATCGTTCTTCTCGGGGTTGAGGTCGGCGAATGCCACTTCGGGCGACATCACCTCGGAAGAGAGGGTGCCTATCCAATTGTAGCCATGGTGTATCGTTTGTGAAGTATTTGTCACGTCGATAGCCTTGCCGATGATATTGAATTCCATATCCCGGCGAGTCTGTATCTTGTACATCTGTCCGGGGTACATGTTGGTCACTTCGCCCACAAAGGCACCGCTCTTGGTTGTCGAAATGGCGGTTTGGCTCTTCACATACATGATGCTGTTCACATTCGTGGCACCCTTGGGCATTACATCTGCAATGGAACTGCTCGGAGTCTCAACGTACATTGATATCCAGTTCCAACCACGGTCAAGATGCGTAGGCTGTTCGATAGCATCCAAAGCCGTAAAAATCAGCGGCTTGTCGTAGCTACCGTACAATGCCTCTGCTGAATACATCAGTGAATCTGTCACTATGCCATTGGGCATGTTGATTTGTACAAGAGGACGGATGATGCCTTTTTCTGCGTCGTACATCTTGAAGGTTAGGCGCCGTTGGCCGTTGCTGATTTCTGTGCTGGAAGCACCATAGATGTTCATGTTCAGGTAGTAAGCATCGCGTGTCGCTACATATTCTGGATGTGCTATGCCGCGGCACTCGCCTAACTCGTCGAAAGCGGCAATATACGAGTCTTTGTACTCGCAAATCTTGTCACCAGTATAGAGCTGTCCGATGACAATCATGTTACTTTCATAGAGATTGGGATCTACTTGCCACTGTGGGTCATCGCCAAATACTTGGATTGTCAATGTCATGGCCCGCTTAATACCCAGTCGGTCGCTCACGTAAATGTCCACGGAATGGGTGCCGATAGGTGCTGATGGTAGCACTTCGAATGGGATGGTGACAAGAGTGCTTGATGTGGTACCAATGGGGTTGTCGGTTCGAATCCATGTTGGCAGGTTGAGAATTTCATAATCCTCCGAACCACCGTTTAATTTGTAGAACGAAAGTTGGAAATCATAACTGCTTGAATGGTATTTATTGATGGAAATTGATTGGGTAGTCCATTGCCAGATGGCAAAGTCAGCGAAAAACTTCCAGGCAATAGGTTCTGAGATATTGCCATGCTCGTCTTTGATACCGCTTACTGTGACTGTGAATTCGTTGCCGTCCATACGTGCGTACATGTCATCCTGGAAGGTGATATAGACCTCCCGGTCGGAAACAGAGAAATCGAAATCGCTGTCATCAAGGCGGAGTAGGTGTGAGCCGGGCAGTAGTGCTGGGGAGTTAATGGCCTTTGTGAGATGCTCCGAATTGACCACCTTCAGGTTGTAAAGCATGGAGTTGTTCCCGAAGTTGTCGGTCGAGAATGTTGCAGTGATATGACCATCTTGGTCTCGATGGATGCTCTCCATGGGGAAGTAACCTATCAGACCGGCGAATGTGCTGTCGAGACGCTCATATCGCCGTTCTGCTATCAACTCGCCTGTGAGTGAGGCATTCCAGATACGCACCTCGTCGATGTCGCCCTGGAAATGGCCACCAAGATACAGCTTGTCGCCACTGATGGCTGGAATGCTGGCCTCGGGAATCGTCCTTATGCTTTGTCCGTCAATATAGGCGATGGCTCCGGTGCCACGACGCACATTCAGGGCAAGATGATGCCATTGACTGTCGTTGTAGTTGGTTTCGGTCAATGTGAATTTTTCCTTCACCTGGCTGTTCACTTCCTCATATCCGGGATTATCATAGGTGGTAAGCGTCAGAGAACCCTCGGAGAATCCTAATTCCAGTCGGTTGTTGACAGTCATCAGCGTGGCTTCCTTGTTCGTCTGAATGTCGTCACCGCGGAACCACAATTCCAGCGCGTAACTGTCTGTCTGACGCGGAGCAAATCGGGAGATATCGATGGCTACTTGTTTGTCGTTAGCGAGATGGGCGGCCAGGTTGTTGTTGTTGATATACCAACTTTCGGAGGGCATCACAATATCGCGGGAGCGCTGTCTGTCAACAAGTGTGGTACCGTGCCCCTCGTCCATGCGCCAGTGGGCAATCAAACCAGGCGTGTAGCTGGCCTTTAACTCATTCATGCTCTCATAAAGTTTGGACACGGACTTCTTGGTATTCCAGATGGCTAAGTCGTGCATCATACCCACCATGCCGTCACCTCCAATACGCAGTTTTCCACTACCGGTTAATGCCTCCACTGGTCTGTCTGTTGCAATAAAGACGGGAAGGACCAAGTCGGAATTGGAATACAGGGCGCTGATGCTTCCCTTTCCGTCGCCATTGGGGTTGTATTGATAGCTCATGGCCACATAGTTCCAGATGTTGGCGGGCAAGGTAACGTTTGTATCATAGATATTGTCCTTTGCTCCGATTCGCAGAGCCAGTTTGCCATCATCATGGGTGAGGGCGGCAAGCATATTGTCCTCAGTACCAATGGCGAAGATACGACCGTCGCCCTGGCGGTAGAACCACCCTTCGATGGCGATGTCGTTAACACCCATGTCAAAAGTCGATTGCGTGGAGAACTCATTGCCATTGAGTTGTACCGCCACGTCAGGTACCTTACTATCGACAACGGCATTGTTCAGATTGCCTTCGATGCGGAAATTGTCCGACTTGCTCATCGCATTGCCGTTGATGTCCTCATTGAAGCGGATGTGCATATCGTCTTTTGTGATATAGGCCAATCTACCACTCTCAGGGTATGGTGAACCTAATAGTTTCGGACCGCCCAAGTCTTGGGTCACCTCGATAATCTCAGTTTCGTAGGTTACTTCAACGGGTTCGTATCTGCCGAAGGTCTGAGCCCGAAGTTCATAGACACCATCGTCTTCCATCGAGACAGACCATGTGAAACTGTTGCCTTTCGGGATAGAGTCTTCGTTGGCAGCAGGTTTCACCTTCCATTCCTTGGCGAGTACCCAGGAGTCGTAGCCCTTGCGGCGATATTGCAAGCGCACACCTTCCAGCTTGTCATCCTGACGGTCGAGGTTGGTGATGGTGCAGAGGAATCCCTTGTTCACTTCATAGTCTTCCCAGTTCAGTACGGTACGTTCGACATACATCTCCACATGAGGTGCTGATGGCACAAAGTACACATTCAGATAGACAGGGTCGCTGACGGTGGCTGTGTCTTTCTCCGAACGGAGAATCAGACCGATTTTTTCATAATCCACAATGTCTTTGTTGCCTTGCTGTACGTAAAGCTTCTTCTTGATTTCCTCGCCCGACTTCATCTTGATTTTTCTTCCACCGCCACCCTTCGACAACACGGCACCGTCGATGGTCAGGATAGCTCCATTGGGATTGCTGTTTTCAAGTACGTCGAGCATGTAAGTAGCATTCTGGTTCACCTCATTGGCATTCTTCAAAACCAAGGTGAACTGTGCTTTTCCACCTGTGGGTACATTGCTCACAGTATTGGCACCTTCGACACTGAGCTGTGGGTTCTCCACACGCATAGTGGCTTTATCAAGCTCGGTGCCTTCTTCATGGTATTTCGTATAAGTGGCACCCTCGTAGGGATTGCTTGTCTGACCACCCATGGTGCGGAAAATAGGTCCCCAGCCACGTTTCGACTTATAGACGTTCACCGACAGGGCCGTGGTGGGCTCCGAGTCGCTGATAGTCCAACTGAACTGTTGGCCTCCGGTATCACAGGTGGTCGTGGTCTTCGTGTTGCCCCATTTGTTGTTATAGGTTAAGATGCCGTAGCCACCGGAATTGTTCCATAAGAAGCCCATCAGGTGCAATTCCAAATTCACCGTATATGAATTCTTCTCTGTGTCGGTCTTGAAGTTGATTAACTCACTGTTCTTTGTCGTCTGAGTCACTGATGTACCGAAGGCGATGCTGTAGTTGTCGATGAAACAGCTGTCCAAGGCGAAGACTTCCAACTTCTCACGCTCGTTCTCAGCGATGCAGTCGCGCCAGCGTTGTATCTCGTCATTGCACCATTGGATGCTGTCGGTGACATTAATCGGTTGGGTGCCATCACCTTGAGGCTCAGGAATTTCCGCTACCATGCGATAGGAAGGATAGCTATGGGCAGCATCGTACTCTGCTTCTGTCCAGCACTTATCGATGTTTTTAGTGCCACGTCGTGGGTTGCCTTTCTTCAGATTCGTATAGTACATCACCTTGCCGGGCACTATAGGACATACATTGTCGTCCCATAGGTCGCCTTCTACTTCTGTCAGCAGACTTTGAATCTTCAGTTTCCAGTTAGGTATCTGCACATCCTCTATATATTGCTGTGCGTAGGCGAAGGTGGTGGTGAATTGGCTGGAGAAGCATAT
>JAFZAE010000021.1 GCA_017548385.1 Prevotella sp.
AAAAATGGCACATCCTAAAAGAAGACAGTCAAAGACTCGTACACTGAAGAGAAGAACTCATGACAAGGCTGTGGCACCTGCATTGGCAGTATGCCCCAATTGCGGCGCTTACTATGTTTACCACACTGTTTGTCCAACTTGTGGATACTACAGGGGAAAGGTGGCTATAGTCAAGGAAACAGCTGAGTAATGGGTAAAATCAAAGCGATAATCACCGGCGTTGGCGGCTACGTTCCCGACTATATCCTCAATAATGAGGAGCTGGCAAGGATGGTAGACACCAACGACGAGTGGATTATGACACGTGTCGGTATCAAGGAGCGGAGAATACTTACAGAAGAAGGACTCGGCACCTCATACATGGCACGAAAGGCCACAAAAATGCTTATCAACAAAACGGGTGTTGACCCCAACACTATCGATGCGTTGATTCTTGCTACTTCTACGGCCGACTATCATTTCCCCTCCACAGCATCAATCGTATTGGGGAAGGTAGGACTGAAAAACGCTTTCGCTTTTGATTATTGGGGAGCCTGCTGCGGATTCCTCTATGCATTGGATAATGCGACATGCCTCATTGAAAGTGGAAGATACAAAAAAATAATTGTCGTCGGGGCAGACAAAATGTCATCGATGGTTGATTATACAGACAGGGCCACCTGCCCGTTGTTCGGAGACGGGGCTGCTGCAGTGCTCCTCGAAGCTTCAGAGGACAACGAATATGGATATGTTGACTCATATCTGCGTACAGACGGAATGGGACTGCCTTTCCTTCATATGAAAGCAGGAGGCTCGGTGTGTCCGCCGTCGCACTTTACTGTCGACCATCGCTTGCATTTCATTTATCAAGAAGGACGTACGGTGTTCAGATATGCCGTGACAAGCATGAGCGACGACTGTGCACTCATTGCTGAGCGAAATGGTCTCGACAAAGACAATATCACATGGGTGATACCACATCAGGCAAATATGCGTATCATCGAGGCCGTGGCAAAAAGACTTGAACTGCCTATGGAGCAGGTGATGGTCAACATTGAGCATTATGGAAATACAAGTGCCGCAACCATCCCCCTTGCATTATGGGACAATGAGAGCCGTCTGCGACCAGGTGATAACATTATCCTCACAGCCTTCGGAGCCGGTTTCGTACATGGCGCTTCCTACTTGAGGTGGGCATACGATGGCTCTGCTGTCAATGCACCTAAGAAATAAAAGAAAACGAAATATAGACAAACGCATCCTTCACAAGTAAAGATGCGTTTTTTTGTCGAAACCACACATTTATCAAGATATATGCACAAGGCAGGATTTGTAAATATCGTAGGTAATCCCAATGTCGGGAAAAGCACGCTGATGAACCAGTTGGTGGGGGAACGTATATCTATTGCCACCTTCAAGGCTCAGACAACACGCCACCGCATCATGGGAATCGTCAACACTGAAGACATGCAAATTGTCTTCTCTGATACTCCCGGGGTGCTCAAACCTAATTACAAACTTCAGGAGTCGATGCTCGCATTTTCGGAATCGGCACTTGCCGACGCCGACATATTGCTCTATGTCACTGATGTGGTGGAACGACCTGAGAAAAACCAGGATTTCCTGGACAAGGTGGCAACACTTAACATACCGGTCTTGTTGCTTATCAATAAAATTGACCTCACCAACCAAGAGGGACTCGTCAAAGTAGTGGAAAAATGGCATCAACTGTTGCCAAAGGCTGAAATTTTACCCATTTCTGCCGCCAACAAGTTTGGCACCGACATGCTCCTCAAACGTATCAAGGAACTCCTTCCCGACAGTCCGCCATATTTCGACAAAGACCAACTCACCGACAAACCGGCACGTTTCTTTGTCAGTGAGATTATCCGAGAGAAAATACTTCTCTACTACGACAAGGAAATACCCTATTCCGTAGAGGTGGAGGTGCAACAGTTCAAGGAGGAAGCCAAACGAATTAATATCAGTGCCGTCATCTATGTCGAGAGAGAGTCGCAAAAAGGCATCATTATCGGACATCAGGGCGTGGCACTCAAAAAAGTTAGTACCGAGGCAAGAAAGACTTTGGAAAAATTCTTCGGAAAACATATCTATCTCGACACATTTGTCAAAGTGGATAAAGACTGGAGAAACTCTAAACGAGAACTCGACAACTTCGGCTACAATCCAGAGTAGACTCGATTATTCCGAGTTATCCGAGTTGCCTCAATATTCCGACAAAATAATATAAATCCCCAATAGCCATGGCATTAGTAGCAATTGTAGGACGTCCCAATGTAGGAAAGTCCACCCTTTTCAACAGACTGACAAAAACCCGTAAGGCCATCGTCAGTGAAGAAGCCGGTACCACACGCGACAGACAGTATGGAAAATGTGAGTGGTGTGGAAATGAATTCTCCATCGTTGATACAGGAGGATGGGTGGTCAATTCTGATGATATCTTTGAAGAGGAAATCCGGAAACAAGTGATGATAGCCACTGAGGAGGCCGATTTGGTACTCTTCTTGGTCGACATTGTCAATGGATTGACAGACCTTGACGAGGATGTGGCAATGATTCTCCGCAAATCGAATATCCCCGTTGTCCTTGTAGCCAACAAGGCTGATAACTTCAACCAGTATTTCGATGCTGCCGAATTCTATAAACTCGGTCTGGGCGACCCGTTCTGTGTCAGTGCGGCAACAGGAAGCGGCACTGGTGATTTGTTGGATGTGGTTGTGGAAAAACTCAAGGGCAAGAAAGAAGAAGAACAAGAAGAGGGTATTCCGCGTTTTGCTGTCGTGGGTAGACCCAATGCAGGTAAAAGCAGTCTTATCAATGCTTTCATTGGTGAAGACAGGCATATCGTAACCGATATAGCCGGAACGACAAGAGATAGTATATATACCAGGTTTGACAAGTTCGGATTCGACTTCTACTTAGTTGATACAGCGGGTATCCGCCGCAAAAACAAAGTGACCGAAGACCTTGAGTTCTATTCTGTCATGAGAAGTATCCGTGCTATTGAGAATAGCGACGTTTGTATCCTGATGATTGATGCCACAAGGGGTATAGAGGCGCAGGATATGAATATCTTCCAGTTGATACAGAAAAACAACAAGTCGCTTGTGGTGGCAGTTAATAAGTGGGACCTGGTGACAGACAAGTCGCAGAAGGCAATCGACACTTTCAAAAATGCCATCAAGGATAGAATGGCACCATTTACCGATTTTCCGATCATTTTTGTCTCAGCATTGACCAAACAGCGTATCTTCCGTGTGCTCGAGACTGCTAAGCAAGTCTATCTCAACCGTACGGCAAGGGTTGGCACATCAAAACTCAATGAGGTGATGCTGCCATTGATAGAGGCATATCCACCACCATCTGTCAAGGGGAAGTATATCAAGATTAAATATTGCATGCAGATTCCTGATACGCAGATTCCTTCGTTCGTTTTTTATGCCAATCTGCCGCAGTATGTCAAAGAGCCGTATCGTAGGTTCCTTGAAAATAAAATCAGGGAAAATTGGCAGATGACAGGCTGTCCCATCAATATCTTTATCCGCCAGAAATGAAAGGGTGTGCCGCCGTGTGGCTCTTTCTTGCCGTTGCTTTGTTGGCAGCATGCGCCAGCCGGGAGGATTTCCCGCAGGAAGATGTCGCTGCCAACACGGCAAGATTGTATTATCAGTATCTCATCGAAGGCAAATATGATGACTTCGTGGCTGGGATGGACCGCCATATAGAGAGGTCACAAAACGATGAGAGACAGTTGGTGGAAAACGCCAAATTGTATGTCAAACGGCAACAAGACCAGCATCAGGGAATTAAAAGTGTGAGTATTAACTCTTCGGAAGTCGATTCTGCACAGCATACGGCAATGGTCTTCCTTTTGATGGAATTTGTTGACAACAATAAAGAGCAAATCCTTGTGCCAATGGTCGAAAGAGACAGCCTTTGGCTGATGAGATAATTCTTCTCGAGTTTTCTAGTAACTTGTCCACTTGTCAACTCGTCAACTTGTTCACTCAACTTTTTTCATTGACGGCCGTGCGCATTTCCTTGAGTAGGTCACTGGCAAAGATGAAGTCAGTGAGATGTTTGTTCGTTGATCTCATTATCTCACTGCTGTTTCCCTGCCAGTCCTTATGCCCCTCGTAAATGAATAGGATATTCTCGCCAATACCCATCACTGAGTTCATGTCATGGGTGTTGATGATGGTCGTAGTGTTATATTCTTTGGTAATACTGCTCAGCAATTCGTCAATCACGAGCGATGTCTTGGGGTCAAGACCAGAGTTGGGCTCATCGCAGAACAAATATTGAGGGTTGAGGGCGATGGCGCGGGCAATTGCCACACGCTTCTGCATACCACCGGAAATCTCACCGGGAAATTTCTTCTCTGCCTCCGTGAGATTCACACGGTCAAGACATTCTTGGGCACGCTTGACACGGTCGCGGTAGTTCATTGTTGAAAACATGTCAAGCGGGAACATCACATTCTCCAATACCGTCAATGAGTCGAAAAGGGCTGCTCCTTGAAAAATCATTCCCATTTCACGGCGTAAAAGCACCTTCTCGCGCTTGCTCATGGATACAAAGTCGCGGCCATCGTAGAGCACCTCGCCACTCGTTGGGTCAAGCAACCCCACAAGGTTCTTCATCAATACAGTCTTGCCAGAGCCACTCTGACCAATAATCAGATTGGTCTTGCCATTCTCAAAGACGGCACTGATGTTATGAAGGACCTCCTTATCCTCAAACGACTTGCATAGATTCTTAATCTCGATCATGGCGGTTCACAAGTGTTTATGATAGTAATTGAGTGAGAAAAACATCCGAGAAGAGAATGAGGACACTGCTCGCCACAACGGCATTGGTACTGGCTTTGCCCACTTCTACCGAACCGCCCTTCACACTGTATCCATAGTAGGAGGAGACGCTGGAAATGAGAAAGGCAAAAAACAAACTCTTGATGATGCTCATCCACATAAACCAGGGATTGAAATCATGCTGCAGGCCAAGTGTCAGGTCATCAGCACTGATGATGTTGCCAATATATGCGGTGGCATAGGCGCCAAGGATACCTGTGGCAGCACTGAAGATCACCAAAAAAGGCATGATGGTGATCATACCAAGTATTTTGGGTAAAATGAGATAACTCGCGCTGTTTACACCCATTATTTCCAAGGCATCAATCTGCTGGGTCACACGCATTGTACCAAGTTCTGATGCAATGTTCGAACCCACTTTGCCAGCCAATATTAGGCACATCACCGAGGATGAGAACTCTAGCAACATAATCTCGCGTGTGGTGTAGCCCGTTACAAACTTGGGCATCCACGGACTTTGAATGTTGAGTTTCATTTGGATGCAAATCACCGCGCCGATGAAAAAAGAAATAAGCAAAACAATGCCTATTGAGTCAACACCAAGCGACGACATCTCCTTCACATATTTCTTCATAAACATGCGCATACGTTCGGGTATGGAGAACGTCCTACCCATCAACAGTAAGTACTCGCCAAAGGTCTGAAGTAGTTTGATGATATACATCCTTAATTATTTATTGCTGCAAAAGTAAACAAAAACTATGAGAATGTGAAATTAATCAGCAAAGATTCTTGATTTCATTCGCAATTCGTTAATTTTGCACTTTCTAATGGTTGCGAGTCGGTGTCTGAATAATATAGCACCTACTGATAGGACAGGATTAGATTTTTTTGAACTCTTACTAATAAACTTATGGAAGAGAACAACCAACAACTTGTGGAGCAGGAACAGGGAATGATGCTGCGTACAGAAGGGCTTGTCAAAAGATATGGCAAGCGTACGGTCGTCAATGATGTTTCTATCAACGTGAGACAGGGCGAAATTGTGGGACTACTCGGACCGAATGGAGCCGGGAAAACCACTTCTTTCTATATGACCACAGGACTCATCGTTCCTAATGCTGGCCATATCTATCTCAACGACAAGGACATCACAAAATATCCTGTTTACAAACGTGCACGGGCAGGAATAGGATATCTGCCCCAAGAGCCCAGCGTCTTCCGGAAAATGAGCGTCGAAGACAATATCCTGTCCGTGTTGCAGATGACCAAATTGTCAAAAAAGCAACAACGCGAAAAACTTGAGAGCCTCATTGCAGAGTTCCGACTCACCAAGGTGAGGAAGAATAAGGGTGACCAACTTTCGGGTGGTGAACGACGCCGTACAGAGATTGCACGTTGCCTGGCCATAGACCCCAAATTTATCATGCTCGATGAACCTTTCGCCGGTGTCGACCCTATCGCCGTGGAGGATATTCAGCACATCGTATGGCGACTGAAATACCGTAACATCGGTATTCTCATCACCGACCATAATGTGCAGGAAACACTTACCATCACCGACAGGGCATACCTGCTCTTTGAGGGAAAAATTCTCTTCCAGGGCAAGCCCGAGGAATTGGCGGCCAACCGTATTGTCAGAGAGAAATACCTGTCGAATAGTTTCGTGCTGCGGAAAAAAGATTTTCAAACTATCGACGAAGAAAGAAAAGCACGTGAACTGCTTGAGGACGAGTAACATATAGTTTTATTTTAAGACAACAAAAGAACAATTTCATCGTTCTATTGATAGATTTTTAACTAGTAATATGATGAAAACATTCTGGTCGCATGTTAAGACTTGCATAGATAAGTATGCAAATTTTAGCGGGAATGCTACGCGAAGCGAGTTTTGGAATTGGGCGCTGTTTGTCACCGTTGTCTCTGTGGTGTTGTTCGGAACGGCAGCGTTGCTTGTTATCATCCGTCAAAGTGCGGGGCCAGATACTGCTTCTAATCCACTTAATTGGCTCAGTTGGATTATCATCCCAATACTCATTCTTCTTGGTCTGTTCCTTGTTTTCTGCCTGCTTCCCACACTGGCTGTAACAGTACGTAGATTGCGTGATGCCGGCTATCATCCATGGATTATCATTTTTCCCCTATTACTCCTTATAGGTTCTTTCCATCCAGCCTTGGTTATTGCACTCTCCGGTATGGATGATAACACCCCACCCGAGATTCCATTACCTTATTGTTATGCTTATTTGACATTTACTGTGGTTGTTTGCCTGCTCTATGCTATTTTCTTAAACCGAGTTTCTAGAAAAGACTCATCACGATAAATAATACTTTTGAAGTTTCGCATTTGCTCAACTCTCTGTAGTTAAAGAGTAGTTAAAGAGAATAGAAGGGTAGTTAAAAGGACAATAGTCTGGCTATTGCAATGATTTCATCACAAAAATCGAAACAAATCGGGAGTGATGTCCCTTTAACTCCCTTTTAACTCCTTTTCTATCCCTTTCCATTCCTTACTTGAGAAAGTTGAGTAATACTTTACTATACTCAACTTTCTCAGCCCCATAATCCGTTTTGGGCCATGGGGGACATGACCCACTTCCCAAATTCTTTTAC
>JAFZAE010000184.1 GCA_017548385.1 Prevotella sp.
GCCTGCTGTAGGTCGCCAAGTCCATGCTTGGTGATTTCTGCGATGGAGGCGTAGTCAGTGACGATGAATCCATCCCACTTCCACTGTTTGCGAAGCACATCGTCAATCAGCCATTTATTGGCTGTGGCGGGTATATAGTCAACGATGTTGAACGATGTCATAAACGAACCTGCCTCAGCTTTGGCGGCAGCCTCGTAGGGAGGGAAGAACTGGTTGAACATCCTGATATGGCTCATATCCACCGTGTTGTAGTCGCGTCCGGCTTCAGCAGCGCCATACAGGGCATAGTGTTTCACGCACGCCATCATATTCTCCTCGCTGTAGTTACCTTGGTATCCTCTGACCATCGCTTCTGCTATACGACTTCCTAAGAACGGGTCTTCACCGCTGCCCTCAGCGATGCGTCCCCATCGGGCATCGAGCGCGATATCCACCATCGGGCTATAAGTCCAGCATATGCCATCGGCCGTGGCCTCCTTCGCAGAGATACGTGCACCTTCTTCTATAGCCTTTAAATCCCAACTGCACGACTGAGCCAGAGGAATGGGGAAAACCGTCTCGTAGCCGTGTACAACATCCATTCCAATAAGCAGTGGAATTCCTAATCGGCTCTTTTTCACCGCAGCATCTTGCAACTGTCTGATGTTGTCGATTCCTTTCATGTTGAGGATAGCCCCCAACTGTCCGTGTTCTATCAAGTCGAAGATGGGACTATATTTTTTGGCACCTGTCGTAATATCGCCCGCAGGCATCAAGTTCAGCTGGCCTATCTTCTCTTCGACAGTCATTTGCGACATGAGCCTGTCTATAAACTCCTTCTCTGTCTGTGCCCAAGCTGATATCCCAGCAAACAGCACCAATAATAGTACGCTTTTTCTCATCATCTACTCCCAATTTCCTGCATTATGGTTGTCATGTTCCAGGTCGCCAATCTTCAGACCGGGAAACTCCCCCTCATCGATGGCATTGTTGATGAGTTCTGTCACTGTTCCCATGTCCATTCCCTTGAGGTATTGGGCGTATTCCGCACCACATTCCATGACGGGTAAGGGATGACCGTTCTTGCTGTCGAGGATACTGGCACCATAGTGAAAGACCTCACCCTTACCGTAGGGAATTTGACGGAGTGAATCGGCTAAATACCCTGCGTTGACCATCTCCTCCAACTTGCTGGCATACTGTCCGTTTGCTTTCTTGAATGCCTCCGATGCTTTACGAATCTGTAAAAGCCGGCTCTTCACAACCTCTTCGCGCGCCTCCCGTTCCTTGTCGAAACGCATGGGTGCGGATACACTCATAAATGTGATGATGGCAAGCACCACCACACAGGCCAACAGCAGATAGTTGTGGATGCTTTTCTTTTTCATGCTGCGAAATTACAATTTTTTAATGAGTTTTTGTCCAAAAACAGAAAAATATTGTATCTTTGCATATCATATTGAAACCTAAATATCTATCTGAACCGCAGAATCCTATGCTACAAGAGAGAATATTGGATATATTCGGATATGAGCCTACTGCGGAGCAGATGCAGGCAGTGGAAGTGTTCTGCCAATTTGTCTCTGACAGATCACAACGACCGTGTATGGTGATGAGAGGCTCTGCGGGAACGGGAAAGACATCACTCGCCAGTGCTTTTGTCAGAACTTTAACGGAACTGGGACTACGGGTGATGCTGCTGGCACCCACAGGACGGGCGGCGAAGGTGTTCGCACTCAACAGCGGTCATCCTGCCTTTACCATCCACCGCAAAATCTACCGCCAGAAGGCTTTCACGGGACAGATGAGCGGTTTCAACCTGAATGACAACTTGGCCCAGGACACCATTTTCATGGTGGATGAGGCGTCAATGATATCCAACGACAACTATGGGGAGGCGGCCTTCGGAAGTGGGCGACTGCTTGACGACCTTGTGAGTTTTGTCTATACCGGCCGTGGATGCCGACTGATGCTCATTGGCGACAAAGCACAGTTGCCACCAGTAGGTGAGGAGGAATCACCGGCACTGATGCGAGATTTCCTTGAAGGCTACGGACTCAATGTCTATCTCGCAGATCTCAATGAGGTGTTGCGACAGAGTCAGGACTCAGGAATCTTATACAATGCCACAGTGATACGACAGATGGTGATGAGGCAGGAGACGGTAGCTCTTCCCAAGATACGCTTCCAGGGATTTGCCGATGTCGTCATGGTGCCAGGGGATGAACTTATTGAGTCGCTGGCAAGTAGTTATAGCAAGGTGGGTCTGGATGAGACCGCCGTCATCACACGGTCAAACAAAAGGGCAAATATCTATAACCAGGGCATACGCAACATGGTATTGGGACGTGAAGACGAACTGTGCTCGGGCGACATACTCATGGTGGTGAAAAACAACTACTACTGGACGGAACAGGAGAAAAGCAATATGGCGTTCATTGCCAATGGCGACAGGGCTATCGTGGGCAAGGCACGAGCGTTCAGACAACTCTATGGTTTCCGATTCGCAGATGTCACACTGAGGTTCCCTGATTACGACGACCACGAACAGACAATCACTGTGGTGCTTGATTCCCTGCGCTCAGAGGCACCGGCGATGACGATAGAACAACAGGAGAAACTCTTCCAGGGGGTAATGGCCGACTATGAGGAAATCACCGTAAAGACCGACCGGTTGAAGAAAGTAAAGGAAGATGTCTATTTCAATGCTCTGCAGGTGAAATATGCCTATGCCGTGACCTGCCATAAAGCGCAGGGTGGACAATGGCAGCATGTGTATCTCGACCAAGGATATATGACCGATGACATGCTCACCCCCGACTATATCCACTGGCTTTACACTGCCTTTACCAGAGCTACGGAAAAACTATTCCTTGTCAACTGGCCCAAGACGCAGACGGAGACATTTTTAACTTAAACATAATAAAGCATGAAAAAATTAACGATGATTGTATGTACGGTTGTTAGCTTTTTGCTTACAGGCTGTACGGGAACAACTGGAAATATCTTTAGTGGTATCGACGGAGCAAGTACAATTGGTAACATCCTTACCAGTGTGTTGGGTATCAACCAAGTGACACAGGAAAGTCTTATCGGAACATGGAAGTATTATCAGCCGGGATGTGGATTCGCATCCGACAACCTGTTGGCAAAGGCAGGTGGTGAAGTGGCTGCTGCTAAGATTAAGTCAGAATTGGCTTCAACCTATCAGACAATGGGAATAAAGAGTTCCAACACCTACTTCACTTTTAATCAAGACAATTCTTTCTCTGGAAAAATGATGGGTACACCACTCAGTGGTTCATACGTTTATGATCCTAGCACCGGACAGATTACACTGAAAACAGTGCTTGCATCCATCAATGGCTTCATCAATACTTCTGGTAGCGGTATTAGCCTGCTCTTCGAGTCAAAGAAATTGTTGACAATTCTACAACTAGTGGGTTCTGCCAGTGGAAATGCCACACTTGGTACCATCAGCGAACTGAGCAAAAACTATGATGGTGTACGCCTCGGATTCGATTTGGCAAGATAATAATAGAGGTTGGAGGTGAGTGGTTAGAGGAAAGAGAATACTTTTGTTGAATATCGGTGATTGTCATTACGTCACCTTCGAATCATTTCTCTTATTTTTCATCCCTTACCCTTAAATACTCACTAATAACTTCCTTGTCGCTGAAGGGATATTTCCTATCCTTGATTTCCTGATAGTCTTCGTGACCTTTACCAGCCACAAGCACCACGTCATCCTTTTGTGCCATTGAGCATGCTTTGATGATGGCTTCACGTCGGTCAACAATACTGAACACTTTGTCTTTCTCCGGCGTGTCGACTCCCGACATCATATCGTTGATAATGGTTTGAGGGTCTTCAAAACGTGGATTGTCGCTGGTGAAGATTACGATGTCGCTCCATCGGACAGCCTCTTGTGCCATCAAGGGGCGTTTTCCTATGTCGCGGTTGCCACCAGCTCCACAAACAGTGATGATTCGCCCTTTGCCGTTGAGCACTTCATGGATGGTTTCTAAGACGTTTCTCAGGGCGTCGGGTGTATGGGCATAGTCTATCAAGGTGATGAACCCTTCGGGTGACCTCATTGGTTCAAGTCTTCCTCTAACACTCCTCATGGCCGATAGTGCCGTGAGGATTTTTTGTGGTTCTTTCCCCAACATTACAGCAGTGCCATAGATGGCCAGCAAGTTGCTCGCATTGAATTTTCCAATAAAATGTACGTCTACCTCGCGACCATTGATGTCTAAACACATTCCTTCAAGGTCGCATTCCTGCACTTTTGCCATGAAGTCGGCCTTGTCATGGATGGAGTATGTCTTAATCTTTGCTTTACAGTCCTGCACCATGGTTTGCCAGTGGTTATCATCAGCATTGACGATGGAAAAAGCCAAAGGGGACAAGAAATCGAAAAATGATTTCTTGGCATTACGATAGTTGTCAAATGTGCGGTGATAGTCTAAGTGGTCACGTGTCAGATTGGTGAAGATGCCACCAGAGAAATGAAGACCGTTGATGCGCTTTTGAACAAGACCATGACTTGAACATTCCATGAAGACGTATTCACACCCAGCCTTCACCATTTTCGATAACAGACGATTGAGGTCGACAGCTCCGGGAGTGGTGATGATGGCAGGATACTCCTCATCCTCGATTTTGATGCAGACCGTGGATATCAGCCCACAGCGATGTCCCATTTTGCGGAACAAGTCATATAGTACAGTGGCGATGGTGGTCTTGCCATTGGTGCCAGTCACCCCTACGAGTTTGAGCTTTGCCGACGGATTGCCATACCACAATGCAATAGCTTTACTATGGATAATCCTTAGCGGTGGTATTGTACGTGCCAAGATGCGACGTGTCAAGGGTACGTTGTTCTTATCCTCACCATCATAGTTTAAGTCGCCCGCTGCGACAATATGCCTCATGTATTTGAGGAGTATCATGCCAACAACAGCGAGGAGAAAAACCGACAGCAGGATAATTACAATCCATGCCAACGTGCCCATCCATAGGACATTGGATGTGGGATGATGGTCAGGTAATAATAGATACTTCATGTTTATTTTGCAAATATATACAAATTGTCCGAATATTGCAAATAAACAACAAATAGTTTGTTATACAGATAAAAAAGCCCGCAGGAATCCTACGGGCTTTTATGGTAAAAGAACAGTCAGGCAAATAACTCGTCAACTTTTCAACTCAAAAACAAATAACTTGTCAACTCGTCAACTCGTCAACTTGTCAACTAAAAAAACTACTTCTGTTCCCAGTTGATAATGTTGAGGAAATTCTTCCACTGTTTGTCAAGGTTGTAATTGTTGGTGAAGCCTTTCTTCACGTGTACAATACCTTCTTTCATAGTGGACTTGGCGAAGGAGTTGCCACTGATTTTCACAGGGGTGGCACTATTCGTATAGATATCCATCAACCCAGTACATTTGTCGAAAGCTTTACTACCGATTTCCTTCAGTGAGACAGGCAGAGTCAAAGTCGTAAGACTGGCACAACCCTCAAAGGCACTACTGCCAATTTTTACAAGGGCTGAAGGCAGGTTGATCTCTGTCAGACTAGCACAACCCTTGAAGGTGTCGCTACTGATTTCCTTGATACCGTTAGGAATGATGGCTGTGCGTAGACTGGCACAGTTCTCAAAGGCACTCTTGGCAATAGACGACACGGAGTTGCTCAACTCGATACTCTCCAGTGAACTGCAATTGGCGAAGGCTTCGTTCTCTATTTTCGTGATGGAATTGGAGAGGTCCACACTCTTTAGTTCCACACAACCTTTGAACATATCAGCGGGGATGACAGTGACACCAGAGGGGAAACGGAACTCCTGCAGACTGGTGCAACCCTCAAAAAGATTACCACCCAGACCACTCACACCAGTAGGGAAGTCGATGTATTGCAGACTGCTGCAATTCTGGAAGGCATTGCCACCAATCTTCTTTACACCGGTGGGAATCACCACATTGCGCAATTCGCTGCAATCTTTAAAAGTGTTGCTGGGAATTTCAGTAATGGCAGTGGGGAACTCAAAGTCCATCAGTGATTTGCAACCTTGGAACGTGCCAGTGGAAATCTTTTTCAAGTTCTCTGGCAAATTCACCACAGTGAGACTGGTGCAATCTTTGAAAAGGTCGGAGGGTAACTCCTGGATGCGGTAGGGGATGCTGACCTCATTCAGACTGGCGCAACCCTCAAAGGCGCTGCTGCCAATCTTGGAGATGGTAGAGGGAAGTGAGATGGATGTCATGCCAGGACAGTTCTTGAAAGCACCAGAGCCAATCTCCTCAATGTAACAAGTTACACTGTCGACGGTGATTTTCTCAGGTATCACGATATCGCCGACATAGGCTTCCTGTCCTCTTACCACAACAGCCTGTTGCTTCTTCAGGTTGACGTTGTAGAAAATACCGTCCACCACAGTCTTGTCTTTCTTAATCTTGATGTCGATGGCATTCACCGACAGGCTTGCCACAAGTGCAAGCATCATCATGGTTATTCTTTGTACGGTTTTCATAATAAAATGAGTTTTTGTGAATTCATATTAGTTAAAGGTTGGCAGATGTTCAGATGTTTCAAGAACCCCCGAACTCAACGCCCTTAACGTCTCTGCCATTGTATATTACTGTCTCTTAGGATTCTTTGGTGGCTATGCTGATAATTTTGTCTACAGCAGCGGAGATGCCGTCAGGATCCTTGCCGCCTGCAGAAGCAAAGTGGGGCTGACCACCACCACCGCCCTTGATGAATTTGGCGGCCTCGCGAATCATCTGACCAGCATTCAATCCCATCTCGCTCACCATGTCTTGGCTAATCATGACATTGAGCAAGGGCTTACCATCAAATACTGAGCCGATGACGCAGAGAACCCGTTCATCAAACTCATTACTTACCTTGAACACTAAGTCCTTGGCAAGGTCGGGTTTCACGGGCAATATGGCACGCACCACATGGATGCCGTTGATATTTTGTACCTTCTGCAAAAGTTGCTCCTTCATTCGCTCGAGAGCTTGAGCCTGGAAACCTTCAATCTGTTTCTTCATGGAGTCGTGCTCGTTGACGTATTTCTGAAGGACACCTTGAAGGTCTTTGGCATTGTTAAACATTTCGCGAATGCCTTTCAGCATGTCTATCATAATATATAGGTTCTCCTCGCAACGTTTACCCGTGATGGCTTCAATACGGCGGATGCCGGCGGCGATACTGCTCTCATTGATGATTTTGAAGAAACCGATATTGCCAGTGGCACGGGCATGGATACCTCCACAGAGTTCACAACTTGGACCGAAACGCACCACACGTACTTTGTCACCGTACTTCTCGCCAAAAAGGGCGATGGCACCCAGTTCGCGAGCCTGCTCAATTGGCATTTCGCGATTCTCGTCCAGAGGAATGTTCTGACGTACCATGTCATTGACGAGACGCTCCACTTCGCGAAGTTCCTCGTCGGTTACCTTCTGGAAGTGGGAGAAGTCGAAACGAAGACTGTCGGGACTGACGTAGGAGCCTTTCTGCTCGACATGGTCGCCAAGCACTTGTTTCAAAGCGTAGTCTAAGAGGTGTGTGGCAGTATGGTTGGCGGCACTGGCTTCACGTTGGTCAGTATCGACACAGGCCATGAAATCGGCCTCAGGATGCTGGGGCAATTGTTTCACCAAATGCACACTCTGGTTGTTCTCACGTTTGGTATCGAAGATTTCCACTGTCTCGTGTTCGCTGACGATGACACCCTTGTCACCTACCTGACCGCCCATCTCACCATAGAAGGGGGTGTAGTCGAGCACAATCTCATAATAGGTGTTCTTCTTCTGGGTCACTTTGCGGTAGCGGAGAATATGGCACTCGTATTCTGTGTAGTCATAGCCTACGAAAGTCTGCTCACCGGCACGCAACTCCACCCAGTCGCTGTTTTCCACGGCTGCGGCATTGCGGGCACGGGCTTTCTGCTTCTCCATCTCTTCATTAAACTGCTGTTCATCTACACTGTAGCCATTCTCACGGCATATCAATTCCGTCAGGTCAAGAGGGAATCCGTAGGTGTCAAACAGACGGAAGGCCTGACGACCATCAAGCACAGTCTCGCCATTAGCTTTCAGTTCGTCCATGGCACCATTGAGTAGGTTGATGCCTTTGTCGAGGGTGCGCAGGAAGGAGTCTTCCTCCTCTTTCATCACACGACTGATAAGGGTTTGCTGAGCCGGAAGTTCGGGATAAGATGCTCCCATTTCCTGGATGAGGGTAGGAATCAGTTTGTACATGAACGCTTCTTTCTGCTCCAGGAAGGTATAGGCATAGCGCACGGCACGGCGCAGGATGCGACGGATGACATAACCGGCCTTGGCATTGCTGGGCAACTGTCCGTCGGCAATGCTGAACGACACAGCACGAAGGTGGTCGGCAACGACACGCATAGCCACATCGGTTTCCTCGCTCTTGCCATACTGCTTACCAGACAGACGTTCAATCTCATGGATGATGGGCTGGAAAACGTCGGTATCATAGTTGGACTGCTTACCTTGAAGGGCACGTACGAGACGCTCAAAACCCATACCGGTGTCGATAACATTCATCGACAGTTTCTCCAAACTGCCATCAGCCTTGCGGTTGTATTGCATGAACACAAGATTCCAGATTTCAATTACCTGGGGATTGTCCTTGTTTACAAGTTCACGACCGGGAACTTTGGCGCGCTCTTCGGCACTGCGCGAGTCAAGATGAATCTCAGAGCATGGACCACAGGGACCTGTGTCACCCATTTCCCAGAAATTATCGTGTTTGTTGCCATTGATGATATGGTCGGCAGGTACATACTTGGCCCAGAAACTGGCGGCCTCGTCATCACGCTCCAAACCTTCCTCCTTGCTACCTTCAAATACGGTCACATAGAGATTGCTGGGGTCGAGTTTCAGCACATCAACCAGATATTCCCAGGCATATTTGATGGCACCCTCCTTGAAATAGTCACCAAAACTCCAGTTGCCAAGCATCTCGAACATAGTGTGGTGGTAGGTGTCGTGACCTACCTCTTCCAAATCGTTGTGCTTGCCACTCACACGAAGGCATTTCTGTGAATTGGCGCGGCGACGAGGCTCAGGTTGGCGTGTACCCAGGATAATATCCTTCCATTGGTTCATGCCGGCATTGGTAAACATCAGGGTGGGATCATCTTTTATCACCATCGGGGCGGAAGCGACGATGGCGTGACCCTTTGACTCAAAAAACTTCTTGAATGAGTCGCGGATTTCGTTGGCTGTCATCATTTTTATATCTTTCTTTTCTCTTGTTTTGCTTTATGACTGCAAAATTACTCCAAACGGAGCGCATATCAAAGAAAATTTGTCTTTTTTACATCTTTATTGCATTCAAATACTGCTTTTAGACGCGTCAAAGGGTTATTTTACAGTCAAAATGAAAAAAACTGTAAAAATTTCCTAAAAAAATTTCTGCATACCAAATATTATTTGTACTTTTACACACTGATAATAACATTATCATGTATTTTGCCTCATTGTATCAAATTATGATGTGTAATTCGACTGTTTATTACCATCATTGAGGGGGGCAAAAAAATGAAGATTTATGTAAGCAACTGAGAACCTAACAGGAAGGTAATCTATTAAACGACGAAATAATTAATTAATAATCATAAAAATATAAAAGTATGAAGAACTACATCAAACCAGAAGCAAAGTTCGTGGTTATCGACACTGATGAAGTGATGGATACTGGCCTTGATGTCATCAGCGTAAATGATGAGGACGGTGCAGACGAACAACTTGTTGGAAAGGGAATGTTTGAGAATACTGACGAGATTGTCGTCAATCACACATCAGTATGGGATAAATAACCCAATTCTCAAAAGTTTTTCAAATGAGGATGAGCCATAATATTTTAGGGTTCATCCTCATTTTTAACATGGGTGGTGATTTATCGAACACACCTTAATCCATCAAAAGATAACTCAACCCGACCTCGGCATAAAAAATAAACTTCTTTTTTTTGTTCTGCTCTCGGTTTTCGTTATCTTTGCATCACAATACCAACAACTATGGCAGTAAGTAAAGACAAAAACTTAAAGAGATATTATTCCATCAAGGAAGTTGCGGCAATGTTTGACGTGAATGAGAGTTTGCTCAGATATTGGGAACAGACTTTCCCTCACCTAAAACCACAGACAACCGGCAATAAAGTGAGGCAATATACCGAGAAAGACATTGAGCAGATTAGACTGATATATAACTTGGTGAAAGTAAGGGGCTTTAAACTTTCTGCCGCTCGAAAGATGCTCAATGAAAACCGTGATGGTGCAGACAAAAGCGCCCGTATCATTGAAACACTCACACAAGTCAGGGACGAATTGCAGGAACTCAAAACACAACTTGACTCATTGTCTTGATTATTATAGTTGACGAGTAAAGGAGTAGATAAGTTATTTGATTTATCTATTGAAGATTCCATGAAAGAGGAAATAAAATTTAAGAGCAAAAAGCACAGTAAGGCGTTCTTAAAAATAATGGAGGAATTGGAGAACGCACATATAACTCGCAAGGGGGACTTCGACGACGAAAGCCGAGCCTAACTTGTTTGAACTATGCCTTGCAAGGAGGAATTCGTCTGAAAGACCAATAGCAATTAGCCCAGGGCAACGCCCTGGGTTTTGTATGGTGAGGGGAAACTCGCTCTGAAAGAGCAAAAGCTTTATGAACATGGTATTCTTTTGCCCTAGCAGGGCGAGTTGCACGGCCGGTTACTATTACCCAGGGTATTACCCTGGGCTAAGTGCTGCAGGCCTTGCAGGCCGTCATTGTCCAGACTCCCAAACTCCTAATTCTCACTTCACTTTCAGATTCACCACCATAGTGGCAGTGTATTGCTTGCCTTCGACGGTGTATTGGATGGCTTGGCGTACTGTGTAGGTGTTGCCACGAGTTAGTCTGCCAGGGTATTGTCCCACATAGCAGCCATAATTGTCGGGGTAGAACTCTGCATAGACGCGTGCCGAGGAGTCGTAGTTGCACACATTGCCGTTCTGGTCGAACCAATGTCCATAGCAGGTGTTGCTGCTGGTGCTCGTTGTTGTTCCCGTGGTAATCTGGCCGTTGGCGCTAACTCCCACAAACCTTGGATTGGAGTTTGCGGTCCTCCCTACGCTCTTCATTTGTTGTGTGCTTAGTCCTAAGGCCTGACTCACGGCAGCCATGTCATATTGTACGCGTGTGCTGGTGTAGGAACTTCCGTCATAGAGTAATTCTGCATCGATATAGACGGTGGTGTCGCGGCGGGCATAATTGGCTGGATATTCACCAAAATGACCATAGACATCTGTGTTGTCGAATTTCACCTGGAAGGGCCACTGCTCATCATTGCTCTCATTGTCGTCCCATGGATGTCGCCAATACTCTGTAGGAGCGCCCATGACGACGAAGAACAGTCGGTCGCATTGCTCTGGTATAGTGAGCGATGCGATGCCTTCCTTATCATGCCCCATCTCGCTGTATGTTCGGGTGCCGTCATTGGAGTAGGCCACAAATCCATAGCGCCAGCCGGCACGCTCAGGATGTATGGAGCGATACCCCGCAGCGCCGGCA
>JAFZAE010000185.1 GCA_017548385.1 Prevotella sp.
GATGACCGCAGCCGCGACAATGCCAACAAGAAGAAGTCGCCTTACGAGGACGGGAAATACAATGACCGCTCCACTGACTTCTACGACGATGACAATCGCTACAACAGCGGCACTTGGATACAGAAGGAGTCATACGGCAAGCGCACCTTCGATGATGAAGACGAGGATTTCCTGGAGTTTGAGGACGAATTGAACGACTGGCTCCCCGGCGACACCATCACGATGTATGAAAACTTGGTGGAGCGTTTGAAATACGAGAAGAGCAAGAAAAAAATCTACGGACACGACCTCTTCCGTAACAAAAACCTCACTTTTGAGCCCAATATGAACATTGCCACCCCTGAGAACTACCGCCTGGGGCCTGGCGACGCCGTCTACATTGACATCTACGGTGCTTCACAGAAGACCATCGAGAGCACAGTCTCACCCGACGGTTCTGTGGTCATCGAAGGTTTTGGACCAGTATATGTGGCGGGCATGACAGTGACACAAGCCAACAATACCATCCGCAAAAAACTCGGTTCACGCTATCAGAGCAGCGACCTTCGACTCACGGTGGGCGAGACACGCTCTATTATGGTCAATGTGTTGGGCGACGTAAAACTCCCCGGCACCTACACACTGTCGGCCTTTGCCAGTGTGTTCCATGCCCTCTATATGGCAGGCGGTGTGACCGACTTAGGTACACTTCGTAATGTGAAAGTCTATCGCAATGGTCAGTTGCTCTCTGTCATCGACATCTATGAGTATCTTCTCAATGGACGCATGAGCGGCAATGTGCGACTTAACGACAATGACATGGTGCTTGTGGGCACCTACGACTGCCTGGTAAATGTCACAGGCAAGGTAAAGCGGCCCATGTACTATGAGATGAAACGCAACGAATCGCTCTCGTCACTGCTGAAATACTGTGGTGGCTTTACCGGCGATGCCTATACCAAGTCGGTGCGCGTCATCCGCAAGACCGGTCGTGAATGGTCGGTATATAACGTGGATGAGTTCGACTTCCCCTCATTCAATCTCTATGATGGCGACTCCATCACCGTTGACAGCATCCTCGACCGCTACAGCAATATGGCTGAAATCAAGGGTGCCGTCTTCCGCCCCGGCATGTATCAGGTGGGTGATGAAATCAACAGTGTACGCACGCTGATAGAGCATGCCGAGGGTCTGCGTGAGGAAGCCTTCACAGCTCATGCCGTAATGCACCGTATGCGCAAAGACCGTTCATTGGAAGTGATACAGCTCGACATCGACGGCATCATGGAAGGCACAAAGACTGACCTTGAACTGAAGCCCAACGATGTGTTGTTCATTCCCACAAAACAAGACATGATGCAGCAACAGACGCTGACCATCCACGGCGAGGTACACTATCCTGCGGTATATAAATATGCCGCCAACGAGACTATCGAGGACCTGATTTTGCAGGCCGGTGGTCTGACAGAGACAGCCTCCATGGTGAAAGTGGATGTAGCACGCCGTGTAAACGACCCCCATGCGCTGACAACCGACTCTATCATCGCCGAGACCTTCAGCTTTGCCATCAAGGATGGTTTTGTAATTGACGGCGAACCCGGCTTTGTGCTCATGCCTTTCGACGAGGTGTATGTACGCAAGAGCCCCGGCACCTACAAGCAGCAGAACGTGAATATTGAAGGTGAGGTAATGTTTGCCGGCACCTACACCCTGTCGTCGAAGAATATGCGACTGAGCGACCTCGTGCGCGTGGCTGGTGGTGTCAACGACCGTGCCTATGTGAAAGGTGCCCGTCTGGAGCGCCGCTACACACAGGAGGAGCGCCTCAACGCCATCGAAGCCCTGAAGAAAGCCCGCGAGCAAGCTGAATTAAATCTTCAGCAACAAATTGCCAAGAGCGGCAACAGCAGTCTCGCCAATTTGTCACAACAACAACAGTTGCAGAAATACGAAGTAGGTGACACCTACCCTGTGGGTATCGACCTTGAAAAGGCTATGATGAATCCTGGCGGTGACGACGACATCGTGCTTCGCGAGGGCGACCGCATCGTTGTACCGCAATACACCGGTACGGTGAAAATCAGTGGTGAGGTAATGCGTCCAAACTCCGTGGTCTATGAGAGTGGAAAGAGCGCCAGTTTCTATATCAATCAGGCCGGTGGCTTCGGTCCGAATGCCAAGAAACGCCAGGCATACATCATCTATATGAGTGGCAAGGTGGCAAAGGTGAGCCATGGTGCCAAGCCACAGCCAGGTTGCGAGATTGTTGTGCCCTCTAAGCCCATCAGTAAGACCTCTCTGCAAGAGACCCTTAGCATTGCCACTTCTGTAGGTTCATTCGCCGCCATCATCGCCACATTAGCAAGTATATTGAAATAAGGTTATTTAAGTTGACGAGTAAACAAGTTGACAAGTTGACGAGTTAATAGCATCGATAACAACCGTGAGTAGCAAGAGTAATCTCTCACCCCTTACCCCTCACCTCTCACCACTATAACATATGTCAGAATACAAGAGAAAAAAGATTGTCCTCGACTTTTTCGGTCTGTTGCGCGTCATCAAGGCCGACAAATGGAAAATGCTCATTTGGTTGGGTGTCGCTGGCATCCTGGCATTGACCGTGGCATTCGATACCCCCCGTGAATATAAGTCGAGCGTGATGCTGGCTCCAGAGACATCGTCGAGCAACAGTCTCACGTCAAATATCTCGTCGCTTGCCTCAATGGTGGGAATGGATATGAACTTCGGCGAGAGCAGCGACGCCATCTATCCCGAGTTGTACCCCGACCTCATCCAGTCGACCGACTTCCTCGTGAGCCTCTTCCCCATCCAGATAGAGACGAAGGACGGCAGTTTGAGAACCTCCTTCTATGACTATCTGAAAAATCACAACAAGGAAGGTTGGTGGAACTATCCTGGCAAATGGCTTCACGACCTGTTGGCCAGCAAGGACGACACTGGTGGCGACAGCACCAAGGTAGACCCCTTCCGTCTGACCAAGGACCAATACGACATCGCCCATAATATCGGTCGCAGCATCAACTGCTCCGTAGACAAGAAGACGAGCGTCATCTCCATCGAGGTGTCTGCCCAGGATCCCCTTGTAGCCGCCATGATGGCCGACTCAGTGCGTAACCGCCTTCAGGCGTTCATCACCTCATACCGCACCAAGAAGGCCCGCAACGACCTTGCCTACATGGAGAAACTCTTCGGTGAGGCCCGCGAGCAATATGTGAAGGCTCGTCAGCAATATGCTGCCTTCGTGGATGCCAACCAAGAAGTCATCCTGCAAGCCTATAAGTCGAAAGAGGAAGACCTGGAGAATGATATGCAGTTGAAATACAATGCCTATACCCAGGTGTATGAACAGCTTCAACTGGCTCGTGCGAAGGTGCAGGAGCGCACGCCTGCCTTCACTGTCGTCCAGTCAGCGTCGGTCCCCATCAAGCACAGCAACCGTTCAAAACTCTCCGTACTTCTCACCTTTTTGTTTCTCGGAGCCATTCTCCGCATCATTGTCTTGATGGTGAAGAAGCGCAGGGAAGTATTCAAAATCGTAGAGGCAAAAGAATAGACCATGGCATACGACGGACCCACCTGGAGCGCATGGGATGTCTGCAAGCAGCACTGGCGCACCTATCTGTTGGTGTTCGCCTCGTCGTTGCTGTTGGCCTCCGTGGTTGTCGTCAGTCTTCCTGAGGAATATTCCGCCCAGGTGACACTCGCCGACGAGCACAAGGAGACCGACCTGCTATTGGGTCTGAACAACCTTGCCGCTTGGGCCAAATCCACGATGACCGGTCATCACGGCATGCGTATGCCCGATGCCTATCACAAGATTGTGATGACCCGCGATTTCGCCGTGGAAATGTCGAAGGTTCCTGTTGTAGGGTATGGAACCGACTACTATCACTACACCCTTGAACACGCAAAACATCCTTGGTGGGAGCGTCTGTTTCGTTCCACCCCTGACTCCATTGAAGCATACGATGAGGTGATTAGCCTTATCAACAAGCGCATCCGCTCGAAAACGTCGGCACGCTATGGCACGACTGTCATTCAGGTGACCGACAACGATCCTGTGGTGGCAGCGATGATGGTCGATTCCGTACGGGTGCACTTGCAACGCCACACCGCTGGTTTCGCCCGTCAAACAGCCCTTTTCGACCTTGCCACCGCCGAGACGAAATTTGAGCAGGCTGAGCACCGCTACCAGTCTGCCCGCGAAGAATATGCCCGCTATGCCGACAGCCACAACGACCTTGTGAGCAGTCGTGCCAGCGCCGAGGAGGAACACCTTCAGAAGGAATACGAGAGTGCGTTCACAGCATACGAGAAAGCAGCAGAGCAGCGTCTTCGCGCCCAAGCCCTTGTCGACAAGTTCTCATTCACCTTCACCGTGCTGACCAACGCCACCGTCCCCCTCTCCTCCTCCTCTCCATCGACATTGGGCTATATCCTCTCATTTGTCTTCATCGGCCTCACCGTGGCCACCTGGATTATTCTGGGGAGGAGGAAGATGTTAGAATTTAAGTTGACAAGGAGACAAGTTGACAAGGAGACAAGTTAATAGCACTAATACCTCGTCAACTAAAAAACAAATACCTCGTCAACTTGTCAACTCGTTTACTCGTCAACTATAAGAACCAATGGAAATTGTCATCATCATCGTACTAGCCGTCATGCTTGTGACCTTCCTCGTGCTGAGAGCCGGCGACGTGTTCTCTCCCTGGACGATCACCACTGCCGTGTGGCTTGCCATTATGGTGATGTATCAATTCCAGAGCCGCCTGCTCGACCCACTCAGTGACCAGTTCCTCTACTGTCTGATGATCTGGTATCCCATCCTATGTATATCGTCACTGGTGACATACTATGTGATGCCCAGCGACCATGGGCACAACCGCTCTGCTGAGATTCCGCCGATGAACCGCACGGTGTTCACCTGGCTGTATGTCATCACGATGGTGATTACACCGGTGTATGTGTATCAGATACTGAAAATTGTGATGATGTTCAACAGTGCCGACCTGCTTAACAACATCCGCTTGTTGGCTATCTATGGCGACGAGGGATACGGTTTCCTACAATATTCCTACGTGTTGAGTCAGGTGATGGTGGTTGTGGCATTTTGGCAATATCCCAAGATTCCTCTCTGGCAGTTGCTCACTATCGTAGTGGCTGCCGCCATGAGTGCCTTTGCGATTATGGAGAAGGGTATGTTGTTTTTCCTCTTCATCACGATTATCTTCTGCCTTTATGAAAAACGTGTCATCAAAATGCGGTCGATAATCATCTCAGCGGTGTCGATAATCGGTGTATTCTTCCTCTTCAACATCGCCCGTGACAGTACTGAAGGGTCTTCCGACGAGAGTATGACATTCCTGGATTTCTTCGGTCTATATATCCTTTCACCTGCTGCCGCCTTCGGCAAGGTTCAGCCCGACCTCATTCCGCAGTTTGGCTCCCATACGTTCCACTCCATCTATATCTTCCTGGCCCGTTGGGGAGGTGATTTCGTGGTATACGACAAACTGCAGGAGTTTGTATGGGTTCCCCTTCCCACGAACGTATATACCGTTTTCCAACCTTTCTTCCTCGATTTTGGCTATCCTGGCGTGGCATTCTTCGCGTTTTTCTATGGTGTGGTAAGCGGTTGGTGTTACCGTCAGATGCGCTATGGCAGCGGTGTGGCGAAATGCCTGTATGTCTATATCACCTATGCTCTGGTACTACAATTCTATCAAGAGAATTTCGTGCTCAACCTGGTATCGCTGCTCCAGTTCTTCTTCTTCATCTTCATCATCCAGCAGCGGAAGGTCACTGTGGACTTCAACCCAGAAAGTTGACAAAGCCTGGAATGCTCGCACAATCCGCCCACCATGGAAAATGATGGGTGGACTACATTTTTCTATGTAGATTCACTTAATCCTTATAGAAAATATGCTAGATATGCGGGAAGATATTTCATAGCACCTTCTTTGAAGTAGTCTTTCGTGTAAACGAGATAGCGGTCGTTGGCGATGCGTGAAGAGAACTTCTTGCAGAACTCGTCCATTGACACATGGGTTTTGTAGGTGGATGACTTAACTTCAAC
>JAFZAE010000186.1 GCA_017548385.1 Prevotella sp.
CAAAGGAGCATGGTCAGTGGATTTTGATGAGCATGAAACCACCCGTCAAGTGTTTCACAATGTCAATGGCACAGATATCGACGTGGATATGATGCATAAACTATCTTACCAGTGGGTTGCCCACAATGGCAAATTCACTGTGGTCAAACTGCCATACGGAGTTAATGGTGATTTCTCCATGACACTCTTCCTGCCCAAGGATGAGACAGCATTTCCACAACTCACCATGGACGAATGGAAGACGGGCAGAGAACAGCTGCAAACGAAAAACATTGATCTGTCATTACCCTGTTTCACTACCGAGGGCAGTTTCGATCTAAAGGACCTTCTAAAAGAAATGGGTATGGTGGATGCGTTCGATAGAAATAAGGCTGATTTCAGCAAATTAAGTCCCAAACAAGTCTTCATCTCGAAAGTGAACCAACTCAGTAAGATTGTCGTCAATGAGAAAGGTACAGAGGCTGCCGCCGCCACGTCTGTTGAGGTGGCTGGTAATGGAATGCCAGAAGACCCCGAGGAGAATATCGTCTTCGACCGTCCATTCTACTACACCATTGAGCACAACGGTACGGGCATGGTACTCTTCGTCGGGCGCGTGAACCAGTTTGACAACAACACCGCTCATGGCAGTATCAATGGCATCAACACGCCTGTTCATCAATCCGATGCTCCCCAACTCTATGACCTCGCTGGCCGCCGCCTCAGTGGTATCCCTCAAAAAGGCATCTATATCCAGAACGGCAGGAAAATCGTCGTACGATAGTTAGTTTTTAGACTCTAGTTGTTAGTGGTGAGGGGTGAGAGATAAGAGGTGAGAGAATAACTTTGTTGCTCTCGAAGGTATTGTCCAAACTCCTAAAATAGTATTGGCCCTTTAACTCCCCTTCATAACTTCCCTCTCCCATACATGACTCCCCTCCGCTTGCAGATGAGCTATGCGAATAAAGTTGAGTTATCAATTCTTGTCATTCGTGTTCGTTTCAGCAAAATCCGTAGTTAATTGTGTAAATAAGTGTAAAAATATTTTTGAGTTGAGACGAAACGAATAAAAATGATACTTGCGAATATTCGTCGTATTATCTTTTTGATTATTTTTGCACCAGAAAATCACTATCATTCAGGCTTATGAGAAACAGGTTACTTCTTTTCTTTATCTTATTTCTGACAGCCATGGGTGCGATGGCTCAGGAGAATGTGGAACCGCTGGAGACCATCTATCAGAAGTTCACTTTTAATATGTTTAATAAAGTGGCAGATAGTTGTGATGGACAGGGTATCCAGAATGTCACGCTTTCACCTCTTTCGGCACAGATTGCCGTCTCGATGCTGCAGAATGGTGCCGCCGGCAACACGCTTGCGCAGATACGGGAAGTCATGGGAACCACTGCGTACACCAACCAGCAGGTGAACGAGTACAACCAGCAGTTGGTCAGCAAACTTACCTACCGTCCGCCATTTGAGTATAATCCCTACTGGGGTATGTCGGAGGAAGAGGCTAAGGAGCAGTTCGACACAGAATATCCTATCGTGGAAACGGCCAACGCATTGTGGACGAAGCCCCATTTTATACATGTGTACGATAGTTATAAGGATTTGCTGGCCAACTATTACGACGCTGAGGTGGACGAGGTGGATTTCGGCACGCAAGAGGGTGTCGATGCCGTCAATGGCTGGGTAGATGAGAAAACCCACCACCTCATTCCATCCGTCCTTGAGCACCCCGACGACTTTATCCTCATGATGTTGGTTAATGCGCTCTATTTCAAGGGCGCATGGAATACTCCCTTTGACCCCCTTGCCACTCACAAGGCAGATTTCCATCAGGCCGACGGAAAGACCGTTGAGGTGGACATGATGAAAACCGAACTGACATGTCGCTCCAGAACTACCGAAAAGTTCACGACAGTGACACTGCCATACGGGCAAACATGGGACTTTTCCATGACCATTTTCCTGCCTACAAATTCCCAAACCTTCCCCCAACTTACATACGAAGACTGGATTACTGCTACTGATACAAATAATGAATCAGTGGGTGATGAACAACCATGGAAGGACCTGGCACTCCAGATGCCCAAGTTCTATATCGAGGGGACATACACTTTGACGGATATTTTCAAGGAGATGGGAATGGTGGATGCTTTTGGCGCAAATGCAGACTTCAGTCTGCTTAGCAGCGACCTGTCAGCAATCAGTAAAATCTATCAGCTTGGCAAAATCGTTGTCAATGAGAAAGGTACCGAGGCCGCAGCAGTGACCGTGATACAATCGGATAATAGTCCTCATGGCATCACATACGAGGACTTCATCATCGACCGTCCTTTCTTTTTCACCATCGAGAGCAGCAAGACCAACACCATCCTCTTCGTGGGGCGTATGAAGCAAATCCCTGGTATGGCCGGCTCATCCACCGACATCCATGGCACACCAGCCACCTCACCGGCCTTACCCGTATCTCCCCAGCTCTACGACCTCGCAGGCCGCCGCCTTAATGGTCTCCCTCAAAAAGGTATCTATATCCAAAATGGCAGGAAATTTGTCGTCAAATAGCAATGTTGGGACGCGATTCCTAACTCCTAATTCCTAACTTCTAACTAATTTTTCTCATGATTAATTTAAAACTTTTTTTTATCATAATTGCCGCCCTTTTCACATTCTGTGGCTGTAACAGCAATGATGATAACGGCATTGACGAAGAAGAACCATCAACTGCCGTCAAAGACAATTCTCAGTTTGCCTTGCGCAATTACAGCCATAGTGGGTGTAAGGAAACGCACAATGCTCCTAAAAAAGTAGGTTCTGAGACTCCTGTTTACAATACTGATGAGTATATAGAATATGAAGGTAGGGAAAATGGTTATATCATCATCAATCATATTAACACCCTTTTCAACTGTGGTTTGAGGAAGATAGGGGCAGACATCTCTGTTGATGGCGATGAAATCCTAATTACAGAGGAAATGACAGAGGGAATATATGTTCGTTGCGGCTATTGTCCCTTTGATGTGATGCTCGATGCCGGTCCTCTTGCCGATGGCGATTATACTGTAGTTATCAAGAAAGAGGGTGCACGATATGCCAAAGCTTCCATCACTTTCTCACCGACAGCCAAAGGAAAAGTGAATTTGGAACAAATTTTTGACGAGTAAAGTTGTCAAGCAAACATAACGGCATTCAACGTAGGGCCATACCCCGTGTATGTCCGAGTGTTTGCGGGTCGCTACGCTCGAAATGCGCTCCGCTTAATTTAAAATGCGCTCCGTTTGATTTATAATGAAATTAAACCATTCTAAACACTAATTCTAAATACCATTTCGAGGGCGTAGCCCGACCAATACATCTGTTATTACTTCTGGTCAGTGGGTCAGCGACAAATCTCATGAAAATTCATGGATAATTCATGCATGTTCTTTTCACAACCACCCCGCCCCCTCCTTATCCTAAGGATGGGTTCCTACCCACCCTCCGTCTCCCTCCCGACATCGGGAGGAAGCTCAACCGCTCCGCCTGTCGCTCTTACATTAAGGTACTGCTCCCGAAGATAGGTCGCAGGTGTGTTTTCTACGCAACACAGTTGCGATTGTTTATTGTTCGCTACGCTCACCTTGCTGTGAACCATTCTACACACCAATTTTAAATATCAATTCTAAATACCATTTTGAGGGCGTAGCCCGACCACATAGGAGTTTTTGGCGTAGGGACATACCCTGTGTATGTCCGTAGAATTATTCACAAGCAGCCGAGCAGGCTGCTTGATTCGTGTTGATATTCGTTCCGATTACACCTTCAAAATGGTACATTCAGCCTTTTTGAACTCTCCACATAATATCACAAAAAGAAATTGCAACATCATCGAAAAAGTGTATAAACTATAAATCCTATCTTTGCACTGTTACCCAATGCGAAACATATATTATTAACAAAAACTAAATAACATGAATAGAAAATTACTCAAGACGGCACTGCTGGTGCTTTGTATCGTATTTGGCCAAAGCATTTTCGCATCCAAATACAATGGCAATATCCAACTTAATGTGGATGGTAAACAGCGTACTTATAAACTGTATGTTCCCGACAATGTGTTGGAAAATGCACCATTGTTGTTCTCACTTCATGGTACTGGCGGTAGTTGCGAGTGGGGGCATCCCGAATTCAATGGCCTGGCCGATCAAAACGGTTTCATTGTGGTCTATCCTTCGGGCGAGAATGTGTATTACCCTGAGTTTGGCTCAAGCATGCCCGGTTGGCAGGCAACAGGTGCCACCAGTTACGACACCGACTTTTTCCTTGCTATCATCGAGGATGTGAACAACCGCTATCCAATCGACCGTCAGCGCATCTACTGCTGTGGCTTCTCCAATGGGGGAATGATGACCTATACCGTTGCCAGTGTACTGCGCGACACATTTGCCGCCTTCGCTTCCATCAGCGGTTTCCCCATCGAGTCGATGCATCTGCATCAGACCAGTAGCAAACCATTCCCATTCCTGCACATTCATGGCAAAGCCGACAATTTTGTGGATGTGGCAAGACTTCCCATCATTGTTGATAATGTCATCGCCCGAAACGGTTGCAATCCCGTTCCCGAAGTGTCAACTGTCAGTTCTAAAGGAACGAAAATGGTATATGCGGCCACTGAAGGTTCTTTCCCCTACATCCTCTATGAGGTGACGGGTATGGGACATGAATCTGACACCAATGCCACCGAGGACGGAAACTCAGCAGTTACCATGTGGAATTTCATGAGCCAGTATCGCTTGGACGACGACTGCGATGCTACATTGATATGGCGTCCAAACATTGAACAGGAGGGCTTCGACCCCATTTCGCATGGATGGGTCATCAACAGACGCAAAGAACTCGCATCCTTTGGCAAGGAACAGTACACCACTGACAACAAAAACATCTATCACTCGCTGCAACTCACGAAAAACCAATACCAACTTCGGTTCCACGTGGCCACGGAAGGTGAGCAGACCGTCAGTGTGAAACTGCAGAAACTGACTGGCGACAAGAGCGTGGTGATCAACGATACACTGACAGTGGAGAATGAGGCCGATATTGCGCTTGACTTCACCACTACCGACGAATGGGCTGAGTATCATATCGAATTCAAGCGCGCAGACAACAAAACCGAAATCGCCCTGTCGAATATAGAGATTCACACTACTGTCGCAGACGGCATCACACCGACACACCGCGGAGTAACCCGCTCCCAGCACAATAGTGTCTATGACTTGAGCGGCCGCCGTGTTTCCCCCGACACCAAGGGCATCCTTATTATTAATGGAAAGAAACAAGTTGTGCGTTAAGGAAGAATAACGGACATCTCTACGAAATCTATTTTTTTATCACTGAGGCACAAAGGCACAGAGAAACAACCTCTGTGCCTTTGCCTTTTCAGTCCAAAACAGAACAGCGTAGGGACGCGATGTATCGCGTCCGCTCACCCAAAGTCTACGGAGGTATGGAGTAACGGGAGTATGGCCATCGCCCTAAAGGCCCACTCGAGGCTATATGGGGTCGCTACGCTCGAAATGCGCTACGCTTGATTTATAATGAAATTAAAATCATTCTAAATAACGTGAGTTCGACATAAGAATTATGCAATTAGCCTACTTTTATCAATAATCTCAATGTTCATGGATGGTTTCTTTGGTAAGAGATTATATGCAATAAGTCCAGCGAATAGGTTTGTTGCGAAATTGTCAATTGACCG
>JAFZAE010000187.1 GCA_017548385.1 Prevotella sp.
GAGCCAACGATTTCATCACCGCTCCTCATCTGACCACGTGCAGCCATTGCGGCGCTGCAATCCTCCCTCATCGCATTTGCCCTGAGTGTGGTTACTACAGAGGAAAACAAGCCATCGAAATCGGTAACACGGCTGAATAAGCATCGAATGATGTTTTCAGAAAATCACAATAGATGACATGAGCAATCATGCCATCTTTTTGAGTTTATATTGCTATGGAAATCGTTTTTGCCACACACAATTTGCATAAGACAGAGGAGGTCCGCGCCATCCTCGGTCCCGACTATCTCATTAAGAATCTGCCAGAACTGGGTTGCCCCGATATTCCGGAAACCGCCGGCACGTTGAAGGGCAATGCGTTACAGAAAGCACAGTACGTGGTGGACCACTACCACCTCAACTGTTTCGCTGACGACACAGGTCTGGAGATTGAAGCGCTCGACGGACGTCCCGGCGTCTTTTCCGCGCGTTATGCCGGCGAAGGCTGCACCTATCAGGACAATGTCCTGAAAGTGCTGGAAGAGATGAAAGGGATCACCAATCGCAGGGCCTGCTTCAAAACCGTAATCGCACTCATCCTCGATGGCAAGCAGTACTTCTTTGAAGGCCGTGTCGATGGAGTTATCCTGACTGAGCAACGTGGGAAAGACGGTTTCGGTTACGACCCCATATTCCGTCCTTTGGGATTCCGTCAGACTTTCGCGGAAATGTCCGCTTTGGCCAAAAACACCATCAGTCACCGTGGTCGCGCCATGCAGCAGCTGAAGGAGTTTCTGAAAGATTATCGTTATTAAAAGGAAGGGAAGTCTATTCTTCCGTAGATTCCAACTCCTCCTCGCACGCTTTTTTCTCCTGATCGCGTGTCTCTTTCCACTCCAAAATGTGCGACATTACAGGTGAGAGATGTTTGTAGGCAATGGATGCCTCTTTCACCTCATGTTTGAAAACAATCTCTTTTTTATCAACGGTATCGATGAAATAGAATAGCACTCCGGCCACCAGAACCACTTTCAGGATGCCGAAGAGCACGCCCAATGCTTTGTCTAAAAATTCGGATAAAACGGGCTTGAGAACCCGCTTCAGAATCCGTCCCAACAGGTTGACTAACACGATGGTAAGCACGAAGCACAACGAGAAGGAAATGGGTTTTGCCAGCGTAGTGCCCGTGAGCCACAGGGAAATCAGATCGGAGAATTTATAGGAGACGAACAGTCCTAAAAACAGGGCTGCCAAGGAGACGATTTCCATCAGGAAGCCGTTTCTGAAGCCTCTGTAGGCGTACCAGCAGAGGGGGATTAATACGAGGATGTCGATCCAGTTCATTCTGTAAGGGTTATAGGTTATTGGTTATTGACATATAGGATATTTGTAAATTTGGCGGCAAAAGTACACAAAATATCGTTGTTTTTTCTATTTTTGCCATCGGAAATATGATTATTAATATGAAAAAAGCAATTACCTTCATAACCATAATGCTACTGTTTGCGGTGGTTTCGGCGCAGACGGTGAGTGTGACGTTTACGGGGCGCGATATCAATGACTTGTATGTGCCGCTGCAACGGGTGGTTGTCAGTAACCTTACCAAAGGCTGGCAGGATACGTTGACTTGGCCCAATGATACGGTACTGACGATGACGGACGAGACGGGTGTCGGGGATGTAGAGACGTTTCCTGAAACATCTCTGCGGTTGTCGCAAAACACCCCCAACCCATTTGACGGCACCACGTTTGCGAACCTGCAGGTGGCAGAACTGGGAGACGTGGTAGTAGAGATCACCGATATCACCGGACGCATTGTAGGGGTGAATCATTATTCTCCCCTACAGCCAGGCATCCACGGAATCCGTATCACCCTCACTTCGGCAGGCATCTATTTCCTGACAGCGAGGCAAAACGGGATGACCTCTTCGGTGAAGATGGTGAATCGAACTAACGGTGGCAATAACTCCATTGCCATCAACCCTTCAGTTCTACAACTCAAAAGCAGTCACAGAGATGGTACAGACAATCCTTTTGAGGCAGGTGACCAAATGGAATATGTGGGCTTTGCCACCCTTGATGGCATGGAGGTCGAAAGCGAGCATATCGTACAGGTGCAGGAAGTCTCAGAGCTGATTACACTTTCTTTTTCTTCCTCGATGGAAGTCACGGATGCTCAACCCTGCCCTGCCACGCCAACCGTGACGGATCACGAGGGCAATGTCTATCAGACGGTTATGATTGGCAATCAGTGTTGGATGCGGGAAAATATGCGTTGTGTGACCTCTCCGAGTACGGGTACCTACCTTGTGGATACAACCTATAATAGCACCTACACAGGCAAGATGGCAAAAAGATATAGGCATTATGATTCTATAACCGTGGACAGCAGTTTTGGTTTGTTGTACAATTGGAATGCCATGATGGACACGTTCAATACGGCGTATGGGGAAACTAGTGTAAATGATAGTGCCAATCTCGCATTTTCTGTGAACTACAATGGTTACAGACGTGGCATTTGTCCGGCAGGTTGGCATCTCCCTACGGAAGACGAGTGGTGGCAGTTACTGTCTTATGTGATGTCACAACCGGATTACTGGTGTGACAGCTATTTTGATGATCACATTGCCAAGGCGCTTGCTTCCACAACCTCATGGAGCTATTTCTCTGATGAATGTTCACCAGGACACAACCTGAGCACAAACAATGCTACGGGATTTAGTGCAATGCCTGCGGGTACTTTTACGTACAACACTTTCCCCACAGTGTTTCCCACCTTCTGCTCTGCCTATTTCTGGACGGCCACACAATATTCCAAAAGGAGTGCAAAGTCGCATTTCTTTCCATTCTGTAGTTCGACTGTTGATTGGGCATACGGCAACAAGTGTGATTGTTATTCAGTACGTTGCATCCGAGGTGACGACACCTTTTCTGTCATAACGCCGCCCACGGTCACCACCGATTCTGTGATGGTGACACATACCTTGATAACCACGGTTACTTGTGGCGGTGATGTGGTATCGGATGGCGGTGCGCCGATTCTCACGCGGGGTGTATGCTGGAGTACCTCACCGAACCCTACGGTTGAGGATCCACATACCTTCAATGGCGATAGCCTTGGTTCGTTCACAAGCAACCTCATAGCTCTTCAGGCCAATACCACCTACTATGTGCGAGCATACGCCACCAATGAAGAAGGGATAGCATACGGAAATGAGGTGGTGTTTTCCATGCTACCTACCGATTCCGTTCCCATAGCTGCACCTTGTCCCGGCATTCCTACAGTGACAGATATAGAAGGCAATGTGTACAACACGGTTCAGATTGGCGCCCAGTGCTGGATGCGGGAAAATATGAGGGTGACTTATTTTTCGAATGGGTCGGCTGTTTCTCCTAACGGCTATTTTGATTACAGTAGTTCAAATATTCCGTTTGTGGAACGCGGTTATTTATACAATTGGAATACGGCCATGCATGGAGCCTC
>JAFZAE010000188.1 GCA_017548385.1 Prevotella sp.
ACACCATCTCCCATACGACGTACCACACCGGTTGCAAGATTCTCGCCATCAAGCGACTTGCGTACCCAAACACGCAAAGAGTCACAATACTTATTGGTATAGACGCCAGCACGTATGCCGACCAACTGATTGCCAGCATACGTTGTCAGCAAATCGGGTGTCACATAAACGGCGGCACTCACAAGCCCCTTAGTATTCAAAACATAATTACTGGCTGTGGTAGCCACTTCACCATTGGAATAGCCTACAGGTACGACCATCGCCTTGCATACGCATCCCAATGATGCCATCAAAAATAAAAGTAAAAATTTACGCATAGAATTATTATTTTATTAAGTATTTCAAAACATACACCAAATCCATTTTTATTGTGCAAATTTAGGCATTAATTGGTAAACCCGAACTATGTTTCAGTTAAAAAGTGTTGAGTGAAGATATTATCTGATTTGAGGGAGAGGAATTGAAAATAAATCCCAATTTATTTTGCATTACGCTCGGCTTGCATTACTTTGAATAAGATAAGCTTCGCCTCGGTATTGAAAATAAATCCCATTTTATTTTGCATTACGCTCGGCTTGCATTATCTTTGTACCCAAATTGGGGTCCCATAGTTCAATGGATAGAACAAGTCTCTCCTAAAGATTAGATCCGAGTTCGATTCTCGGTGGGACTACCAAAACAAAAATCCTATAAAAACACGCCAAAGGATTTTCTATCAAAAACTACTGGAAACCATCTGTTCAAGAACCTATATACCTCTTTTTTTTGAGAAAATTATCTACTAAATCAACCAATTAAAAACCAACTTATGAAAAAAATCTTTACACTTTTTGCTGTAGTACTTTGTACTATGAGTGCTAATGCGCAAGACGTCTACAATGCCATTGTTGACGGCAATCTGGCACCAGAATTTGCTGCCGTAGCCGGTGAAGGTGGTGGTGTGGCCAACAACACCGTCAACGGACAGTCTGTGGTTGTCATGAATGCAGGAAAAGCCACTGTGACAGCTGTGGGAGGAACCACACCTGCCAATGATCCGGAAATTGGTGGTGCAGCCCAGCAGATTACCCCTGGAGCTCCTGTTGAAGGAAGAGAGAACACCTACTACATTGAGTCAGTAAACGCATGGAACGATGTGAGTTGGGGAAAGAAAAACCAGGGCGACATCGACTTCTGGTATGTGACAGGAACTGGCAATCCCTATGTGGAAATGTATGCCCTTCAGAATTCTAAAGATGGCGAACTTATCGAGGGAAGCTACAAGGCTGACTATGTATATTACGAACCAGACGGCTCTATGGGTATGCCTATCACAGGTTTGTATTACAAGTTCACTGCCACCGCCAAAGGCGCATTCAAAGTGAAGGTATGGGCCAACAAAGGCAACCGCAAGACCTTCGTTGTGAATGCCAGCGATATGAAAGCACAGCCACTCTATGCATCTGGTTATATCAATGGTGTCAACGATTCTGAAGGCAAGAAGATGTTGCTTACCGTGGCACAGGTAGACTCTGTACACCATGTATATATCTATGATGCCTACGACAAGATGGTAAGAGCCAATGAAGAGAATCCTGGCACATATACCGAGGAACAGTTGGCTGAAAAGAAAGCTGAGTGTGATGCCATGGCTGTGGAGCGTCAGTATGTTATTGGCAACGGCAACCAGAATTTCTGGGGCTGGTTGACATTCGATATCGAAGCTGGCGAAGAATACTGGGTGTTCCAGCACAGTTCACAGATTGGCTTCGGTGGCTTTGAGTTCCATGAAGGCAAGACTGCCGAGGAACTGATTTCTGGCATCGAAGCAGCCTATGTCTATACAACCAATTTCTCTACCTATGAGGATGAAGAAACTGGTGAGCGCGTGACCTGGAAAGGCGAGAAGATTGTTGGTGGCGGTGCGTTTACCTCCACAGAAGAAGAGGGTGCACCATTCGGTGACTATTTCCAAAACGTTTCTGGCCC
Source organism: Prevotella sp. (assembly GCA_017548385.1). Classification (GTDB taxonomy): domain Bacteria; phylum Bacteroidota; class Bacteroidia; order Bacteroidales; family Bacteroidaceae; genus Prevotella. The sequence goes on from JAFZAE010000188.1 coordinate 1,969, forward strand.
ATCACCTCGAATGAACTACTGTCTGTTGCCAGAGGATGTGCTGGCACACTCTGACAAGACACACGAGTTGACCATCGCTTTCTGGGTGAGTGCCGAAGGCTTTACTCCCGAGCAATATACCTACGCTCCGATGTTTACTGCCTACGCACAAAAGAACAACCCCAATACCTGGCCTATGATGGCACTGCAGAGCCGTGGTCCAATCCAAGTGAACTGTGCTGGCTGGTGTGACTTCGTTGGCGCACAGCATGTGAACGGCAAGGTGAACATCTATAACACGAATGCCTGGGAGGCTGGCGACGGTGCATACAACAGTGTCGGCAACTGGCTCGAGGATCAGAAGTGGCACTACTACACCGCCGTCTTCACAGATACCAATGCCAAGGTCTTCCTCGACGGAGAAGTGAAAAATGAATGGAACATCGATGGTGTGACCGAGGGTCAAGTTGCAAGTGGTCTCTTCACCAACGGGGCCGACTTGAAATATGTATGTCTCGGTGGCAACCAAGCATGGGACTGGAACGATAACGACGCCCCCTTCCGCTTCGCACGTCTGATGATTAAGAACAGTAAGATGAGTGCTGGCGAAATTAAAGCACAGATGCTTGCCGACTTCCCTGGCTATGAGGAATATCAGAATGGTACTGGCATTGAGGGTGTGAACGTCACCAAGACCCGCACCAATGGTGCCATCTACAACCTTGCCGGACAGCGAGTGAATGATACTTATAAAGGCATCATCATCAAAGATGGCAAGAAGGTAATCAAGAAATAATCACAAATAGTAACAAAAGCAACACGGAGAAGCAGTTCACTTCTCCGTGTTACTTTTTATTGGGAGTGTGGGAATATAGGGCATTGCCTAAACTCTAAGCATATTGTTATAACGTATCAGATGATTAATCTGTTTATTTGACATAATCTGCTGTTTCAGCCTGCAATTTAAGATATGCCTAAAAATACGTTGAGGGCGGTCGAATCGACCGCCCTCAACGTATAGAAAAAGTGTTGTATGTTATGCTTTTACTGTCTCTTCAGTTGTGTTCTTGGCTTCATCAGCCTTGATTTTACGTCCCATGGTAAGGTAAGCTGTAGGAGCAGCGATGAAGAGAGATGACAGTGTACCGAAGATGACACCCAGGATTAAGGCAAACGAGAATCCACGGATGCTGTCACCACCAAGGAAGAAGATACAGAGCAATACGATCAATGTAGATACAGAGGTGTTGACTGTACGTGCCAAAGTCTGGTTGAGTGAATCATTGAAGAGTGTCTGCAAGTCACGCTTCTTGTAAAGGTTCAAATTCTCACGCACACGGTCGAACACCACCACCTTATCGTTAATTGAGTAACCTATAACGGTAAGGATAGCACCGATGAACGTCTGATTAATCTCCAGTGAGAATGGTACGATAGCCCACAAAGCTGAGAAGAATCCTATCACGATAAGGGTATCAAATGCAAGAGCGACAATAGAACCAATGGAGAATGCCACATTGCGGAAGCGCAAGAGAATGTAGAGGAAGATGGCAATCAGAGCCACAATGACACTGATGATAGCCTTCTGTGTCACATCACGAGCAATAGATGGTCCCACTGTGGTATTACTCTTGATAGCGCCGTTAGGATTATCGCGATCCTGGAATTCATTGAAATCTTTCTGGCTTACCATATTTGCCTTCTTCAAGGCATTGTAAAGCCTGATTTCAGTTTCCTCGTCTACGGTGATAGAATCTCCATACTCTTTCTTGTATTGTGCAGCAACTTGACTATCTTTGGCAATCTTATAGTTAGTTGATACACGGATTGTCTTGTTGTCAGTTCCCAATGCGATACAACTCACCGTTGCCTCGTCCTTAAACTCATCCTGCAACACCTTTGTGATTTCCTCGGGCTCAACAGCCTTATCGAAATTCATCTGATAGTTACGGCCACCAGTAAAGTCAATGCTCAGGCTAAGACCTCTCACAATAAAGAAACCAATGAATATCAGTGCGGCGATACCCCAAAGGATATAGGATTTCTTGAAGTTGCCCATGAAATTAAAATGGGTGTTCTGCATGAGATTGCGTGAGAGTGGTGTGGTGAACGTCAGGTTGAGCCACTTATCTCTCTTATGCATGAACTCATAGACAAGACGTGTGAGGAACACAGCGGTAAAGAACGAACAGCAGATACCGATGATAAGGGTAACTGCGAAGCCTTTCACTGGTCCAGTACCAATCATCAGCAGAATGACACCGGTGATGATAGATGTCAAGTTGGAGTCGAAGATTGCTGAGAAGGCATTGCTGTAACCAGAGGCAAGTGCCTGTCGCACATTCTTTCCCTTTCGCAATTCCTCCCTTGTACGTTCATAAATCAGCACGTTGGCGTCTACCGCCATACCCAATGTCAACACGATACCGGCTATACCTGGCATGGTAAGAGCAGACTGGAATGACGCCATGATACCCATGGTAAAGAAGAGGTTGATAATCAGCGCCGAGTTGGCCATCATACCAGGAATAAAACCATACATGAGCACCATGTAAATCATCAGCAGGATGAAAGCAACGATGAAGGAAATGATACCCTGACGGATAGACTGTGCACCGAGTGATGGTCCTACAACCTCTTCGTTGACAATTTTCACAGGCACTTTCATACGTCCAGACTTCAGCGTGTTGGCCAAGTCTTTTGTATCCTCCACAGTGAAGTTACCGCTAATCTGTGTGTTACCGCCTGTAATCTTTGTCATTACGTTTGGAGCACTATAGACTAAATTGTCAAGAACGATAGCCACTGGTTTGTTGACATTTTCTCCCGTGAGTTTTGCCCATGCGTTAGCACCTTTCGTGTTCATCTGCATGGTCACGATAGCTCTATTACCATTTAGCTGGTCGAACTCATCCTTGGCATTTGTCACCACATCACCCTTGATAGCAAGATTTGTCTCCCTAACAGCATAAAGTTCATATACATGTTTTTGATCCTTAATGCGGTCTGTTGGTTTGGCACCCCATAGCAATCTCAAATCATCGGGAAGAATATTAGCCTCTGGCGTATGGAGCAAACTGTCGATAGCAGGAATATCTGTATCAAGTGCCAGCAAGACAATACATCCCTGATCACTAAACATATTACCACCATAAACCTTGCTCAACAATGGCCCCTGGTTTTCTGCTTGTTTGAGGTTGGCATCATCTTTCTTCGGGAGCGTATCTGACTTCTCAGCACTCTCTTCTTTTCCAGCCTCTTCCTTTTGTGGTTCTGCATTGTTTGCCTCAAGAGCTTTCAGCTTATTATTAAGTTCGTACAGTTGTGGTGTAATCTGGCTTGACTGATAGGTTTCCAAGAACTCCAGATTGGCACTTCCCTGCAACAACTTACGCATACGCTCTGGGTCTTTTACACCAGGCATTTCCACCATGATGCGTCTGCCATCTACAATCTGTATGTTAGGCTGCACGACACCAAAACGGTCGATACGATTGACGATGACATTCCTTGCATCCTCTATAGTCTCTTCCATCTTCTGGTGAAGCACCTTTATTACATCCTTGTCTGTGGAATTGGGACCAAGATCTGAAATCTGTGAGGCAAAAATACCTGCCAATTGTCCTTTGTAGTGCTCATCAAGCAATTCGATGAAATCCTTCGACTCATCCTTTGCCCATTCTTCCTTGGCTGCTGTAAAAGCTTTCACAAAGTCAGCATCTTGACTATTGTTTGAAAGACTATTCACCATTTCGGGCACATCCACTTCGAGCATCACATTCATACCTCCCTTGAGGTCCAGTCCAAGACCAACTTGTGTCTCCAGACATTTCTGATATGAATAGATTCCCAGATACTTGGCATTCTCCAAATACTCCAAGCTGTCTGCCGGTGTCTTTTGTTCTCCCGCAGCTTTCTCCATACGGCCTGACACAAAAGAGAAGGACAGATAGAATAAACTTGCCAGCGTCAACAAGACCGCTGTAACAATCACAATTCCTTTGTTTTGCATTTTTTATTTTATTGTTATTTTAATATATAATCAAGATGTGAAATCGTGAAATATACCCCATGACAGAGAGACCTATCACGGAATAGCGTGCAAAGATACGGAATTTTTCAGATTTAGGAAAATTTTATCCTTGCAATTATTTATTTTTTAGGCTTTTGTCGTTTTTTTATGCTACAAATGATGGGGTAATGGTCGCTTAATTCGACATTTGTATTGATTTTACATTCGAATGGCTCCATGTCGTCGGAACACAACATATTGTCTATTCTCACATAGATTCCTTTGCTTTTGTGCGAAAAACCTGGTCCTATTCCAGTTTTGGTATAACAGTCTGTCAAATGCTTTGTGAGGATATGATGTGTATATGATATAGGGGTGTCATTAATGTCGCCACAAAGCACAATACTCATATTCTGGTGATTGTGGATATAATCAGATATCATCTCAGCCTGCTTTGCCCTTATGACTGCGGAGGATTTCAACTTCTCGGCTATGGGCTGTTCGTCTATAGTTCCTCGTTTTCTTTTGACAAAGTCATCTATTTCATCTTTCTCCCCATCAGTCAACTTTATACTTTCAAGATGGCAGTTGATGACAAGGAGCGTGTCCCCATCAACATCCAAATAGAAGGCTCCAGATAAATTAGAAGAGGCATCAACCCGAATAAGCTCTTTTTCCAAAATAGGATATTTGCTACAAACAGCAACACACTCCTTACGTGGTGCAGACAAAACTCGTATATAAGGATAGACTTTAGCGAGATATTTTTTTCTCAACGAGTCATGCTTATTGACATGATATTCCTGCAAACAAACAACATCGGCATTTTCCTTTATGATAAACTCCGCCATTTTTCCTGGAGCGTCTTCAGTCTCCTTGTCCATGGAAAACCGGCATACATTGTAGGACATGATTTTCAGACTTCCCTCGGGGGCTTTATGGGGAATGTTGATAGGACAATACGACCTGATGAGAGGCAAACATAACAGCATACCAATGATGGGAATCCACAAATATCTGCGACGAACAAACAGCCAGAAGACCAGAAACAAAAGATTAATCACCAAGGGAATGGGGAAAAACAAAGTCAACACCTCATAGGAGGGATGCTTCTCTGGACTTATCAACCCAGCATACCCCATGATACACATCGCTACTATCACAACGATATTGACAGCAGCAATCATGCGAAAAATGAAAACACTTAGATTCCTGATAACGCTCATTTGTTTTTGTTGCTACTCTCGAAAAGGAATTGTTTTTCCTCCTTTGTCAGACTGGCGTAGCCATTTTTGCGTATTTTATCAAGGATACGGTCGATTTCTTCCTCCGTGGCTTTCTTGTTGGCATTGTAGTCCCAGTCTGCCTTACGTGGACCTCCATCTGCATTGTCAGAACCTTTTGGTGTGCGCTGCTTCCATTTCTTTTTCAGGTTTCCAAAAACATCCCCTCCAGACCCACCAATACTACCATTGGCGGTAGGATGCTTTTTCCAATACATTATCAGCAGGAAGCCAAACAACATACCTCCGAGATGCGCGAAATGTGCCACATCATCACCACTTGTGCCAAGAGCCATAAAGAGCTCCAAGACCACATAGATCATCACAAACCACTTTGCTTTGATGGGCACAGGCAAAGGGAAAATGAATACACGTTCTTCAGGAAAGAGCATACCAAAAGCCAACAAGATGGCATAAATGGCGCCAGAGGCACCAACAGTGGTCCAAAGATTTAGATACTCTCCTGTAGGAATCGTCTGCATAGTTCCATTTATAGATATTTTTACATATTCATAGGCAGACAAGTTCTCTACAGAATATTGTATATATTGTGTTAATTCCTGTATAAGTCCCGCTCCAATTCCGCACAAAATGTAATAAAAAAGGAATTTTTTTGCGCCCCATACTCGCTCTACTACACAGCCAAACATCCATAACGCGAACATGTTAAAGAAGAGATGCATCCATCCGCCATGCATAAACATATATGTGAATAGCTGATAAATCGCAAAATCCTTGGCCATGAAAAAATGTAAACCCAAAACATTGTTGAGGTCTATAGTTTTTTCCAAGAGGACACATGCCAGAAATCCCAAAACATTTATTATCAACAAGTTTTTTGTAACAACAGGAATACTGCGCATAATAAAAATCAATTATATTAAAAAAACACGGCAAAATTACTAAAATTCTTCTTTATTACACACAAAATCAGCGTTATACATAGTTTTTTTGAGGTTTTTACTCATTTTTTTCCAATTTTTGTTTGTTTTATGAAATGATTCATCTATATTTGCCAAAAAATCATAAAGAAAATTCACATTTCACTCTTTTAATTAACAAAATTATGAATAAATCAGAATTAATCGACAAAATCGCAGCAAAAGCTGGATTGACAAAAGTGGATGCCAAAAAGGCATTGGACGCTACCACAGAAGTTATCAAAGAGGCTCTCGTAGCAGGTGACAAAGTAGCTCTTATTGGTTTTGGAACATTCAGTGTTGGTGTACGCGCCGCTCGTGAAGGTATCAATCCTCAAAACAAGGAACAGAAGATTCAGATTCCAGAGAAGAAAGTTGCCAAATTTAAGGCAGGTGCAGAACTGGCTGACTCTCTGAAATAATTTGTAATAAAAATTCCGAATATAAAAATCAGGCTCACGTATTTTTGCGTGAGCCTGATTTTTTTCCCTGATACCTGGGTTCTATGGTTGTTTTCCAATGTATGCCAAGATACCGCCATCAACATAAAGCACGTGTCCGTTGACAGCATCGGAAGCATGTGAAGCGAGGAATACAGCCGGTCCACCTAATTCTTCTGGGTTGAGCCAACGTCCTGCAGGTGTCTTGGCACAGATGAACGAGTCGAATGGATGACGAGAACCGTCGGGCTGACGCTCACGAAGCGGTGCTGTCTGTGGTGTGGCGATATAGCCTGGTCCGATACCATTGCACTGGATGTTGTACTCACCATACTCTGAACAGATGTTGCGGGTAAGCATCTTCAGACCACCTTTGGCAGCAGCGTATGCCGATACGGTCTCACGTCCCAGTTCACTCATCATTGAGCAAATATTGATTATCTTACCCTCACGGCGTTCCATCATCTCGGGAATGACCGCCGAAGAACATATAAACGGTCCTACGAGATCGATGTCGATAACTTGTTGGAACTCGGCACGCTTCATCTCGTGCATGGGAATGCGTTTAATAATACCTGCGTTGTTAACAAGAATGTCGATTTGACCAACTTCTTCGTGGATTTTCTCAACAAGAGCCTTGACATCGTCTTCCTTTGTCACATCACAGACGTAGCCTTTTACATTCTCGATTCCTGCCTCACGGTAGTTATTCAAACCACGCTCGAGTGCAGCCTCGTTAATGTCGTTGAATATAATATTTTTTATTCCTGCGGCTACAAATGCCTTTGCAATATTGAAGCCGATACCATAAGATGCGCCGGTAATCCAAGCGTTTTTCCCTTCAAGGGAGAATAGATTTGTTGTCATAAAATTAATTGTTTTTAGGAGTTTATTTTAGGTCCGTGATTAGTGAGAAGTCTTGATCACCATAGTCGAGGTTTTCACCTCCCATACCCCAGATAAAGGTATAGTTGTGGGTGGCGGCAGCACTATGGATGCTCCATTCGGGAGAGAGGACTGCCTGGTCACCCCGCATCCAGATATGTCGAGTTTCCTCAACCTCACCCATAAAATGGCATACGGCCTGATCTTCTGGCACCTCAAAATAGAAATATGCTTCCATACGACGGCTATGGACATGGGCTGGCATCGTATTCCATACACTACCTGGGGCCAATTCTGTCATACCCATCTGCAACTGGCAAGTGGGGAGCACCTGATTGACAATCATTTTGTTGATATCGCGCTCGTTACTCATCTCCAGACTGCCCATATGCGCTACAACAGCATCATCCTTTGTGATTTTTTTACAAGGATACTCCTTGTGAGCTGTACAACTATTAAAATAGAACTTGGCGGGCTGTTTCGCTTTTTTGCTGACAAATATCACATCTCGGTCTCCTCGCCCGATGTAAAGAGCCTGCTTATAGTCCAGTTCGTAGACTTCGTCACCGACCTTGACAACGCCAGGGCCTCCCACATTATATATGCCCACCTCACGGCGTGTAGTAAAAAAGGGTGCCTTGAGCGGATCGATAGCCTCCAGTTTCAATTCCTCTTTTACTGGCATGGCACCACCCACCACCATCCTGTCGTACATGGAATAGACCATGTTTACCTCGTCGGCGGCAAAAACCTTTTCGATGAGGAAGTCACGACGGATACGTTGGGTGTCATAACTTTTTGCATCCTCTGGATGGGCTGCATAGCGAATCTCAAAATTTGTTTTCATATAGTATTTGTTTTAGTTGGATTGTTTCGGCAAAATTACAAAGAAATCCGTTAACAATCAAACAACAGAGAATCTTTTTCAATAAAAAAGACTTTTGACAGACTAATTATATACACAAAGACACAGAGTTACAGCGTTACTCTCTGTGCCTCTGTGCCTTCGTGTTGAAATAAAAAAGTTGGACGACTCGGATTCGAACCGGGAATGACAGAACCAAAATCTGTAGTGTTACCGTTACACCATCGTCCAATTTGGGGTGCAAAGTTAATGAATCTTATGCAACCCACAAAATTTTTGAAGATTTTTTTCGTTTCGAGTGTGCAAGATTGCAAAGCCAACGGCTACATACTACTTCACACTGATAAGGAAATAGTTCTTCTTGCCTCGCTGCACCAACAGGTATTTACCATTGATAAGCATGTCAGCAGAAATCACTACATCGGGAGCCAACAACTTCTCCTTGTTGACCGACACGCCACCACCTTGTACCATCTTGCGCATTTCACCTTTACTTGCAAAGACTCGCACATCGTCACGAGCAAAGAGTTCAATGGCAGGTTTGCCAAGTTCTTCCTTAGCCAAAGTGAAATGTGGAACACCAGCGAAGACATCAAGCAGCGTCTGCTCATCCAACTTCAGCAAACTCTCCTTGGTGGCCTTTCCGAAGAGAATACCTGCAGCCTCAACAGCCATCTCGTAGTCTTCGCGAGAATGCACCATAACTGTCACCTCCTCTGCAAGCCGTTTCTGCAATACACGACGACCTGGGTCTTGACGATGCTCCTCGATAAGCGCGTCAATTTCTTCTTTCTCCAGACTGGTGAATATCTTGATGTAACGCTCTGCATCGTCATCGCTTACATTGAGCCAGAACTGGCAGAATGCATATGGGGTTGTGCGGTTGCGGTCAAGCCACACATTACCACTCTCTGTCTTGCCAAATTTCTTTCCATCAGACTTGGTAATCAGTGGGCATGTGAGAGCAAAGGCCTCGGCCTCCTGACCCAGTGTGCGACGAATCAGTTCGGTGCCTGTAGTCATATTTCCCCACTGGTCGTTGCCACCCAACTGCAAGCGGCAGTTCATTGTCTGGTACAAATGTAGGAAATCGTAGCCTTGGAGCAACTGGTAAGTGAATTCGGTAAACGAAAGTCCGTCGCGAGCCGAACCATTCAGTCGTTGTTGTACACTATCCTTAGCCATCATATAGTTGACAGTGATGTGCTTTCCTACTTTGCGTGCGAAATCCAGAAAAGTAAAATCTTTCATCCAGTCATAGTTGTTCACCAACTCTGCTTTGTTGGGACCTTCTGCATCAAAATCAAGGAATTTTGCCACCTGCCTCTTGATGCACTCCTGATTATGGTATAACGTTTCGGCATCAAGCAGATTGCGCTCCTGGCTTTTTCCTGATGGGTCACCGATCATTCCTGTTGCGCCACCCACTAAGATGATTGGTTTATGCCCACAACGTTGCAGGTGACGTAGCATCATGATGCCACACAAGTGACCGATATGCAGACTGTCGGCTGTAGGGTCAGTACCCAAATAGGCCGTTGTCATTTGCTTATTAAGAAATTCCTCTGTACCTGGCATGATTTGTGCTAACATACCACGCCATTTCAGTTCTTCTACAAAGTTTTTTGTCATTTTATTTAGTTTTTTGAAATTACAGGGGTTCAGGAGTTGCAGAAGTTTAGACATTACCATTCCAGCCTCAAAGTCTAAGGTCTAAAGCCTAGTCTCTCGCTCCTTATCTTTAAAGGTCATGGCACGGGATCGTAACCACTCCCACCCCATGGATGACATCTTAAGATACGTTTAATAGCCAGATACAACCCCTTGAAAGGACCATGCTTGATGAGAGCCTGTCGTGCATATTCTGAGCATGTGGGTGTAAACCTGCAAGATGGCGGTGTGAATGGTGATATACATTTTTGATAGAAATAAATAGGTAGCAGCAATATACCCACTAAGATCCATCCAATTCCCCTCCAAATACATTTCAACCACCTCATATCTTCTCACAAATCCGATGTATAAGCCCTACCATTCTCTGTTCCACCTCATCACTTGGTCTGTGATGGTTGTCGAGCCATATAAAGACCACCGCCAACATCTGGTCGGGATATCCTTCCATTGCATCCCATAATGCTGCTTTATGATGACGGTAAGCCTCACGCAACTGCCGTTTAATACGATTACGGTCGACTGCATGCTTGAAATATCGTTTGGGCACACTCATCATCACCTTTACAGGGATATCGTCTTGTCTTTGGGTCAGACAAAAAACCACCCTCAAGGGATATGATGACATGGAGCGGCTTTCGCCGCCCCTGAAGAGTCTGTCAATCAGCGATTTACCTACGAGACGCTCCTCTTTCCCAAATGTGAACAGGCCACGGGGCAACACCGCTGATGATATTATTGTTGATTTTTCAGGAAATTCTTCAATGCACCTGTCATAGAGGGAAACTCTGGTGTAGGTGCGCTCAAGTCAAGACGTAGCCCCTTCTCTGTCACTTCCTTTGCTGTTGCAGGACCGAAGGTACCAATCTTGATGTCGCCTTGCTGGAAATTGGGGAAATTTTTATTGAGTGCCTGTACACCTGCGGGACTGAAGAAGAGCATCATGTCATAGTCAAAATTTGCCACCTCCTCAGGAGTAAAGTCATCGCTCACAGTACGGTACATCACACATTCCTTATGAATGAGTTTTTTGGAATCCAACAATTCTGTTACATTGTTGCTGTGTACATCACTCATGGGAACGAGATACTTTTCCGTCTTATGCTTGACCATCTGAGGCACCAGATCGGCTATTTTGCCAGTAGTTCCAAAAAACACCTTACGCTTGCGATACTGCACATACTTCTGAATATAGAGAGCGATGGTCTCTGTCACACAGAAATACTTCAAGTCCTCAGGAATGTTTACACGCAAATCCTTGGCCATTTTGAAAAAATTGTCAATAGCATGACGCGAAGTAAATACAATGGCTGTATATGCCGAAATATTCACTTTCTGCTGGCGAAACTCCTTAGCAGTAAGCCTCTCTACTTTAATAAAAGGACGGAATACCAACTCCACACCATACTCCCTTGCTATGTCATAATAGGGAGACTTTTCACTTGTTGGTTTTGGCTGCGAAACAAGTATCTTTTTTACCATTCTTTTGTACTAAAAATTTATTATAGAATTTCCGTTGTAAACCTCCAAAATTCCGACCAAAGCGGCCAAAGGTATCAATTCAAGGGCACAAAAGTACAAAAAAATTTGCAAAAATGCTGCAAAACGTCTAAAAAAGATTAAATAACACTTATAAAAAGTGCACAATTTACACAAAATGATGACAATTCCAACACATATTAGTGTTGTTGTCAAGGGTAACTTGCCATAAATGAACAACAATGCAATGGGTGCCATCAATAGCCCTTCCATGGTAGTAATATACAACTGTGACTTGTTCCATTGTTCAATTTCTTTACCATGGAAAAACACCCAATTAACAAATTGGTACAATCCTCCTTTGATTAAGATGTACAGCACAAAAATCCCTATATACACCAGCATCAAAAGATTTTTTGACATCGCCATATCATACACGTCATTAACATGTACAAAATAGGCAAAATACATCACTGAGAAGATAAAAGCCGCAAAAGCCACAAGCACAATCTGTGAACGTATCTCCTTGTTGCTGTCGGGAACATTGGTTGTATGTTCGTTTTCACGATAGAAGAAATTGCGAGTTTGGCGCTGAATGAATCCCCATGAAGCAGATAATGCCAAAAGTGCAACTACTACCATCACAAAGATTGACGCCGACAACGTATTGTCTGTCTTTGCATTGTAGGCAGCCAAATTCTCTTCCACACCCACTATCGTTTTTTCTGCTTTTACCATTTTCATCGTGTCCACAGACACTACCGGCCCAACCATTCCCTCTTGGGAAGAATCGGGCACAATCACTGTGGGATGCTGAAGGGTATCGGGCATTGTCTCTTACTTCTACAATAATCCAAACTCTTTTTTGATTTTATCTACCAAATTTAGTTTTTCCCATGTAAAGAGTTCCACGTCAATGGTCTTGGTTTCATGGTAGAAACTGGTGAATGTCTTTTTTACTATTTCATTTCGCCGTCCCATATGTCCGTATGCAGCTGTTTCCAGGTACATCGGCTGACGTAAGCGTAAAGTCCTTTCGATTGCTTTCGGGCGTAGGTCAAACATATCACCTATTTTTGCCGCAATCTCACCATCGGTGAGGTTGACATGCGACTTTCCATAGGTATTCACATAGATGCTCAATGGTTTTGCCACACCAATGGCATAACTCACTTGCACAAGCATTTCATCGCTCACCCCAGCTGCCACCATATTCTTGGCGATATACCGCGCTGCGTATGCTGCTGAGCGATCCACCTTGCTGGAGTCCTTGCCAGAGAAAGCACCACCACCATGAGCGCCTTTTCCGCCATATGTATCGACAATAATTTTCCGTCCTGTCAGACCGGTATCGCCATGGGGTCCACCAATGACAAACATCCCTGTGGGATTGACATGATAGATAATCTCATCATTGAAAAGAGCCAGCACCTTCTCGCTGTGAATCTTCGATTTCACCCTAGGCATGAGTACATGAATCACATCATTGCGGATTTGCTCCAACATTCGTTTTTCGTCATCGTCGAAGGGGTCATGCTGGGTAGAAACCACTATAGTATGAATTCGTAGTGGAACATTGTCATCGCTGTATTCTACAGTCACCTGACTTTTTGCATCGGGTCGTAGATATGTCATCTCCTTTCCCTCGCGGCGTATCTCTGCCAAAGTCTGCATAATGAGATGAGCCAAGTCGAGCGATACAGGCATATAATTCTCTGTCTCATTGGTGGCGTAGCCAAACATCATACCCTGGTCGCCGGCACCCTGATCCTCAACGTTGGCACGGTCGACACCTCGATTGATGTCACCACTCTGCTCATGGATGGAAGAAAGTACACCACATGAATTCCCATCAAACTGGTATTCAGACTTTGTATAGCCAATTTTATTAACTGTGCGGCGAGTTATGGTTTGTAAATCGATGTAAGCTTCTGAGCGCACCTCACCCATAATCACCACCTGGCCTGTAGTGACAAAAGTCTCAATGGCACAACGTGCATGTTCATCATAAGCAAGAAACTGATCCAACAATGCATCGGATATCTGGTCGGCCACTTTATCTGGGTGACCCTCTGAAACGGATTCTGAAGTGAATAAGTATGGCATAACGATCTATCTTATTTTTAATATTGGGCTGCAAAATTACGAATATTTATGGAATAATCGTCGCTTCTATACGTATAATTTTGGCTTAAGACTTTACAGTTTACGAATGGGATGGATGCAGCGACTGCAAAATCGTCACATACTGAGAAATATACAATTTTCAATCCTCAATCTTCAATCCTCAATTTTCAATCTTCCTAATATTCCTAGGATGATGGTTGAGGATTTCGTTTCTCAATGTTGTCATATCAATATGGGTATAGATTTCCGTTGTGCTGATACTCTCATGCCCCAACATTGCTTGAATAGCCCTTAGGTCGGCACCCCCTTCAAGGAGCGCTGTAGCAAAAGAATGGCGCAACGTGTGGGGACTGACGGTCTTGGTGATACCGGCATCTAAGGCCAGTCGCTTAATCATAATAAGTATCATCGTCCGAGTAAGGTGTGCGCCACGACGGTTTAAAAAGACATAGTCCTCCTCGCCACGTCGTATATCCATATGGCAACGGTCGTCAAACCACAGCATTAGTTCCTTGATGGCTTTTGATGAGATAGGCACAAGTCGCTCTTTGTCACCTTTGCCAATCACCCTTACATACCCCTCTTCCAAATAAAGTTGCGAAAGTTGCAGTGTAACCAATTCCGACACTCTCAACCCACAACTGAAAAGCACCTCAATAATAGCACGGTTTCGATGTCCCTCCCATTTACTCAAGTCTATCGCTGCCTCCAAACGATCCACTTCAGAAGTGGTGAGCACCTCGGGCAGATGGTCGCCCACGGTGGGGGATTCTAAAAGTTCGCTAGGGTCGTTTTCAATATATCCATCGAGTAACAAAAACCTATAGAACGATCTCACACCGCTTAGGATGCGGCATTGCGACCGTGCCCCGATGCCGATATCATGAAGACTTGCCGCAAATTGCCGCAAGTCATCGAGTGTGGCAGCATCGACAGCGACTTCTATCCCAGCGAGAAAACCCACGAGTTTTTGCAAATCACGCATATATGCCTCGACGGTATTCGCTGAAAAATTACGCTGCAGTTTCAGGTATCTCCTGTATGATTCCACAACATTGGGAGCACTTTTCTTGTTTGCTTTCATAAAAATGATTACTTTTGCAATGCCAGAAAGATTCTGGCTGCAAAAATACAAAATAATTTCGACAATGAAGATACAAATCATCAACGGTCCCAACTTGAATCTTCTCGGCACACGCGAGCCAGGCATCTATGGTAAATGCTCATTCGACACTTACCTCGAACAATTGCGTGCCCTCTACCCTGACGTTCAGATAGACTATTATCAAAGCAATGTAGAAGGTGAACTCATCAATGTCATGCAACAAGTAGGTTTTGCCGTCGACGGCATCATTCTCAATGCCGGAGCCTATACCCATACCAGCGTGGCACTGCACGACTGCATTCGGTCATTGACAGCACCAGTCATCGAAGTGCACATCTCGAATGTTCACCAGCGAGAACCATTCCGCCATCATTCCATGATTAGTAGTGCCTGTAAAGGTGTCATCTGCGGATTCGGCCTCGACTCCTATCGTTTAGCCGTTGAGGCACTCAAAGGCACCGCACAATGACCTCTGACGAGCAACTTGAAGATTATATCCTCAGCCACATCGACGCAGAAGGAGACTACCTTTACCGTCTCTACCGTGCTACCAATGTCCATCTATTGCGAGGACGAATGGCCAGTGGCCATCTACAAGGTCGTCTATTGCGCATGCTGGTACGCATGATCCGCCCCCGCAACATTTTGGAGGTGGGCACATTCAGCGGCTACAGCGCCATCAGCATGGCTGAGGGACTTGAGGAGGGTGGAAAAGTTTATACCTTTGAAATCAACGACGAACAGGAAGACTTCACACGTCCATGGATTGAAGGCTCTGATGTGGCAGAAAAAATAGAATTTATCATCGGCGATGCCGTGACCGAAGCACCTCGCCTTGGTATTGTCTTCGACATGGCATTTATCGACGGCGACAAACGTACCTACCTCGATGTCTATGAGATGGCATTACGGGTTGTCAGACCTGGCGGCTTCATCCTGGCCGACAACACTTTATGGGACAGGCATGTGCTTGACCATGCCTACGACAACGACCCTCAGACACAAGGTATCGAGTCGTTTAACGACTATGTCGCTCACGACGACCGAGTAGAAAAAGTTATCCTCCCTCTCCGTGATGGTCTCACACTTATCAGAAAAAAGAGTGTCTATATCAAAAAATGATAATTCATACTCCTCTACCCCCATACTCCTAAGCTCCTATCCTATAACTCCAGATAATAATCCTGAAAATTTTCATTATTCAATTATTATTTCTAATTTTGCACCGCTTTTGCCAAAAGGCAGAAACAACAATAGACAAAACTTATAATTTCAAATGCAAGAAACAAGACAAAACCGCATTGCCCGGCTTCTGCAAAAAGAGTTGAGCATGATTTTCCAGTCGCAGACACGCATGATGCATGGGGTGATGGTGAGCGTGACACGCTGCCGTGTCTCCCCCGACCTCAGTGTGTGTACCGCCTATCTGAGTGTGTTCCCCTCAGAAAAAGGCGAGGAAATCATCAGCAACGTCAACTCCAACACGAAGACCATCCGTTATGAACTGGGCACCCGCGTGCGCCATCAATTGCGCATCATTCCTGAATTGCGCTTCTTCATCGACGACTCGCTGGACTACATCGAACATATTGACGAACTGCTCAAGAAATAAGCTTTCGCTACGATGAATTTTCCCTTTTACATAGCAAGGCGATACCTGTTCTCAAAAAAGAGCACCCATGCCATTAACCTCATCAGCGCCATCAGTGTGATTGGTGTGGCTGTGGCTACGATGGCATTGGTGGTCACGCTGAGCGTGTTTAATGGCTTCCACGACATGGTGGCATCGTTTTTCACCTCCTTCGACCCTCAATTGAAAGTTGTTCCCACAAAAGGAAAAACAGCTCCTGCCGATGACCCTATCCTCCAAGAAATCCGCAACCTCCCACAAGTGGGAGTTGCTACAGAAGTCGTGGAAGACCAGGCATATATTATCTTTCATGAACAACAAACTATTGTCCATATCAAGGGGGTCGACGACAACTATGATAAACTGACCAACATTAACGACATATTATATCCTGAGAATCATGAGCCAGTGAACCTACATTTGGCCAATCTCGACTTTGGTATACCTGGCATCGGTTTGTCGCAATCGATGGGGTTTGGCGCTTACTGGCCTGATTATCTTCAGGTCTATGCCCCCATTCGTGAGGGACAGCCCGATTTATCAGACCCAGAGTCTTCATTCGTCAGAGACTCCTTGCTTTCCCCGGGTGTTGTCTTTGCTGTGAAACAGGCCAAATACGACCGCGACTACATGATTACATCCATCGGTTTCGCCAGGCGTTTGTTCCAACAACAAGGTATGTTATCATCTCTTGAACTAAAACTCAAAGAGGGCAGCAATCTCAAGAATACCAAGAAAGCGATGCGCCAGATTGCAGGCGACAAATACGAAGTGCTCGACCGCTATGAGCAGCAGGCCGAGACATTTAGAATTATGAATATCGAGAAATTCATCGCCTATATCTTTTTGTCGTTTATTCTTGTCGTGGCCTGTTTTAATATCATCGGCTCACTTTCGATGCTTATCATCGACAAGAAAGAAGATGTGGCTACCCTGCGAAACCTTGGCGCCAACAATAAACAAATCTCTGGAATCTTTATGCTTGAAGGTCGTATGATCACCGTGGCAGGTGCAGTAATAGGCGTTTTGTTGGGACTGTTGCTATGTTACCTGCAACAGACGTTTGGCCTTGTAAAATTAGGTGAAAGCGATGGTATGTTTGTTGTCAATGCCTATCCCGTCAGCGTACATTTCTGGGATATTGTCATAGTGTTTTTCACGGTAATTGCCGTGGGATGGTTGGCTGTATGGTATCCTGTCAGATATATGAGCAAAAGACTTTTGGGAGAATAAAAATCCTTGATAGATGCTAAATGGCTATAGAATCTATAGTTTTGTAGTAACTATTACATCTATAGATACTATAACCCTAAAGAAATTGTTTCGGCTTTAATTTGTTCGTGTAGGAAGATGCTGGCACTACCTTCAAATTTCTCAGCATTCTCGGTGGTATAGTAATGCACATTGCCATTTTTTGTGCATTTGGCTTCCATCTCAGGATGTTTCTCCAAATACAGACGCAGACTTTCGGCCACATATTCACCCTGAGGCACAATACGTACCCCAGGATTAATGTATTTCACAATCTTGGGCATCAATAAGGGATAATGTGTGCATCCCAAGATTACAGCATCGATAGCAGGGTCTTGCATCATCAGCTGGTCAATCCGCTTTTTCACAAAATAGTCGGCTCCAGGACTGTCCGCCTCATTGTATTCCACCAACAGCGTCCAAAAAGGACATGCCACTCCCGTCACATGGATATCCGGATAGAGCTTAGCTATTTCCATATTATAGCTTTCGCTCTTGATGGTACCCTCGGTGGCGAGGATTCCCACATGACGACTCTTGGTTAACTTTCCGATAACCTCGGCAGTAGGACGTATCACACCCAGAATGCGGCGTTCAGGATCGAGTTGTGGCAGGTCATTTTGTTGAATTGTGCGCAAAGCTTTGGCCGATGCAGTATTACATCCCAATACTACTAAATGACATCCCATTTCAAACAGACGTGTCACAGCTTGCCGCGTAAATTCATAAACCACTTCGTACGATCGTGCACCATATGGAGCACGGGCATTGTCACCCAAATAGATAAAATCATAGTGTGGCATCAACTGACGGATGCCATGAAGGATGGTAAGACCCCCATAACCTGAGTCGAACACCCCGATTGGTCCTGGTATACTGGGGAGTGTTTTCATTTTAGTGCCGCTGCAACTTTTAATGTCACATCCTCACCCATCTCTGGATCTATATAGGGACAAGCGTCACCATCGGTGTTGAGGATGAACGCATAGCCACCCTCTGCACCTACTCTCTGGATAGCTTGCCTTAATTTCTCTCTCAAAGGAGCCATAGCTTCCACCTCTGCTTGTTGTAGCAGTTTCTCAGACTCTGCCTTAAAAGCTACATTACGTGTAAGCATCTCCTGAAGTTCGGTCTGGCGTTTCTGCAAGATGGTAGGTGCGAAATCACGCTGCCCGTCGAGGAATTCTTCATACTTACGGTTGAAATCCTCCTCCACACACTTCATCTCAGCATCAAACTTTGAGCGCAGGTCAGCCATATTCTCCTGGGTCATGGTGTATTCCGGCAGTGAGCGTAACGCCTGGTCGTAACTCAGATAGCCAAATTTCACCTGTGCCTGTATCATCAAGGGAAACAGGAGTGTGAAAAAAAGTATGAAAATTTTATTCCTCATAACTCCATAAATTTACAAAAGGCAGACACAATGGCCTGCCCTTTTTAAAAAATAAGTGATAATTACTTCATCTTGGCAAGTTGGGCCTTCACATCAGCTGTGACATCCTTGCTAAGTGCCTCATTGATATAGAGCACGCTACCCACCTCCATGATATAAACATATCCACCTGTTTTGGCAACTGTCTCAATAGCAGTCCTTACCTTATTAATAATAGGTTGGAGCTTGTCCTGCTGAGCTTTCTGCAAATCCTGCTGGTTTTGCTGATATTGCTGCTGAATACGTGTATACATATCATTGAGGCTCTGCTCTGTCTCTTTCTGCTTGGTCTCATTCATAGTGCTCTTGTTCTTGTCATACTCCTCGGCCTTGCGCTGCAATTCAGCCTGAGAAGCCTGCAAGTCGTTGTCGTATTGTTTGGCAAGAGCCTCAAGTTCGCCATTCACACGGCTAACTTCGGGAAGCGATTGCATAATCGCCTGAGTATCCACATGTCCAAATTTCTGTGCAAAAGTAGCCACAGGAACGAACATCATCAAGATAAAAAATAGTTTTTTCATTTCTACGTTTCTGTTTATTTGTAAATAATTTACTGATTTCAAATCAATCCGTCTGCAAAGATAATGCAAGCCGAGCGGAATGCAAAATAAATTAGGATTTATTATCATTTCCGAGGAATACTAGGGATTCTAGAATTCCTAAAAAAATTAGATGGCCTATGAATTATGGCTTTGAATATCCCAGCTTTTCAAGTACCTCGTTGCTAATGTCAATCTTTGGTGAGCCAAAGATAATGCCACCATTTCCAGAACGGTCGAGCACCAGGGAATAGCCTCTAAGTTCAGAGATATCTTTGACAGCATTGTATATTTCCTCCTGTATAGGAGCCATAAGGCTCTCACGTTTTTTAAAGAGTTCTCCCTCTGGTCCAAAGTATTTCTTCCGGAGTTCGCTTGCTTGCTTCTCCTTGTTCATAATGTCCTCTTGACGTTTCTTTTTCTGCTCTTCAGAGAGGAATACCACTTCGTTCTGGTAGTTTTTATACATGGTAGCAGCCTCTGTATTGAGAGCTTCCACCTCTGCCTGCCATTTTTTAGACACCTGGTTGAGTTGTTCGTTGGCCCGTTCGTATGCCGGAACATTCTTCAAGATGTATTCCATGTCAATTAGCGCGAATTTCTGTGCGCTTGCCGTTGTCAGTGCCATCAGCACCATCAGGCTTGTCATCATCAGTTTTTTCATGTCTTTGTTGTTTTTATTTTTAGTAACTATAGGTGTTTAGAACTCTTGTCCGAGGATGAAATGGAAGTTGGAGCCACCCTTATTGCCCCATACTTTGTCGAAACCGTAAGCCCAGTCGATACCCATCAGACCGACCATAGGCAGGAAGATACGTACACCAGCACCTGCTGAACGTTTCATGTCAAATGGATTGAAATCGCGAGTATCTGTCCATGCATTACCCGCCTCCAGGAATCCCAGTCCATAGATGGTGGTATTACCCAGCATAAATGGATAGCGCAATTCTAGAGACAATCTATCGTAGGCATAACCAGGGGCTCCCGATGGTGTGAGCGAACCATTGTCATAACCACGCAGTCCGATGGTTTCCTCTGCATAGCCAGTGGAATATCCGCTCATACCGTCACCACCCATGTAGTAAGTCTCGAAAGGCGACTTCTTATATTTGTTATAGTAACCTAAAAGTCCCAATTCAACCCTTGTCATGAGCACGAGGCATTTTGTTCCTCCTGTAAGTGCAGTATAGGTCTTCGATTTGAATTTCCATTTATGATATTCCACCCATCGGTATTTCTCCTGCTGTTCTTGGGTATATGTTGCCGACCTATAATCTGTAGCCAGATGTTCGAAGTCTTTGTTTTCCCATTTCGACCATGGTGGTGTAACAGATAGTGAGAGGGTAAATTCTGAACCTCTACGTGGGAAGAGTTGGTTGTCGGTTGAGATACGGTTGAGAGCAACATTGAAATTGAGATTGTTGGAGTTACCCGAAGTAATCAGGAAGTATCTCCAGTTTTTCAGCATATACCGAGTATAGGCAATTGATGCTGAAAGGGTGAAATAATCGTCTGGCCAGCGCAGTCGCTTACCCCATCCAAGTGATGCACCAATCAGTTTCACATACTTGTCGGGATCGTAGTAACTCTCATAGTTGGTGTAATAGTTGCTGCCATATCCGCCATAGAGGTAATTGTAGTAGTTGTATCTGTAGGCGGTGTTATAATAGTTGCTATTGATATCTGTCTGCTTTGAATAATAGACACCGACGCTGAACTGTATGGGTCGTTTGCTTCCGAACCAGTCTGTGGAATACGAAAGGTTGTAGGATTGGTAATAAGTACCATTGGTCTGTGCTCCGAGCGAGAACACCTCACCATCGCCAATAGGCATAATGCCACGGTGCTCTTTGTTCTTGTTAAACAGGTTACGCATGGAGAAATTGTTCAGTTTCAGACCAACACGTCCAATAACACCTGTCTGTCCCCATCCGAGTGAAAATTCTATTTGGTCGTTGGACTTTTGTTCCAGTTTCCAGTTGATATCCACAGACCCATCCTCATAATTTGGTTTCACGTCGGGTTCCACCTTTTCTGGGTCGAAATGCCCCATCGATGCCAACTCACGTGCAGAACGCATCAGTGCGTCTTTAGAGAAGAGGTCACCCGGCTTTGTGCGCAACTCACGGCGTACGACATTTTCATAGAGTCGTGTGTTTCCGATGATACGGACATGGTTGATACGTGCCTGCTGTCCCTCGCTGATGCGCATCTCCAAGTCGATGGAGTCGCCCACGATATTCACCTCTGTTGGCTGTAACTGGTAGAAAAGATAGCCATTGTTCCAATAGTTGTTTCCTACGGCGTCATCATCCTCTGTAAGGCGTTTGTTCATCAGTTTCTGGTTATATACATCACCCTTCTCCATACCCAGCACACGGCTCAGGTAATCGGTGGGATAAACGGTATTACCCACCCAGTTGATGTTACGGATATAGTATCTGCGACCCTCATCCACCTTAATATATATATTAACATGCTTGTCGTCGTAGTTCCATACACTATCTTCGATAATGGCAGCGTCGCGATAGCCATATTCATTATATTTCTCTATGAGGTGCTGTTTGTCTTCTTTCCATCGTTCAGGTGTGTATTTTTTCGACTTAAAGAAATTGGAGAATTTTCCTGCCTCATGTATTTTGCTGAAGGCACCTTTGGTGAACATCTTTCCCTTGATTTTACCTTCGGTGAGTTTTTCATTTCCGTCGATGATAATCTCGTGCACCTTCATTTTCTCTTTTTTGTCTACTTCGACATCAAGAATTACCTGATTTTTATTGGCCACATCGTCACGCTGACGGATATTGATTTCGGCATTTTTGTAACCTTTGTCATCAAAATATTTCTTGGCCAGAATTTTGGCACGGTCGAGAATGTTGGGTGTCACCTGACCTCCCTTGATGATACCGAGTTTTGCCTCCATATCGTCACGCTCCGACTTTTTCAGTCCAATATAATTGATAGTCGACACACGGGGTCTTACATCGAGGTCGATATACAGATAAACTTTGTCGCCCACAATAGAGTCGGCCGAAATAGCCACCTTTGAGAAGAGTCCATGCCTCCAATAGCGTTTGACAGCCTCGGTCACCTCGTTTCCTGGCAACGAGATCTCCTGTCCTACAGTAAGTCCTGATACGCCTATCAACACAAAATCCTCGTATCCTGAGATTTCGGAGACAGTGATACCGCCGATGGTCAGCGACCGTGGTACACCAGAATATGTGATGTCAGGATTGACAATGATTTCCTGTGCCCTTGTCTGCAGACCACACAGTATGATGGCCATCAGCGTAAGATATTTTCTTATCTTGTTCATTCTTATCATCATGAAAATTGAACATTTACTTATTTTTCCACCTGTGCCTCGGTTTTTCCGAAACGTCTCTGGCGGCTCTGATACACCTCAATGGCCTTGTGTAGGTCTTCCTCCATAAAATCGGGCCAGTATGTATCGCAGAAATATAACTCTGAATAGGCTATTTGCCACAACAGGTAATTGGAAATTCTCACCTCCGCACCTGTGCGTATAAGCAGTTCTGGGTCGGGCATAAAATTTGTGGTGAGCCTACTTGAGATCAGTGCCTCATCGATATCTTCGGCTTTCAGTTTCCCGTCTCTGACGTCCTCGGCAATCATCCTTGCGGCACGTGTAATTTCCCATCTGGAGGAATAGCTCAATGCTACCACCATCTGCATCGTGGTGTTGCCTGCTGTATGATCCATGGTCTCCTGTAGTTTTTGCTGTACATCTTTCGGCAGGCGTTCCATCTCGCCAATCACCCTGAAACGGACATTGTTTTTCATAAAAATCTCGTCCTCTAATGATGACAACACCAGACTCATCAGCGAGGCAATCTCATCCATGGGACGGCTCCAATTCTCTGTGGAAAAAGTGTAGAGTGTGAGATATTTCACTCCGAGGCGCGTACACTCAGAAGTAATCCTTCTCACGGCATCCACACCAGCCTGATGTCCGTAACTTCGGGGCTTTCCCTGTTCCAATGCCCAGCGTCCATTGCCATCCATGATAATGGCAATGTGCTGAGGTATTCTATTCATATCCAGTTTATTCATCTTCGTTGTGACAAGTTCTACATTTGGCCATGAAACTGTAAGTGAGTGTCACCCGTAGCGCTGAGTAGCAATCAGTGTTCTTAAATGCTCCACTGCTCTTGATGCCGTATGGGTCAGGACTTCCATCCAATTTATCACTCAATGTAAAATGGATACCCCACTCCACACCGAGGTTCATACGATCTGCTACTTTGTATTTCACACCAAAGCCTATGGGAAGACATGCAGTAAACACATTGTCATTGTTTGTTTTTACAAATACTGTTCCCAGTCCACCAAAGACAAACGGTGTGAGCCGTTTTGCACCACGATATTCACGACCGGTGCCATAAGGCCAAAAATTATATTCATAGGTGGCACATAAGTCCACCAACATATTGCTGAAGGTATAAGGTTTCTCATTCAATCCCGGATAATATGTCTCCACGTCTGCCGAGGAACCTTTCATTTTGCCTAATCCCAGGTTGAGCCTAAACCCATGATAGGGATTAATATTTCGCCGGAAGAGTACAGAAGCTGTTGGCTGCAGGTCATGCAAGATGTTCCCATTATAGTCACCCTCGTACGACATCAAACCTAGTCCTCCTCCAACTTCCATTAGATACTCCACATCACCCTGTGCCCGCATGCAGACTGCGGACAGTAGAATCAGGATGGTACAAAGTATTCTTTTCATATTATTCCGTAAAGCGCTTCTGGTCGACACTGTCCTCACCGAGCATTCTGCCAAACCACACTTGTCCGCTGCCTCCACAAACTATCCAGATGTTCTGCTGACTGGTAGTGGCTATAGAGCAAGAGGTGGCGGAAAATCCCGTTGGCAGTGAGATGTCACTACTCTTGAGCCAATAGATGCCGCCGTCCATGCTATAATAGAAGCGAGAGAATCCTTCTTCTTCACATGCACCGAGCCCATTGCCTCCAAGAGCCAGAATGCCGTTCTTCCAGCAGGCGAGGGAGATTCGTGACAACCTAGGCAGTATAAACTCGTCCACATCATTCTCACAGACATACATCCATGTGTTCTGACGGCTATTCTCAGCATATTCCGACACCTTGCTCCACACCATGGTGGTAAGGTCACCGAAAAAGTCTTGCGTAGAGCGTGAGCCTGCGATGACCACATTCTCGGTAGAAGAATTCACTCTGGATGGAACACGGCAATAGGAAATACCCTCTGTTGGCAACAAAGAGGCATCTGTGTCAAGTGATTCCACTTTCCATGTCTTTCCTTCATCGGTGGAGCTTATCAACTGTAACTCTTCGCTCAATGCATAGAGCGTTTTGGCATCGGCAGCCACCAAACGTAACAATTGTGGTTCAGCCATTATTGCCCATTCTGAACCGTCAGTCGACTTCATCAGCCAATCATTGAAATACATATAGAGTGCCTCGTCGGTAGCCACGACATTGTCCACCGCCTCAGCAGGTATTGGTGTGTTGAAATTGGGAGTGGCAAAAGACCATTCCCCCGTTCCGTCTTCATTACAATAATAGATAGCTGCTGTAGTGCCATAGGATGCAAAGACAAACATCTTTCCATTTAGATTATACATCCGCAAAGCCTGTGCACTGGCAAAAAGTTCCATAGAGGGCTTGCTGCTCCAATTGAAGACGTCTGCCTGCTCTTGATGCACATTTACTTTTACTTCATAATCCACATGGGTTGTTCCATCAAGGGAATAGACACTCATCTGGCGTGGTGAGGAAAAGTCGATGGAATCGGTGCTGCTATAATAGAATAGAGAGTCACTAATCAGACTTTTAATGACCACCGTACCAGAGTTGAGACTGGAAATATTACACAGCAGACGAGTCACGTCGCTACCATATGGTAACGAGTCAGCATTGTAGATTTTACGATTCACTTGGTCGATATAGAAACGATAAGTGCTACCTGTCACAGTAGTCTTATACGTACTGTCGGCACCCGTAGAAGAGGTGGTCGTAACAGTCTTATTGAAATCATTGAGTGAAAAAGCTACAATGGCTGCATCACTGGGATAAACCACTTCATCCTCATCGTCTTTCAGACAGGATGAGAATGTCAGCACCGCTATCATCAGCAGGGCGATTTGCAACATTCCGGAAGATCTGAATATCCTGATCATTAGTTTATTTTATTGTAAGGTCAAACGTAAAGTATACGCCCACCACCCTGCGATTGCCTCGCAAAAGCAGCACCGTACACCTTACTTCACGATTTTAGACTGCAAATTTACGCAGAAATCCGTAAATAAAACGTGTTTTAAGCGTTTTATTATGTTATTTATGGAATTAATGACGTTTTTTTAAGGACTTTAAAGATTTTATGACTATAGTTGTTTGAGTTTTTAAGTTAATGAGTTTTTGAGTTATTGAATTTTTGGGGGTGGACATTACCATTGCGCCATCTAAAAACCATTTTTGTATGCCCCTACGACTGCCACTCCTGAACTTCCAGTCTAAAACCCATACAAAAAAAGAGAGGACGACATGAATCACTCATACCGGCCTCCTGAAAACAATTCAACGAATGTTGGTCTTTACTAATGCTATGACACTTAGAATGGTCGAAACGACAACCATCGCCAACAATATCGTTGTCTCTAAATCTAATAACATAATCTTTACCTTAAATCTATCAAACTACTAACCTAATGAAAAGTATTCTCACGAACACGATGCAAAATTACTGCACTGTTTGCGCACACACAAATCTTTTTCTTTGTTTTTTCTCAAAATAGGCAATTATTTGATATAGGTCAAAAAGGAAATTATAGTTAACAAGTAAACAAGTTGACGAGTTGACAAGTTGACAAGTTATTTGCATATAAAAATAACTCGTCGTTACTTGTCAGTTAAACGAGTAACAACTTGTTTACTTGTCAACTTGTCGACTTGTCAACTTATAAAAATACTTCTGCCCCGGTGACATCATGTCGCCGGGGCAGAAATTATAGATAATTTCACCATTTACAGTTTTGGACCAGCAGCTACGAGAGCTTTACCGGCTTCATTTCCTTCGTATTTCACGAAGTTCTTGATGAAACGCCCTGCGAGGTCTTTTGCTTTCTCCTCCCATACATTGGGGTCAGCATATGTGTCGCGTGGGTCGAGGATATTGGTATCGACACCGGGGAGTTCTGTGGGAACTTCAAAGTCGAAGTATGGAATCTTCTTGGTAGGAGCGGTGTTGATGCTGCCATCGAGGATGGCATCGATGATACCGCGAGTATCCTTGATGGAGATACGCTTGCCTGTACCATTCCAACCTGTGTTCACCAGATAGGCCTTGGCACCATTGGCCTCCATTCTCTTCACCAGTTCCTCAGCATACTTTGTGGGGTGCAACTCGAGGAATGCCTGTCCGAAACAAGCCGAGAAGGTGGGAGTAGGCTCTGTGATACCACGCTCTGTACCAGCCAATTTAGCTGTAAAGCCAGAGAGGAAGTAGTATTTTGTCTGCTCTGGGGTAAGGATGCTCACTGGAGGTAACACGCCGAAAGCATCGGCAGAGAGGAAGATTACCTGCTTGGCAGCGGGACCAGCACTGATGGGGCTCACATTCTTCACAATCTTCTCGATGTGTTCGATAGGATAGCTCACGCGAGTGTTCTCTGTGACGCTCTTGTCTGCAAAGTCAATCTTACCTTCTGCATCCACTGTGACATTCTCCAACAGTGCATTGCGACGAATAGCGTTGTAGATATCAGGCTCACTCTCCTTGTCAAGATTGATGACCTTGGCATAGCAGCCACCTTCGAAATTGAACACACCAGTGTCGTCCCATCCATGCTCGTCGTCGCCGATAAGCAGACGTTTCGGGTCGGTGGAAAGTGTGGTCTTGCCTGTGCCGGAGAGACCGAAGAAGATAGCGGTGTTCTCACCGTTCATATCGGTATTGGCAGAACAGTGCATAGCGGCGATACCCTTCAGAGGCAGGTAGTAGTTCATCATTGAGAAGAGACCCTTCTTCATCTCACCACCATACCATGTGTTGATAATCACCTGCTCACGGCTGGTCACATTGAATACCACAGCTGTCTCAGAGTTAAGACCCAGTTCCTTGTAGTTCTTCACCTTTGCCTTTGAAGCATTGAAAACTACAAAGTCAGGCTCCTGATCCAACTCCTCCTCATTGACGGGGCGGATAAACATATTGGTAACAAAATGTGCCTGCCAAGCCACTTCCATGATGAAGCGAACTTTCATGCGAGTATCTTTGTTGGCACCGCAGAAACCATCTACCACATAGAGCTTTTTATTTGAAAGTTCATCCTTAGCAAGGTCAAGGACAGCATTCCATGTTTCCATGCTTGCGGGATGGTTGTCGTTCTTGTACTCATCGGTTGTCCACCATACAGTGTCCTTGGAGTTCTCATCTACTACGATGAACTTGTCTTTAGGCGAGCGACCAGTATAGACACCTGTCATCACGTTGACAGCGCCTAATTCTGTAAGTTGACCTTTGTCATAACCTGTGAGATCTTTCTTCATCTCTTCCTCGAAAAGAAGTTCGTAGGAAGGGTTGTAAATCACTTCTGTAGTACCTTTAATACCGTACTTGCTTAAAACTGACTTATCAAACTTTGCCATTTTGTAAATATTTTATATAAAAAACTTAATCCTACTGAAAGCGACTGCAAAGTTAGTAAAATTCAATCTAAAACCAAACGTTTGCACACAAAAATCGCTGCGTGCAATCTTTTTTAAAAGAAAGTTAACTAAATCTCTGACATTTTTACTTGCTTTTGCCAAACTGAGTTTACAAAATTATCATTATCTTTTCATAAGATAGGCGGCATCTCGTAAATGAAAATAAATTGTGCTTTTATTTTGCATTTCTCTCGATTTTGATAAATTTCTCACGCTCAGAAAAGAAATACATTCCTTTTCATTCACTAAATCGAAATTTTGCACTATCTTTTCATAAGATAGGCGGCATCTCGTAAATGAAAATTAAATGTACTTTTATTTTGCATTTATCTCGATTTGCACTATCTTTGCCGCCGAATGAGCATCAGATTATTTCTCATCCTATTATTCTGCTGGACGGCCAGTATTTCCATGGCTCAGACAGGCAGTTCTCACGTCAACCCCGAAGACCGTGAGGTGGATATGGCTAACCCCACTATGATTCCCAAGGCTAAGGTTGCACGTGCCATCCTCGACGGCGACAGTGTGTTGTTCATGGAAATGAGCAATGTTTATATATATCCCTCGATTGAATTAAAAACCGAGAAACAACGCAAGGCATACAACCGTTTGGTTTACAATGTAAAAAAAGTGCTCCCCATTGCCAAGGAAGCACACGACATTATTATTGAGACCTACGAATACTTACAAACTTTGCCCGACAAACGCGCTCGCGATGAGCATATGAAACGGGTAGAAAAAGACATCTATGAAAAATACAAACCTCGCATGAAGAAACTCACCTACTCACAGGGTAAACTACTCATCAAATTGGTGAACCGCGAATGCAACTCCACCTCGTTTGATATTGTAAATGCCTTTATGGGGCCTATCCGTGCCGGTTTTTGGCAGGCATTTGCCTGGACATTTGGCGCGAGTCTGAAAAAAGGCTACGACCCCAAGGGTACTGACCGCCTTACCGAGCGGGTTGTGCTTCTGGTTGAAGCCGGTCAGTTGTAATGATGGTTATTCGTTCGCTGTAGAGAAAATCACCTGTATGAGCGTCTGTCCCACAGCCCTCAGTGTATTGGAATCAATATGTTGCATATCATCGTATACGGTATGCCATGTGGGACCGAACGAACTAGCCTGGCAATTGGGATAACAAGGAATGATATCGATAGTCTTTAAGCCTGCTTGATTCACTGGCACATGGTCATCGGTGATATACCCTCCCGGTTCACGCAAGAAATACGAAGCATATCCCACTGTTGCTGCAGCATCCCACACTTTTCTTACTATGTCGGAAGCATATTTCATAGAGATGCTTTCTTGATAGAAACTTGCTCCTTGTCCGCCCACCATATCGAGCAGGATGCCAAACATGGGTTTAGCACTCTTGAAATGAAAATTTTGGGCCCAATACTGTGATCCCAGTGCCCATGACTTTTCATCGTTGCGGTTTTCCCACTGAGGTATTCCCCAGTCTTCTGCATCAAAGCACACGAAGTCGACACCCAAGTCGAGGCTGTCGGTGAGACTTAATAGTCTTGCCACCTCAAGCATGACAGCCACGCCACTGGCACCATCATTAGCAGCCATGACAGGCTTACGCCAGTTGGCAGAGTCGGGATCGTTGTCGGCCCATGGTCTGCTGTCCCAGTGTGCGCAAAGCAGGATGCGCTTTGTGGCATCAGGACGATATTGCGCAATGATGTTGGTGGAATTGAGCATTGTGCCGTCATAGCCCGTCAGAGCTGCTTTCTGCTGTTCCACCTCACATCCCATCTGAGTGAATTTCTCCACAATCCACTTACAACATTTCTCATGGGCATCGCTGTTCATAATACGTGGTCCAAACTCACACTGTGCAGCACAGTAAGCATATGCGCTGTCAGCATTAAAATTGGGTCCCACGGGGGTGCCAATTTCATCCGATGTCACAA
Organism: Prevotella sp.; assembly: GCA_017548385.1. Lineage (GTDB taxonomy): Bacteria > Bacteroidota > Bacteroidia > Bacteroidales > Bacteroidaceae > Prevotella. The sequence continues at coordinate 32,227 of JAFZAE010000188.1, forward strand.
CCACCTCGTTTTTCTTTTTACAAGAAGCCGCCGTGAGCATTAAATATGCCAATGCGACACACCCCAGTATTCTTATTGTTTTTGTCATCATTTAATCAATTACACTTTGTACTTGCGCCATTACTCGGAGCCAGTTGCCACCCCATATTTTCTGGATGTCCCTCTCACTATATTTATTTTTCAACAATGCCAAGGTGAAATTCAACATCTCGGAAGAACTTGCCAGTCCTCGTACACCACCATCGCCATCGAAGTCTGTGCCCAATCCCACATGGTCTATGCCCATCACCCGCACAGCATGGTTGAGATGTTCGATGGCATCGCGAATGGTGGCCTCACCGTCAGTACGAAGGAAACCAGGATACAGAGTGATATGCGCCACACCACCCTTTTGTGCCAAGGCACGCAACTGTTCATCGGTGAGGTTACGGGGCACATCGCACAATGCCCTGCAACTGCTATGGCTACATACGATAGGCATCTTGCTGATTTCCAAAGCATCAAAGAAACTACGCTCATTGGCATGACTAAGGTCTACCATCATACCGTTGCGGTTCATCTCCCGGATGACTTTCTCACCAAACTTGCTGACACCATTGTTGGTATCGCAACCCTTGGCGCTATCGCAGATGTCGTTGTCGCCATTATGGCAAAGGGTAATATAAACCACTCCTCTTTGTGCGAAATGTTTTACATTGGCCACATCATGGTTGAGTGCGATACCATTTTCTATGCCAAACATGATAGACTTCCTTCCCTTCCGCTTATCCTCATAAAGGTCTGCCGGTGTACGGGCAAGGCTGACATATTTGCGGTTGCTGCGAACAATGGCCTCTATTTTGTCGAAGATGAAATCGGCATATTCCATAGGCGTATTCACATCGAAAGCAACTTTCGACGAGAAGGACTCGCCCATCTTGGGTTGTGGCAGATAGGCAGCCATAATCACGGCATTTTGCCGCCCTTCAGTCATCTTATGCAGGTCGACGAGAATTCGGGGGTCACGCTGATCGAACTTGATGTCCTCGTGGAAGAACATCGGTGTGTCACAGTGGGTGTCAAGGGTGAGTATGCGGTCATGGATTGACTTGGCCAGACGGAAATTACTTGCCTGTGCCACAAGCCATGAGAACAAAGGCAAGCCCTCCTGCTCCATACACTCAGGATGCCACTGCACACCCATAATGGGCTTAAACTCATTGCTCTCCATCGCCTCTATCACGCCATCGGGTGCCGTGGCTGTTACGCGGAACCGCTTTCCAACGTTGTCCACTGCCTGGTGATGAAATGAGTTGACATACAGTTTCTCACTCTTGTATATTCTATACAATGCACTATCTTTTTCCACCTTCACACTATGTGAGAGCAAGTTGCGGTCGCCATTTTGCGCATGCTTGATACGCATGGGTTTTGTCACGGGTGCGGCATCTTGCTCGCTCCGCTTAGACTTTTTCTTATCAACCACTTCCACGGGGGTGGCAAGTGTGTTTTCCCCTGCATCAATATCCTGCATAACATGTCCATCAAGTGCTACGGCTAATGCCTGTATTCCCCTGCAGATGCCCAAAATTGGTATCTGTCTGTTGTAGGCCAGACGTATAGTGAGTAGCTCTGGCAGATCTCGTGTGGCATTGATGCGATGAAGCGAAGGAGATGGTTCCTCACCATTCCACAAAGGATTGAAGTCTGCTCCACCTGTGAGCAGCAGTCCGTCAATGATGTCGAGTGTGTTGATTATGACATCTTTGTCGGCCACTGGTGGCATAAGCACAGGTGTCCCTCCGGCATCTACTACCTGTTGGTAATAGACCCTTGCCATGGTTGCTTCACCATCGTTGAAATTGGATGTGATACCTATGATAGGTCTTCTTTTTGCCTCTGGATATGAGGCATATATGCTGTCAAGGTGTGAATTGAGGTCAAAAAAACTCATTTTCTTTAGTCTGTATTGATATCCTCACATTTTACAGGTATTTCTCTCTTGATGCTTTGCTCTAAGGAGATAAGTGTCTCTGTGGCGACAACACCGGGTATACTCTGCAACTGGTCGTTGAGCAACTCCATGAGTTGTTCGTTGTCACGGGCATAAAGTTTCACCAGCATAGTATAAGGACCTGTGGTGAAATGACATTCCACGATTTCGGGGATGTGCAGGAGCCGCTCACAGACCTTTCGGTACATACTGCCACGCTCGAGTGTAATGCCTACATACGTGCAGGTGTGGTAGCCGAGACTCTTGGGATTGACATCGAAGCCGCTTCCTGTGATGATGCCTCCTTCGATGAGATGTTGTACACGCTGATGTACGGCTGCACGCGAAACATTGCATTCTGCAGCCACATCCTTAAATGGTATACGGGCATTTTTCGATAGTATACCAAGAATTTTCTTGTCCAGATTGTCGATTTTTTCCAATGCCATTTTCTTGGGTATTTTGAGTGTTTACTAGAGGTGGAACCATTGCGTTCATATCAGACTCTTGCACCCCTGATGTTTCTGTGTTGACAATTTGAAAGCAAAAATACGCAATCTATATGAAACAAGCAACATTTTTCTGGAAAAATAACACCAAATAGGCAAAAAATCGAGTTTTTTAGTTGACAAGCAAACAAGTTGACGAGTTGACAAGGTAATAGCAAGTAGGAATAACTTGTTTACTTGTCGACTCGTCAACTTGCAATTCAAGGAACTTATTTATCCCCCACCTTGATGACTTCCACTTTGAAAATCAATGTGGAGTATGGTGGAATGGGGCCGCTGTCGCGGTCACCGTATGCCAGATTCTCGGGAATATAGAGTTCCCACATACTGCCCTCTGGCATCATGGTAAGTGCCTCTGTCCATCCCTTGATAACCTGGGTGGGACGGAATTTTGCAGGTTCTCCCCGCTCATATGAACTGTCAAACACAGTACCATTAATAAGTTTGCCCTCATAATGTACTGTCACTTGGTCGGAAGTGGTAGCCACTGCTCCTGTTCCCTCACGCAACACTTTATATTGTAGTCCGCTAGGTAACACTTTCACTCCTGGAGCCTTGGCGTTGAGTTCTAAGAAGTCTTTGCCTTCTCTGATATTCTTACCATATTTTTCCATCATGATTTTCTCGTGCATCCGACCGGCCATCTCATCGATTTTGGGTTTTATGCCATCGACAGACATCAACTTGTAATTGTGGTCAACACCATCGAACACACCAGCCAACAAATGTTTCGTCGAAACGTGATGAATGGAATCACCTGAAAATATTCCTTTGTTGATGCGGTTGGAGAAATCCAAAAAGAGATGTGCCCCAAAAAAATAAGCTGCCTCGGGACTATCTGGGCTGATATTGGCGGCATCTATGAAGCCTCGTTTAATATCATTGACATAAGTCGTATCGACACCCTGGTTATTAAGAAATGCGAGCAAGTCGCCACCGTTCACCAATCCCACAGCATAACTGAGTGAATCAACATCACTTACGAGTTGCACTGGCTCAGCTGTGACAGGGATAACAGGGGTGATAGCTGTCACCTCTCCCTTCTTTTTCTTCTTCGACTTTTTATCCTGCGCATTCGCAAGGTTAAAAGTGGCACCCGCCATAATGACGAGTGCCAAAATGATAATCCTTTTCATCGTGAATGATGATTATTTTACGGTCTCGGGAACGACATTTTCACCTTGTGGCATCTGAACCTGAGGTTTGGCTTCCTCAACCTTTTCAACTTCAACAGTAAAGATTAATGTTGAGAATGGCTTGATTTTGCCACCACCACCTTGCTCACCATATGCCTGGTCTTGTGGAATGCAGATTTCCCATTTCGAACCAGCAGGCATATTCTTCAGGGCATCACCCATACCGGGGATAAACTCTCTTGGAGTAGCTGTCACAGACTCGCCGTCCATGTTGCTGTCGAACACTTTGCCGTCGATAGTCTTGCCTTCATACTTAAAGGTGACTTCTGAAGAGTCTGTGGGAAGAGCACCCTTGCCTTCTTTCAGCACTTTATATACGACGCCTGAAGGCAATTTCTTCACGTCCTTACCCTTGGCATATTCTTTCAAAAAGTCCTCGTTTTCTTTCTTGATATTCTCCTTCATTTTTGCTTGAATCATCATTGCCTGCTCCTGGAACTTCTGATAGTCCTTGTTGGGATCAAACGTCTTGAAGTTATGTTTGCTACCATCATTCAAACCTGCCATGAAATTTTTAAAGGAGATTTTATCATTCTTGCTACCCATCAAAAGATTCTCATTGATTTGGTCAGCACTTTGAAGTCCAGCCATCAAACCCATCACGTATGCTCTCTTCTTCTCATTTCCTTGTGCCTTGATACCATCTCTGATACCATCCATCAAATCCTCAATATACATGGTGTCAACACCTTGTTGTGCCATCATCTGCTTCAGTTGGCTACCAGTACCAACACCAAATTCATAACTTAAAGAGTCGATGTCTGTTTTCAAATCAGCCTTGTAACTTTTGTTACATGATGCTGTGGTCAGAACCATAGCTGCCACAGCTGCAAAAAATAAAATTTTCTTCATTGTTGTTTTTATTGTTATATTTGTTGTTTTTTTGGGGGGGCTATAGTTTCTATAGTATCTATAGTATCTATAGTATCTATAGTATTTATAGCACAAACGCTTAAAGTCTCTTATTTAACCTCTATCAATTCTACATCGAAGATGAGGGCTGAATAGGGAGGAATGAGCGAACCTGCACCACTTTCTCCATATCCTAATCGCCAAGGGATAAAGAAACGATATTTGGCACCCTCCTGCATCAGCTGCAGACCCTCAGTCCATCCAGTAATGACCTGGTTGAGAGGAAATGATGCGGGTTCACCACGCTGGAAACTGCTGTCAAAGACGGTACCATCTACAAGGAATCCTTCATAATGGCATACCACCTCATCGGTAGCTTTGGGCTTGCGACCATTGCCTTCACGGAGCACCTTGTATTGCAAACCACTGGGTAGTGTAATAACACCCTCTTGATTGGCATTGTTCTCTAAATATTTCTCACCGGCTTCACGAACAACTTTTCCTTTTGCTGCCTGCTCAGCCATTTTTGCACTTTCTTTTTCCTTGAAAAAATCTTCTACTATACGTTGAGCCTCACGATTCGACATTCTCAACTCTTTGCCTTCCAGCACATCTTTGATGGCTGCTGCGAAATCTTCCACACTAAGGTCTTTGGCGTCCATCTGTGCCAACTGGTGTCCAATGCCCAAGCCCAGGGCATAACTTACATCTTTCGTCATAAAAACTGTCTGTTATAAACTGCTAATAATTAATGCTTTTGAAAATTTGCGGCAAAGTTACGAATAAATCGAGAGCAGAACAAAAATAACGGATTGTTTTTTTATGCTGAGATGGAGTAACTTATTAAAAGGTACAAATAAATATGTGAAATAGTTAGGTTGTTCGGTGAAAAAACACTATTTTTGTACATTGTTAACGAAAAATAGAGGTAAACGATGAGAGACGGAATTAGAAGTTAGGGGTGAGAAATAAGAGGTGAGAGATTACTCCCGCAACTACCAAAGTATTGTCCAAACTCCCAAACTCCTACACAAATAACTCGTCAACTTGTCAACTTGTTTACTTGTCAACTATATAATTCTTGTTTACTTGTCAACTAAAAAAACAAACATCATGAAAAAAATTGTTGTATTAACTGGTGCCGGCATGTCTGTGGAAAGTGGTTTGAAGACTTTTCGCGATGCTGATGGCCTTTGGGAAAACTACCCCGTGTCGAAAGTAGCTACCCACGAAGGATGGGTGCGCGACCCAGCCTATGTGACTGAGTTTTATAATATGCTACGCAAGAAAAACGTCGGTGTAAAGCCTAATGAGGGCCATAAATTGGTAGCAAAACTTGAGAATTATTACAATGTGACGGTCATCACACAAAATGTGGACAACTTGCACGAAGTGGCAGGCAGTCATCATGTCATCCATCTGCATGGCGAACTGATGAAAGTCTGTTCGAGCATCGACCCTTACGATTCACGTTATATCCAGGAACTCACCGCCGACAACCCCGAGGTTCCCGTGGGTACTAAAGCTGGTGATGGTTCTCTGCTTCGCCCCCACATCGTGTTTTTCAATGAGGCTGTACCGATGATAGAGCCAGCCGCCCAGGAGGCAATGACTGCCGACATTTTCGTGGTGATAGGCACCTCATTAGTGGTGTATCCCGCCGCCGGACTGCTGCACTATGCCCCTGCCAACTGCCCCGTCTATTTGATTGACCCAGCTGATGTCAACGCTAGTTTCTCAAAAGGCGTAACACATATCAAGAAAGGTGCCTCAGAAGGTATGAAGGAACTGTATAAGATATTGAAAATTGAAGATTAAGCCCACTTCTGACGCATACCCATACGTGCCTCGACCACATTGACTACATAGTCACCCAGTTTCTCGCACTCACTGATGAGGTCCATGTAGATAGTTCCCACACCATAGGTATATTTATGGTCGTTGACATCATTGATATTCTGACTCTTGAGCTGGTTGCGGTAGTTGTTAATCTCATTCTCGGTATTAAACGTGCGATTCACATCAAAGGCCTCTTTGCGTCCAGACATCAGCATATTCATCTGCGAGAGTGCCGTATTGGTTAGTTCCATCATCTGATGCAGATGTTGGTATTGGCTTTCATTGAAATGTTCCTTCTTACTCAATACTTTTCGATTGATGGTACGAGCCATGTTGTAACAAGAGTCTCCGATACTTTCCAATTCAGAGATTTCACGTAGCATGGCGCGTATCTTTCCTTTTGTCTCATCACTCAGATGTGCCGACGACACTTGGTCAAGATACTTGGCAATCTCCAACTCCATATTATCGGAAATGCCCTCATATTTCTCGATACGTGTAAACAGTTTGTTATATTTCTGTTCATCTTTTTCTATAAGCAGTTCACGTACCATGCCAAACATCCGCTGCATACGGTCGGCAAAAGAGCGTATCTCCTTCTGAGCCTCCAGGACCGACAATTCTGGTGTTTTCATCAAACCCGAGGTAATAAAATGCAGACGGAAGTCTTCCTCCTCTTCCACATTTTTCTTTGACTTTATTACCCAACAAACGAAACGCTCAATATAGGGGATAAACCATATCTGAAGGAATGTATTGGTGACGTTAAATGCCGAATGGAACGTTGCCAGCACCACGGCAATTTTTGCCAGGTTGGCAGCATAGCCGGCTGCAGAGGGGTCCGTCAGTGTACGGTCGTATCCAACCATCGAACAAACCAAGTTGACAAAAGGCTGTAGCAGAATCAGTGCCCATGTCACACCGAGCACGTTGATGCTCAGGTGGGCAAAGGCAGCCCTTCGTGCCATCGTGTTGGCACCTAATGCCACGATATTGGCAGTGATAGTCGTACCGATATTCTCTCCCAAAACCAGCATGATACCCTGGTCGATATGCAGTACCCCTGCGGAACACAGCGTCATCGTAATGGCCATGATGGCTGCCGATGACTGCACACAAAGCGTCAACACGGTACCCATGAATAGGAAAAAGAAGGAATTCCAGAAATTTGGCTCATTGAAATTCAGGAAAAAAGCCTGTATGGCATCCTTTGTCTCTGGGTCTTCCATCAAACTGAAGCCCGTTTCCTTCAAAGTACCAAGACCGAGGAAGAGGAAAGCCACACCAAAAAGAAAGTCACCGATAATGCGATGCTTCTTCATGTATATCAATATGATTCCTAAGAAAAAGGCCGGGTAGACAAAGTCGGTGATGTTGAACGAGAATCCCAAACTCATAATCCACGCAGTGACAGTAGTACCGATATGGGCACCCATGATGACACTGATGGCCTGGATCAAGGTGAGTAATCCCGCATTCACAAACGACACTGTCATCAATGTCGTAGCGGTGGAACTTTGCACAGCTGCCGTGACAAACATACCCGTGAGCATTCCCGTAAAACGATTGGTGGTCATTGCTCCCAAGACATGTCGTAACTGAGGACCCGCCAATTTCTGCAAACTCTCACTCATCGACTTCATGCCATACATCAAGAGTGCTAACGCTCCCAACAACTTAAGAACAATCCAAATATCCATATTTAAAATAATAATCT